>JAQUCU010000272.1 GCA_028686055.1 Desulfuromonadaceae bacterium
AAGCATCTCTATTATGCTTCCGACAACTTTGAACAGTTGTACCAGTGGGCTATCTATCTGATTAAAAATGGGAAAGCGTACATCGAGGATCTGAGCGGCGAGGAGATTCGCGCCTATCGCGGTACGCTGACTGAACCGGGAAAAGAAAGCCCGTATCGCACCCGTTCGGTGGGAGAGAATCTGGAGCTGTTCAGCCGGATGCGTGCCGGAGAATTCCCGGACGGCACGAGAGTCCTCCGTGCGAAGATCGACATGGCTTCGCCCAACATCAGTCTGCGCGATCCGGTCCTCTACCGCATTCTCCATACGCCACACCCGCATGTCGGCGATGCCTGGAAAATCTACCCGATGTACGACTTTGCGCACGGGCAGACCGATGCGATCGAGGGGATTACCCATTCGATCTGCACCCTTGAATTCGAATCACATAAGCCGCTTTACGAATGGTTTCTGGACAACCTGCCGGTTCCGGCGCGACCGCGTCAGTATGAATTTGCCCGGCTGAACCTGACCTACACGGTTATGAGCAAGCGAAAACTGCAGGAGCTGGTGCAGCTCGGCATTGTCAGGGGCTGGGATGACCCGCGCATGCCGACTCTGGCAGGGATCAAGCGACGCGGCTACACGCCGGCAGCAGTACGAGCATTCTGCGAACAGATCGGTGTCGGACGGAGCGATTCATGGATCGATATATCCATTCTGGAAGAGTGCGTACGGGCCGATCTTAATGAATCTGCCCCGCGAGCCATGGCTGTACTGCGTCCCATCAAGCTGGTAATCGATAATTACCCAGCTGATCGGACCGAAGAGCTGCAGGCTGCCAATCATCCCCAGAAGCCGGAGATGGGAAGCCGTACCATTTACTTCAGCCGTGAGCTCTGGATAGATGCTGATGATTTCATGGAAACACCGAGCAAAGGTTTCCACCGCCTGACGGTTGGAGGCGAAGTTAAGTTGCGCGCCGGTTATATTGTAAAATGTACCGGTGTTGTCAGAAATGCTCAAGGTGCCATCATAGAATTGCACGGCGACTACGATCCCGCGTCGCGCGAGGGCATACACACCGCTGATGGCCGGAAGGTTAAGGGGGTCATTCACTGGGTTTCAACTGCCCACGCCGTGTCCGCAGAAGTGCGGCTGTTCGACCGGCTCTTCAATGACCCCAACCCTGACCGTGGAGGGGCCGACTACAAGCAGTTTCTTAATCCAGCTTCAGTTGAAACGCTTTCCGACTGCAAGCTTGAAGCTGACCTTGCCCGAACGGATGTTGAAACCCGTTATCAGTTTGAGCGTATGGGCTATTTCCGTCAGGATCCGAAGGATTCACAACCCGGCAAGCTTGTTTTCAACCGTATTGTGACATTACGGGATGCCTGGATAAAGAAGTAAAATATGAAGGAATGGTATATAACTACATGAATAACAAGAAGTTTACATCAGGTTTTGTCTCAATTATCGGTCGCCCCAATGTTGGCAAATCTACTCTGTTGAACAGCATTATCGGCGAGAAGATTGTCATTACCTCGGACAAGCCCCAGACGACCCGCAACCGGATTCAGGGGATTCATAATATTCCAGGCGGTCAGATTGTTTTCATCGATACTCCCGGCATTCACGCCGGTCGTTCGCGTCTGAACAGAAGCATGGTGGATGTGGCGCGTTCGGCTATCAGCGGGGTGGATCTTCTGATGCTGGTTGTTGAAGCGACAACTGCTGCCGATCCGGCCTTTATCCAGGATGTTCTTGGCAAGGTGAAGATTCCTGTCGTGCTTGTTATCAACAAGATCGATCTGCTCTCCGATAAGAATCAGGTGTTGAAAAAGATCGCCGACTGGGCAGCGTTACATCCTTTCAAGGAAATTGTTCCTGTATCGGCTGGGCGCAATGACGGCGTTGATCATTTGGTTTCGGTTGTCAGCGGCTACCTTCCGGAAGGGCCGGCAATGTTCCCCGATGATATCCTGACCGATATGCCGGAAAAATTTATCGTGGCGGAGATGATTCGCGAAAAAGTCTTCCGGCTGACCCGTGACGAGGTGCCGTATTCGACGGCGGTTGTTGTGGAGAGTTTTATTGAGCGGGAGAATGGTGTCATCGCAATTGCGGCGGCGATCATGCTGGAGCGTGATACCCAGAAGGGTATCATAATCGGCACCAGGGGTGAGATGCTGAAAAAAATCGGCACTCAGGCCCGTCAGGATATCGAGCGTCTGCTTGATACCAAGGTGTATCTGGAACTGTTCGTCAAGGTTGTTGAAAACTGGAGCGAACGGCCGTCCAAATTAAGAGAACTGGGATACGAATGAAACCTTTAGTCGCCATCGTCGGCCGCCCCAATGTGGGCAAATCAACCCTGTTCAACCGTCTGCTGGGACATCGTCGTGCTATTGTCGACGATACCCCGGGAGTTACTCGTGACCGCAACTACGCCAATATTACCCGCTTCGAAAAATCGTTTATTCTTGTCGATACCGGTGGCTTTGAACCGGTAACCGAAAACCGTCTGCTACAGCAGATGCGGGAACAGTCGAAACTGGCCATTGAAGAGGCGGACGTCATCATTTTTATGATGGATGCGAGGAGCGGCCTGACTCCGGCGGATATTGAGGTGGCCGAGATGTTGCGCCGCGTCAAGAAACCGGTGTTTTTTGTTGTGAATAAGGTTGATGGCGAAAAGCTGGAGAATGAGTCGGCAGAATTCTATTCCCTCGGGGTTGGAGAACTATACACCATTTCGGCCGAGCACAATCGCGGTGTCATCGATCTGGTTGAAAATATCATGGGGGTATTTCCTCCGGCGGATGTTGCTGATCCTGAAGAAAATATCACCCGTATTGCGGTGGTGGGACGACCGAATGTCGGTAAGTCATCACTGGTCAACCGTCTGCTCGGCTTTGAAAGGGTCGTGGCCAATCCGACCGCCGGCACCACCCGTGACTCGATTGACACTCCCTTTACCTGCAACAAAAAGCCGTATGTTCTGATCGATACCGCCGGTATTCGCCGCAAGGGAAAGACGACTGAAAAACTGGAAAAATACAGCGTCTGTGATGCCCTGCGCAGTATCGAACGTGCCGATGTCGTGCTGATGGTTATTGATGCAGATGAAGGTGTTACTGAACAGGATGAACGTATTTCCGGTTATATTCATGAAGCAGGCAAGGGATGTGTTTTTGTCGTAAACAAGTGGGA
>JAQUCU010000069.1 GCA_028686055.1 Desulfuromonadaceae bacterium
TGGCCAGGGTGTATTTGTAGAACAGTCCGGCATAGTCGGGAATTGTTTTCAGAAAGTCGTCCACCCGTTCGGCGATGGCCTCTTCCGACAGGCCGGCCGTATCGCCGATATCCATCACCGAGCCAAGTGCAGCAACCATCTTTGCCCCTTGGTCGCTGATTCCGTCCGGTGCACCGTAACAGCCGGTACAGGGCATGTTGGCCTTGGTACAGGGGGCGCCGCAGCCGTTTCTGGTGGCAATTCCCATGCAGAGCAGCCCCTGTTCGAGCAGACAAGTCTTGGATTCGGGGTAAAATTCATAATTGCGCCGGAAGGCGGTAATGCGTTTTTCCTCCTTGGTCCGGTCGCAGTCGTCACAGACGGTCAGAGTGCCGCAGCCGACCGTGCTCCCACGGGGTGGCAGATCGCCGGAGAGGATCATACCGATCACATTCCAGATTTGATGCGACTCAGGGGGGCAGCCGGGGATATAATAATCCACGTCAACCTCCTGGGCCAGATGCTTCACGCGACTCAACAGCGGCGTCAGGTGAATGTCCCCCTCGGGAAAAGTGGTCGTGCCGGAGGGGAGAATCGCTGCAGGGTTATCAACCGAAGGATTGTCAATATAGATGGTATTGAGCAGTTCGCCTTTCGTGGTGAAGTTGGCCAGAGCCGGGATACATCCCCCTTTGGCACACGAACCGAAAGCGATCAGGATTTGTGATTTGCGCCGCAGCAGATGGGCCATTTCAACATTTTCCTCGGTGCGGAGGGCACCATTGAAGAGGGTCACGGCAATGTCCCGGTCCGGGAGCGCCTCAATATCCTTTTTCTTGGTGTCCAGCAGGCAGGGACAGAACATGAAATCCAGCGCCGCATCCACGGCGAGAAGTTTCTCGTGCAGGTTAACAACCGCAATCTCACAGCCGCCGCACGATGCGGCCCAGTAGACCGCCAGTTTCGGTTTTTCAGGCATACCAGCCTCTTTTCAGCGTATAGTGGCATGCAATTTAACAAAGTACGCGGTCGCAGACCAGAACAATATCACGTACATTATTATTTCCCGTGTAACTAAAAACCGCTGACAACCGCGTTCGGCCATGCATCCTGTTTATCGTTGAAACAGAGTATTTCAGTGGTAGTATCAGGAAAAGACTGAGTGGAGATGCCGATCGGCAAAAAGCAGGGACTACCAAGATGATTCAAAGGAAAAATATGATTCCTCAGACACACAATCTGTTCAGCGATATCCCCACGACACTGCAGGCTGAGTTGTTTCAAACTCTGGCTGAATCGGGAAAGATCCGCATTGAAAGGATCGTGTCTGACGGGCATGCAACGCCGCCGGACCAGTGGTATGATCAGGGGTGGGATGAGTGGGTACTTTTGGTCTCAGGGAGGGCGACGCTCCTGTTTGGTGACGGCACCCAGCCGGTGGTTCTGGAACCTGGCGACCATGTCACGATTCCAGCCGGCTGCCGCCATCGTGTGGAGCGGACCGACAATGTGCAGAAAACGATCTGGCTGGCGGTTCATTTCGGCGGAAAATAGTCGGTGTGATTACCCCCCGCAGAACGCGGGGGGCTTGTTCCGGTTATCATACTGGATGCCTCTTGATGAACCGACTCAACCAGTCAGAGTTGCAACAGCCCCTCAGTTCGGCAGGGTGGGGAGATCCAAACCCGCCATCTGTTGAACCATGCGGACCACCTGGCAGCTGTAACCGAATTCATTGTCATACCAGACATAGAGGACACAACGGGTCCCCTCGGCGATTGTCGCAAGTGAATCGACGACACCGGCATGACGTGAGCCGACAAAGTCACTCGAGACGACTTCGGGAGAATTGGTGAAATCAATCTGGTTCTGCAGCGGAGAATCGAGCGACATGTTGCGCAAATAGCTGTTGATGGTTTCAACGTCAACAGCATGTGCCAGCTCCAGGTTCATGATCGCCAGAGAAACATTCGGGGTCGGCACGCGGATCGCGTTCCCTGTCAGCTTACCGGAAAGATCCGGGATTACCTTGGCAACAGCCTTGGCAGCTCCGGTTTCGGTTATGACCATATTCAGAGGGGCACTGCGGCCGCGACGGGAGGCCTTGTGGTAGTTATCGATCAGGTTCTGGTCATTTGTATAGGAATGGCAGGTTTCCAGATGCCCGTGAACGATACCAAAACGGTCATTAATCGCCTTAATTACCGGAACAACCGCATTTGTTGTACAGCTGGCGGCGGAGAATATCGTTTCCTCTGCGGTGATAAGGCTGTCATTGATACCTGCGACAATATTGGGGATATCACCCTTGCCTGGCGCGGTAAGAATAACCTTTGCAATCCCTGGCGCCTGCAGATGACGCCCCAGTCCTTCACGATCACGCCACTTGCCGGTATTATCGATCAAAATTGCATCATGGATACCGTACTGGGCATAATCAACTTTTTCTGGAGCATCAGCGTAGATGATCCGGATCATGTTACCGTTGGCGATGATGGCATTTTCTTCCTCGTCTATCGTAATGATTCCGTTAAACTGGCCATGAACAGAATCGCGGCGGAGCAGACTGGCGCGTTTCAGCAGATCATCCGCCCCGCCCTTGCGCACTACCGCCGCCCTGATCCTCAGCTTTTCACCGCTGCCTGCCTTTTCGATCAGAATGCGTGCCAGCAGTCGCCCGATACGTCCGAAACCGTACAGTACTATATCCTGCGGCTCCGAGCGCACTGCGCTGCGGCCCGTATTTATCTGAGCCAGTTCCTGCTTGATGAAATCATCCGCTGAAAGCTTTCCACCCGTTTTCTGATACTGAATTGTCAATTTACCCAGATCCACCCTCCCCGGGGCAAGATCCAACTTATCCATTGCTGCCAGCAGCGGGTAGGTTTCGATAACGCTGAGTTCGGAATCGAGAATCATGCGGGCAAAGCGGTGCGCCTTGAGGATGTCGATAACCGTGCTGTGAACAAGAGTCCGCCCGTACAGGGTCAGGACAATATTATGATCACGGTACAGACGGCCGATAATCGGCAGCATCTGTTCTGCACATGTTTCCAGCTCTTTCCATTCTTGCAGATAGTTATCCTGTTTCAGCTGATCCATACAAATCTCCTTAGTAAAATGGGTGTTGCTTTTCCGTTATCCAGCTAAAATAGTTAATCCTTGACACGCCCCACCAGCCTCAACAGCCCGTCCAGAATTGTCAGCGGACTGGGCGGACAGCCGGGGATGTACAGATCTACCGGCACCAGTCCATCAGCGCCGTTGTGTACCTCGGTGTGATCCTTGAACGGACCGCCGTTGATCGCACAGGCGCCGGCTACGATAACCAGCTTCGGTTCCGGAATTGCAGCATAGGTATCCAGCAGCGCCAGGCGCATGTTTTCTGTAACGGGGCCGGTCACAAACAGACCGTCAGCATGACGTGGACTGGCAACGAACTGAATGCCGAAACGCCCCAGATCCCACCCGATCGTGGAGAGAACATTGGTATCGGCCTCGCAGGCGTTACAGCCGCCGGCGCTGACCTCCCGCAGTTTGAGCGAACGTCCGAACAGACGCAGCAGTTTTCCTTCCAGCGCACCCGCCGGATGATACTGTTCACCCGCTGTCACTGTCAAGCCATCGCGGCTGCGGCTGGAAAGACGTGCATCCGTTGAGAACCTGACCGCATCGTCAGGACAGGCGGCGGCGCAGTCACCGCAGAAAAGACACTTCCCCATATCAAGTGCCAGAAGACCGGAGGCGGAAATCGCACCGTATGGACAGGCGGCGGCACAGGCTCGGCACCCCTCACCGCAGCGGGACGCATCCAGCAGCGGCAGCCCGCGAAAGCGGGGCGGCAGCGGCAGCGGGGCATCGGGATATGCGAAGGTACGATGCCCCTGACGAAAACGTGCAAGAACAGCTTTTATCATACAGGCTCCAGTTTTACAAACTACAGTTTACAGATCAAAACCGCAGTACGACAGATTGAAGCTCTTGTTACAGAGCGGAAAGTCGGAAATCTGCTGGTTGCGCAAAGCAAGCTCCAGCCCGCTCCAGTTATGAAACGAAGGATCGACAATCTTGTAGCGTTCAAAACGCCCCTCCCCATCGGTCAGGGCGGTATGGCAAATTTCTCCGCGCCACCCCTCGGTCAGGGCAACAGCACAGCAATCAGCAGCAATCGGCCTCATTTTTGTCTGATAACCGCCACGCGGCAGATGACGCACCTGTTCATCGATGAAATCAAGTGAACGCTGCACCTCAAGCCACCGGACCATTGTACGGGCATAGACATCACAACTGCTGCCGGTGATAACAGGAATCTGACTCATGCGGAAGATGCCGAAGGGGTGATCGCGGCGCACATCGCGGTTCAGCCCGCACGCTCTTGCCGCCGGACCGACCAGACCGATTTCGCGGGCATCCACCTCCGAGACCACGCCGGTATCTTCCAGACGTGCCATAACCGACGGGGCACTCCAGAGCAGATTGATGGCCTGGGTAATCTCTTCGCGTCCGGTCTGCAGCCGTTTTTGCATCTCTTCGGCAATAGCTGTATCACAATCATAGCCGATGCCGCCCGGACGAAGCAGTCCGCGCCCGAACCGGCTGCCGCAGAGCAGTGCGGTCATATTGAGAAAATCTCCCCGGATCCGGCCGCAAAAGGAGGATGTCGGCAGGTAGCCGGTATCTCCGGAAATCGCCCCCAGATCGCCGATATGATTGGCCAGTCGTTCCAGCTCAAGTGCTATCCCTCGTACTGTTTCGGCTCGTGGCGACGCAAAGATGCCGGCCAGCGTTTCCATATTCATACAGTAGGCCTGAGCATGGCCAACCGTAGTATCACCGGCAATTGTTTCCATCAGATGCATGCTGCGCATTGTCGGGCCGCCAATCAGCGACCATTCTATGCCCCGATGCTGGAATCCGTGAGCAATCTCCAGGTGAAAGACCTCTTCTCCGTGGCACTGAAAGCGGAAATGCCCCGGCTCGATAATACCGGCATGTACCGGACCGACAGCAACTTCATGGACTTCATCACCATCAACACGGTAGAAATCCGTCACTCCTGGAAGCAGGCCGCCGCCGTCAGTTTCGCTCCAGAACCCCTTTCCGTCGCAGAGAGGCTTTTGAAATCGTACCGGTTTGAACCATGGGTGTCCTTCAGGCCGGGTCAGGCACTGCTCGGCGATCTCCCGTTCAAACATTTGCAGCTGGGGACAGGCGGCAGCCAGTGAAGGGAAGGAACGGCCGACGGATGTGGAGGTAATCCCAAGAGTTCCGCTTCCGGCACGTGAGGACATAATGCAGTACAGCGTTGCCCCGGCGGCATTCGGAATGCCGAAATAGGAGCAGACCCGCCAGCCCGACGTGATCGCATCCAAAACAGACTGAAAGAAGGTGTCGTTATCAGGAACCGGAATTTCATCCCGGCCAAACGAGGTGCCGTTATAAAATGTTTTCATACCGTGGCTCATTGCCGCACCTCCAGAAGCGCGGATGCGTCACGCAACAGCGTCATCAACGGATCCGGTATCCATACTCCCAGCACAAACACCAGCACTAGAAGGGCAAGCGGCGGAGCGACGGTCCATATCGTGTCACGGTAGGAGGTCGTTTCACTATCCGCCGGAGCTTCACCCATCACCATCGGCAGCACCGTCAGTGCCATTCCGATAAAGATGATCCCCAGCGACACCAGAAACAGGGCGCCTACCACGGCACGTCCCTGAATGAAGGCGCTGCTGACGACCGTAAATTCACTGATGAAAGGTGCAAACGGAGGTGACCCGGTGATGGCAATAAAACCGGCCAGAAAGATCCCACCCGACCAGGGGAGGCGCCGCAGCACCCCGCGGACGTGATCGGTGCTTTTACTGTTATAGGAGCGATGGATATTGCCTGATGACAGGAACAGCACCCCTTTGGTGAGGCCGTTGGCAAGGATATGGAACAGCGCGCCGAAGATTGCCTTGCCACCTAACCCGAGAGCAACCGCCATGATGCCGACATGCTCGACGCTGGAGTAGGCCAGCATGCGCTTGAAATCTGCCTGCCGGGCCATGAAAATGGCGGCAAAGAGCATCGAAATCAGCCCCATGACAACCAGTGCATTCTGAAAAAACAGGATCTCCCTGGTCGCCAGGCAGAGTTGATAGACGCGCAGCAGGGAGAGGAAGGCCAGATTCACGAGACCGCCGGCCAGCATGGCACCGACCAGACCGGGAGATTCACCGTAGGCATCCGGCTTCCAGGTATGCAGTGGCGCCAGACCCATTTTGGAACCGAATCCAACCAGCAGAAAGACAAAAGCAGCATGCACCCAGCCGGAGGAGAGCTTGTCGGCATCGCGTATCAGATCATCAAGCAGCAGAGACGGTTCCACCCTGGCGACGATCGTGGAGTAGGCAAGAAAATAGATACCGATCAAGGCCAGGGCGACCCCCACCGAACAGATCAGCAGGTATTTCCAGGTAGCTTCTATTGACCTGGCATTCCGGTTGAAATAGATCAGCGGAGTCATGGAGATGGTGGTTGTTTCCAGTGCGACCCAGAGCAGACCGAGATGGTGGGTAATGGTGACCATGGATGCAGCGGAGAGGCATATCAGCAGACCCATACAGAGGACGCGGTTGGAACGTTCCAGCCGGTAGGCCAGGTAGCCGATTGAATAGATTGCACAGAAAAAGAACAGGACACTGGTACTGAGCAGAACAATCTTGCCAAGCGCATCCAGGTTAAACCAGCCGCCGGCAGACGGAGGCGGCGTAGCAATCAGCAGCCTCAGCGTTATTCCCAGATGCCCGAAAGCAAAAACTGACAGCACAATCGGGCGCAGACGGTCAGAGGGAATCAGCCAGGTAACGACAGCTCCGAGGAGCGGCAGAATGATCAGTGCAGCAAGCATGATACTACTCCTCTTTCAGGGATGTCAGCCGCGAGGTATCCAGCGAAGAAAATTCCCGGCTTATGTGATTAATGACGATTCCCATGACAAAGGTGCCGACCAGCAGGTCAAGGAGCGCCCCCGCCTCGACCATGATCGGCATCGCTTCAGCCAGCAGCAGGCCGAAGATGAAGATGCCGTTTTCCAGGATCAGATAGCCAAGCACCTGTGAAATGGCTTTGCGCCGGGTCGTCAGGATCAGAAAACCGGTCATCAGCGTGGCAATCGATGCCGGAACAAACATGTAGTTCTGGTGTTCCGCCAGCATCGGCAGTTTGCCGGCAAAACCGAATGAAAGAGCGGTAAAAACCGCCCCCAGCAGCAGCGTGGGAACATAGCCCAGAAAAGGTTCCACTTCACGTTTAATCTCGGCTGAGCGCACAGCCCGGTTCAAGAGGAGAGGAATCACAACCCCCTTGGTAATCAGGATCATGGAAATAATCCCGACCAGATGCCACGAAAAAGGATGGATCAGGGCCGGCAGTATCCCCAGGATAACACCCTGAACCGCCACGGCACGGATCGAGAAAATCAAACGGCTGGTCCCGAGGACAACAAAATTGATCAGCAGTACCAGCACAAGAAATTGATCGGCTATAGTAATCATGACATCACCTGATGACGAGCAGTGTAGAAAATGCGGCAAGAATAGTGGCGGCCACCAGCAGTTGCGGAATGCGAATCAGCCGCAATCGGGCCATAACCGACTCGACAATTCCGATCACAACGGCCAGCTCCAGCATGGAAATAATGAAAAGTCCCCAGTCCAGGTACGGATTGCCGGTTGCGTATGGAAGGGCCAGATGGACGAAAAAGGCGCCAAGAACGAACAGCTTCAGGGCAGCAGCATAATGAATGATTGCCAGAGCCGGACCGCTATGATCAAGCACCATAACCTCGTGGATCATCGTCAGTTCAAGGTGCGTGGTCGGATCATCAAACGGAATGCGGCAGTTTTCAGCCAGCAGGATGATGAACATCCCGCCGACCAGCATCAGGAGTGCTGCACCGTTGTTAAGCCAGACGCCAAAGCTGATGTTGACCAGCATCGGGGACAGAGAGTATGAGCCGGAGAGACGAGACAGGGTGATGAGGGCAAAGAAGAGGGTCGGTTCGGCCAGACAGGAGTAGGTCGCCTCGCGTGCCGATCCCATACCCTCAAAACTGGAGCCGGTATCCAAGGCTGCCGCCATCGTAAAAAAACGTCCGAGTGCAAACAGATAGGCATACAGGATCATATCGCCCTGAAATGAAAATGGAGACGGGTGTGCGCCAAAGGGAATCAGCATGGCGGCAACCGCTGTTGTTGCCAGCGTGACGATCGGGCCCGCACGAAAGATCCAGGTGGTGGTCGTACTGAAGACGCTGCCTTTGTGCAGCAGGCGAAGGATGTCGTAGTACGGCTGCAGAAACGGCGCGCCGACCCGTCCGGCAAAGGCAGCCTTGGTTTTAGCGATCACTCCCAGCAGCAGCGGCGGCATAACGAGTGCCAGGAAGATATGAATGATACTGTTGGCCATGGTCTCTCTCCCCAATGCTCCCGTTAATGGGCCCAAAGCATCAGAATAAACAGGGTGACAAAGATATAGATCATATAAACATGCATCTGTCCATGCTGCAGACGCCGCAGGAAGGCGAACGATACGCCGGCAAACGTAAAGACCGGCGCGATGACGTTTTCCAGCACCGTCTCGGTCGGCCTGTCATCGCAGTCTGCAGGACCAGGAAAAAGACCGGACAGTTTTGGGCGGGTTATCCGCTGACGGATAATGCCATTGAAGACCGAAACAGCCAGCTCTGAAAAGGAGGTTGCTCCATACTGAATGCGGGAAGTCCCGCGTTGATAACCGCACCCCCAGGTAGGCGCCGAGTTTACCCGCGCACTACCCAATCGCCACCACCAGAACAGGGTCACCGCAGCGGCAAGCATAATCAGGATTAGTGCCATCAGGCTTATACGTCCCAGAAGAGCACCATACTCGGCGGCATTTACCGCTGTTGACATCTGCGGCATAAATGAAGTAATAGCGGGCGCGACCAGGCGCAGCGCTTGCTGCGGCAGCAGACCGACCAGCAGGCAGAGCAAAGCAAACAGTCCCATAGGGAGCAGCATTGCCGGCCCGGCTTCATGCGGATGAGCAGCGCCATGGCTGCGGGGCGTACCGAGAAAAACCGAACTATAGAGCTTGGTGAAGGCAACCACGGCAAGTCCGCCGACCAGAGCCAGCAGGGGTGCCAGCAACACCAGATAGACAAGGCTCGGTGCCTGCAGCTGGTAAAAAAATCCGAAATAGAGCAGAAACTCACTGACAAAACCGTTCAAGGGTGGGATACCGCAAATGGCAACCGAACCGACCAGAAAGAGCAGTGCCGCTCGGGGCATCCCCTTGGCCAGCCCCCCCATCAGATTCATTTCACGTGTGCCGGCAGCATGGATAATGACCCCCGAACCGAGGAACAGCAGCGGTTTAAAAAAGCTGTGGTTGAGGATATGCAGCAGAGCACCAGCCATCCCCAGATAAGCGAGAGGAGCATTATGACTGGAGACTCCCATCATTGCCACGCCGAGACCGGTGGTGATGATGCCGATGTTTTCTATACTGCTGCAGGCCAACAGCCGCTTCATGTCACGCTGGGCAACCGCAAAGGCTATCCCCAGAAGAGCGGAGCTGATCCCGGCGACCGTAAGAACAGCTCCCCACAGCAGGGGCGGGTCGTGAAAAAAGGTCAAGGTGCGGAATATGCCGTATAACCCCATCTTCAGCATGACACCCGACATCATCGCCGAGACATGACTGGGGGCATTGGCATGGGCCGATGGGAGCCAGATGTGGAAAGGCATGATGCCGGCCTTGGCGCCAAAACCGACAAAGGTTGCCACGGCGATCACCATTGCAGCCGGCGGCAGCGCAGAAAGGGAACCGGCGGCAGGCAGCAGGAACGATCCTGATTGCGCCGCCAGCAGCGAGAAGAGTACATACAGAGCCGCACTGCCGGTGTGGGTCGCAATCAGATAGACTATCCCGGCGCGACGGACACCTTCACTTTCGTGCTCGGTAACCAGCAGGAAATAGGCAGACAGCGCCATGATCTCCCACACCATCAGGAAGAACACCCCATTGCGGGCGGTAACCAGAATGGCCATGGATGAGGCCAGTATTCCGTAGAAAAAAGTCAGTCCGCATTCGGTGGAGCGATGCTCGGCGGCCGGCCAATAACCGAGTGCAAAGAGCGAACCGGCTGCAGCAACCAGAAAAATGGGGATCAGAAAAAAGGAGGAAAGAGGATCGATAGCCAGCTCACAGGAGCCGAACGGCAGCCCCCAGTTCAGAATATAGGTGGCGGTACTTTTCGCAAATAGCAGTGCCAACGCCGCCGGAATGCCGACCAGAGCGGACAGCAGCGTCAGGATGGCCGCGATGATCTGCCCTGCCCCCGGCCTGCGGAGAAATATACCCGGAATACCGGAAAAACCGGTGATGAGTGCGGCGGTAATAGCCAGAATTGCAGGATCAGGAAGAGCCTGCAGAGCCGAATGCATGACGGAACCCCTTGAAATGAAACGTGGTACGAGTAAAACGAGAGTGAAGCGGGCCAGCACGTTTTTGAATGGTGGATTGTGAACCTTGAGCCACTATGCGTCAATATAAAAATACAGTGTTTACTTATATATGTAGTATAGTTTATTATGTGTGCTAAATTTTAAAGTTGTTTTGGAGAGAAACATGTCAGTAACCAGACTCAACATTACACTTCCGACAGATATAGTGGATGACATAAAAGCGCTCTATGGTGGCCGCGGCATCAGTCAGTTTCTTGAAGAAGCGGCACGTGAAAAGCTGGCGGTCGTCAAGGCGACCGTTTACAAGGATTTAGTCGAGGGGTACCAGGCGACCGCCGAAGCGACGGTACAGGTTTTGAAAAAATTCGAACATACGGTGACGGAGAAGCGTGATGTTTAAACGAGGCGGCATTTATCCGGTCAATCTGACACACAACGGAGGCGGCCAGCACGAAAGCTGTCCCTGTTTGGTCATCAGCAACAACATCAGCAACGAATACTCACCGGTCGTGACGATCATCCCGCTCTCAACCACCAACCTGGACAAGATCTACGAGTTCGAGTGCCTGCTGCCGGCCGCAAAATGCGGTCTCCCCGAAGATACCAAGATCAGTTCGCATATCATAATCACAATCGACAAAAGCACAGTCGTCGGGGAACGGATCGGATTTGTGAATAAGGGATTAATGGAACAGGTCGAAAAATCCCTCCGTTTCCAGCTCTCCCTGACTGTCGCCGACAGTTAACATTCAATCCCGCCATTGACATAGCTTCAGTATCCCCATCGCCATCTGTGCGCCAAGCAGAAATTGTTATAATCATTCTATCAGCCGCAGGATGCCCTGCAGCAGCTGCACCGGCGTCGGAGGACAGCCGGGAATATGCGCGTCTACCGGAATGACATTGGCAACCGCACCGAGTGAGGCATAGCTTTCACCGAAGATCCCGCCGTTGCAGCCGCAGTCCCCGACCGCGACGACCAGTTTGGGGGCAGGAGTAGCGTCGTAGGTACGTTTGAGCGCAATTTCCATGTTGAACGACACCGGACCGGTAACCAGCAGAAGGTCGGCAAACCGGGGCGACGCCGTGAACTGGATGCCATAGCGTTCACAGTCGTATATCGGATTGTTCATGGCAATGATCTCCAGTTCGCAGCCGTTGCACGAACCGGCATCCACCTCGCGAATCACGAGGCTGCGATGAAAACGACGCCGGATCGCCTCTTCAAGCCGGCCGCCAACCTGGGCCAGTTCCGTTTCAACCGGTTCCGGCAGCGGCTCGGTCACCACCCCGGTACGGAATATCTGGTGCAGTATTCTCAGCATGGCTCAGATTCTCTCCTTCGAAATTAGAGCATTAATAAGAACGCTATAAGGGGACAGGCTGATTATTACTGCCCCGCTTTCTCCCTTTCTCCCACACGCGTGCTCGTAGTGAGCCACAAGAGGAACACCTTAATCAGCTTCGCCCCTACAAATCATGGCCCGAATAGGACTGGTTAAAGCTCTTGTTGCAGAGCGGAAAATCGGGAACGATGTTGTTATGGACGGCCTGTTCGAGGGCCAGCCAGTTGACGCTGGATGGGTCGCGGATTGCGCAGCGGTTGATCTCCCCCTGCAAATCGGACTGCAGCCAGTAGACAATCTCCCCGCGCCACCCCTCCACAACCGCCAGACTGCTGCTGTCAGGCGGAACAACCGCCAGCGGCGTCAGCGTTTCACCATCAGGCAGTGTCGCCAGCAACTCGCGGATCAGCCGGATCGAATCGCGGATCTCCTCGATCCGTACCCAGGCGCGGGCGTGGACATCGCATGAGTCAAGCACAACCATGCGGGGAGGAATCTGATCGTAGGGACTGAAGGGCGCCTGGATACGGCAGTCCAGCCCCTGCCCGCTGGCACGGGCAACGTAGCCGACGGTGCCAAGATCGCGAGCGATGTCAGCCGCCAGAACCCCGGTACCACGCAGACGATCATCCAGTGAGGAATTCAGATCATAGATCGTGACGATCCGCTCGAACTCCGCCAGCAGCTTCGCCAGCTCTTCCTCAAGCATAGCTGTGCCGTCCTCCGGCAGATCGGCAGAGATTCCGCCCGGCACGGTCCGGTCCATCAGGTAGCGATGGCCGAACAGCTGTCCGTTAGCCCGCAAAACGTACTCCTTCAGGCGCATGAACTGATACTGGAAAAAAGCAAAAGCGGCATCGTTGGCGATGGCGCCGATATCCCCCAGATGGTTGGCAATCCGCTCCCGCTCCAGCATGATCGCCCGCAGCCAGGCGGCACGGGGCGGCACGATCGTCCCGGAAAGCGTTTCAACAGCCCGGCAGTAGGCCAGCGCATGGGCCACCGTCGAATCGCCGGAAACCCTCCCGGCCAGCCGTGCCCCATCACCCCAGGAGAGCTGTTCAAAACGCTTCTCGATCCCTTTATGGGTGTATCCCAGCCGCTCCTCCAGATTGAGGATATCCTCTCCCATAGCCTGGAAGCGGAAATGTCCCGGTTCGATGATCCCTGCATGCACCGGTCCGACCGGAATCTCGTAGACCCCCTCACCTTCGGCCCGCACCCACTTATAATCGCCCGCCGCACGCGACATGCGCCGGGCCGCATCATAGGATTTGCGCAGCGGCCAGGCGTCAACCGGCCAATCCTCGTGCTTGATCCAGGGGCGCAGGTCGGAGTGGGAATGACCGGTCGGCGTCAGCCCCATCAGACTCATGATCTGTCGCTCAAAGCGGAAAGCGGCGGTATGTTTTTTCGACAGACTCGGGAAGCTGAGATCATCAGGCGGAATATGGCAGCGCAGCAGCAGGTATTCGCCTTCCCGCGCAAAACAGGCCAAGACTGCATAGCCCCGTCCAAGAAGCGTTTCATCAACCCCCCACTCGGCCGCCAGTCTGGCCCCGGCCTCTTTCATCAACCAG
>JAQUCU010000273.1 GCA_028686055.1 Desulfuromonadaceae bacterium
ACCTTGCAGGATCTGTTTAACGTGGACCTGCTTTCAACCGCCGATTTTCTCGCCGGCAAGAAAATCGATTTTGACGATTTGATCGCCTCACGCCTCATCACGGCGGCCGACCTGGTGGCCGCCGGTGTTGCGCTTTATCGCTGGACCGACCGGGATGCCGGGACCTTCGAGGCGGTAGACCTGCCCCAGGACGCCGACTTCGTCAACCTGTCCGATTTGCTCAATTTGAAACGGCATAGCCTTGCCGATGCGCTTTCCATGGGGTTTCTGGCCCGGGATGAGTTTAATCCCGCCAAGGTGTTGAACATATCCGCTCTTGAATCGGCGGGTCTCATTACCGCCGGCGCCCTCGATTCGCTGGGCGCGTCGACCATTTCGCTCAGCGACCTCCTTGACTCGGACCTGGTGAGCGTGGCGTTGAGCGATCTCATCGAAAAAAATCTGATCGGGCGGAGCGACCTGACGGACCTGGCCAGCGTGGCCGCCGAGAACCTCGGCTTCGAGGGTTTCGACCTCTACGATATGGTGGACCTGGGGATGCTTTCCCAGAGCGACATCGTGGATTTCAGCTATGATCTTCTCAATCTCAAGGATGTCCCCATCGATCTGGGATTCGACCTTGGCGATGTCCTGGAGCTGGGCACCAGCGCCACCGCCGATGTGAAGGTGACGGTGGAGGCGGGGTTTGAGTGGGTCATCGACTTCGACGGCCCCACCGGCGAGGAAGGGATCACCTTCCTGATCAACAACGCCCATGTCGGCGGTAGAGCCTCCCTGGATGTGAACGATCTCGAATTTCTGGCCAAGCTCGGTTTCATCAAGCTGACCGCGGGCGGGCCGGGCACGGACTCCGGGGTTCATCTGTTTGCCGAGGCGAGCCTCACCCTGGATGAGGACGGCAATCTAGAGACCGAGGATGATCGTGAGTTTTCCTTCACCGACCTGATCAGCGGCGGGCTCTTCGACAACCTGCAGTTCGACTTTACCGGGTACGGAGAGGCCCGGTTGAAGGGCCTCGATGTCAGCCCCGGCATCCCGGGGCTCGATGAAACCGGTTTGAACGAAATGGAGGTTTCGATCACCATCCCGGACCTTCTCAACTGGGACGATGTCGAAGTCATCACCCAGGGCGAGGCCACGGAAGCGGAGATCGACCAGCACCTGGAGCAGGACCATGTGGTGATCGTTATCCCCGATTTCTCCGACGCCTTCAGCGTGCGGGACATGGACTTCGCCAGCATCATCGAAGCCATCCGCACCGGGGTGGCGTTCATCGAAACGGCCCTGGAAGGGACCTCCTTCTACAACACCGAGATCCCCATCATCAACCGCCGCATCAGCGAGGCATTTGAATTTGTCGATGACCTGCTAGAGAAGGTCGAACTGGCCGCCGAGGACCCGGCCGCGGCCCTCCAGGAGGTGGAAGACATCATCGAGGATGCCCTGGGCATCACCGATACCGATGCCTTCGTTCTTTCCCTGGACGGCGAAGAGGTGCTCAAGCTCCACATCGAGTGGGAGAAGGTGCTTTCCGACCTGCTCGATGAAGACGACATGAACCTCAACTTCGCCTTCAATCTCGGCGATATCATCGGCATGTTCGGCGCCGGGGGCAGTTCGGGCTGGGATTTCATCAACGAACTCGTGTCCGGCGGGGCTGATATTTCCTGGGATGCCTTCGTGGAGATGACCGTGGATATCGGGATCGATTTCTCCGATATCATGGAAGGAGATGTGGATTTCTTCCTCTACGATTATGATGGCCACGGCACAACGACCGTCACCGACGACACGGGAACCCGGGTGACCATCGGCGTCAAGGTGGAAGGGACGAACCTGGAGTTGATGTTCAACCCCTTCGGCATCGGAGTCACCGACGGATCGGCCTTTCTCGGCGTGCTGAATTACGATAACGGCCAAAACTACTATACCACCGGCGCCCGGGTCACCTCGGCCGATTTCGCCACTTTCACCCTCGGCATCGACCAGCAGTCGGGAGGAAGCGACGACGGCCGCTTTTACCTCTTCAGCGAGGATATCGGGGACAATTTTACCTACGATTTGAAGGGTGGCTTTGACATCTACCTGCCGGTGGAAATTCCCGGATTTTGGGGCGCCGACCCAGTCCATGTCTATACCAACAATCAGCCTTCCCCCGGCGGTTGGGGGGATGAGGCCCTGCTGGAGGCCTTCCGCGGGCTGGCCGGATCAGGGGTGGCATCGCCGGAGGCCATCATTGTCGATCTACCGGATTTGAGCCTGCCGGATTTCTCTCTGTTGAGCATCTTGAATGATCCTTCCTACATCCTGGACGGGGTGGATTTCTGCCTGGGGGCGGTGGAGGACGTCCTGGACATGGGGTTTGTGCAGGATATCCCCCTGGTCGGGGACAAACTGGCAGGGGCGGCCAATTTTCTCGGTGACATCCGGACGGGATTTTTGGCGGATTTGAGGGAGAAACTGAACGGGCCGGGCAAGGCCATCGAGTTTATCCGCGATTCCATCTGGGATGTGTTCGGCCCGGACAAGTTGAACATCATCCGGGACGCGGACGGGGACGGCACGGTGGAACTCGAGGACATTCAGGTCGGATGGTACGACGTGGATGGCAATCTCTTGAAGGTGTGGGCGCCCGGTGACGAAGTCCCCACCGAGGGAGACGGTTATGACGCCGATGCCGACGCCATCCAGTTTGAGATTCCCCTGGGCGGTGTCGCCTTCGGCACGGGGATCGATATTCCGCTGGATATCGATCTGCCCGGTTTCGGCTTGCAGGTGGACGGCGGCTTCGCCGTGCAACTCGATTGGAGCTACGACTTCGGGATGGGATTGAGCCTCGAGGACGGCTTCTATCTCACCACCAACGATGACGAGGATCCGGAGATCGAGGTGGAGGTGGGGGCGTTCCTGGACGGGGAGCCGTTGAACAACGCCACCGTGACCCCGTTCTATGCTGAAGGCGAACTCTTGTTTTTCAAGCTCACGGCCACCGACAAGGACCGTGAGCCGGCGACCAGCAGTTTCCAGCCGAGCGGCCTGTTCGGGTTTCTGGAAATCGACATCATGGGGGAAGTGGATACCAACCGGTTGACCTTCAACCATGTCCTTTCCTCGCCCATTGAAGATATTTTCGGTATCGACTTCGGGTTGGACGCCGAGCTGAATCTTGAGCTCGAAC
>JAQUCU010000274.1 GCA_028686055.1 Desulfuromonadaceae bacterium
AACCGCCGAGGAATTCCTCCTCGCCCTCGAACGGGGCGCCCACCGCCCGCTCAGCGTGCCGCGCAAGTCGCCGCTGCTCGAGCGCGACCCGCAACTCGGCCTCAAGCTGCTCGCGGCGGGCTCGCTAGTGCTCAACCTGCTGCTGATCTACCTGATGCTGGTCCGATAGCGGCGCGGCTCCGCGTCGGGGCAATCGCCCGCCCGAGCCGACTTCGCCCTTGGGATGAACCGTAACCCGCTTTACAATAGCGGGTTTTCCGGCTTGTCTTGCCGGAAGCCCTGAACATCAAAGGAATTCCATGGCTCTCCAATGCGGCATCGTCGGCCTGCCCAACGTCGGCAAATCGACTCTCTTCAACGCCCTCACCAAGGCCGGCATCGCCGCCGAGAACTACCCCTTCTGCACCATCGAGCCCAACGTCGGCATCGTCGAAGTGCCCGATCCGCGCCTCGACGCCCTGTCCGAGATCGTCAAGCCGCAGAAGGTCCAACCCGCCATCGTCGAATTCGTCGACATCGCCGGCCTCGTCGCCGGCGCCTCGAAGGGCGAAGGCCTCGGCAACCAGTTCCTCGCCAACATCCGCGAAACCGATGCCATCGTCAACGTCGTGCGCTGCTTCGACGACGAGAATGTCGTCCACGTCAATGGCAAGGTCGACCCGCTCGCCGACATCGAAACCATCGTCACCGAACTGGCGCTGGCCGACATGTCTGCCGTCGAAAAAGCCATCCACCGCGAAAACAAGAAAGCCCGCGCCGGCGACAAGGACGCGCAAAAGCTTGTCGCCCTGCTCGAAAAGCTGCTGCCCCACCTCAACGAAGGTCAGCCGGCGCGCACCATGAAGCTCAGCGACGATGAAAAGCTGCTCCTCAAGCCCCTGTGCCTGATGACCCTCAAACCCGCCATGTACGTCGGCAACGTGATGGAGGACGGCTTCGAGAACAACCCCTACCTCGACCGCCTGCGCGAACACGCGGCCAAAGAAGGCGCCCCGGTCGTCGCCCTGTGCGCCAAGATCGAAGCCGAACTGGCCGATCTGGACGACGAAGACAAGATGGCCTTCCTGGCCGACCTGGGTCTGGAAGAACCCGGCCTCAACCGCCTGATCCGCGCCGGCTACCAGCTCCTCGGCCTGCAGACCTACTTCACCGCCGGCGTCAAGGAAGTGCGCGCGTGGACCATCCACGTGGGCGACACCGCGCCCCAAGCCGCCGGCGTGATCCACACCGACTTCGAACGTGGCTTCATCCGCGCCCAGACCATCGCCTTTGAAGACTTCATCAAATACAAGGGCGAAGCCGGCGCCAAGGAAGCCGGCAAAATGCGCTCCGAAGGCAAGGACTACGTCGTCAAGGACGGCGACGTACTGAATTTTCTGTTCAACGTCTGATTCAAACAAGCCATTTCAGGCGATTGCACATGCTTGCAAGTGCATCACTGAAATCGACGCAAAGCCCCGTGGATACGGGGCTTTTTCATTTCAGCTCGTTGCATGCAACGACATCTGATGGCGCTGCGCAAGTGAATACGGGCGTGTATATGGATCTTGCGCCAGGTCGATGAAGGTGTATACGATGAAGCCCTAAGGACGAACAGGAGACCTTCACGATGCTGACAGACGCCCAGTGCCGAGCCGCCAAGCCTATAGAAGGCATCTACCGCCTCAATGACTACAAGGGGCTGTACCTAGAAATCAAACCCAACGGCATCAAGGCTTGGCGCTATCGCTTCAAGCTCAATGACAAGGCCTCGTGGTTCGCACTTGGCGACTACCCCAGCGTGACGCTCGGCGAAGCCAGAGAGAAGTGCGAGGCGGCGCGGAAGCTGGTCAAGGAGGGCGTCAATCCCGTCCAGAATCGCCAGATCGAACGCATCAAGCGCGAGCAAGACTCAGCGAACACATTCGAGGCCATCGCCAAGGAGTGGTTGGGCCTGAAGGACTGGGAAGAAGTAACCAAGAAGCGCAGACTCGACATGCTGGAGCGCGTGGTCTTCCCCTCGATTGGCAAGCTGCCGGTACGTCAGATCACTCCGGCCCATGTCCTCGACATCCTGAACAAGACGGTTAAGCGGGGTGCCCCCACGGTAGCGGCTGAAGCCAAGCGCACCATGTCTGGCGTGTTCGAGCATGCAGTCGCGACTCTACGGGCGGACACAGACCCTGTTTGGCCAGTTCGCAAAGCGCTGCCACCCAACAAGACGCAACACAAGCGCGCCCTCAGCGCAGAGGAAGTCGGCCAGCTACTGAAGGACTTTGATGGACATGGCGGCAACTTCCAGACCATCAAGGCGTTCCAGCTGATGTGGCTGACGCTCAGTCGACCAAATGAATCCGTCCAAGCAGAGTGGGCCGAGTTCGACCTTGAGAAGGCGCTTTGGACCATTCCTGCACGTCGTATGAAGGCGCGGCGAGAGCACATCATTCCGCTACCGACTCAGGCGGTCGAACTTCTCAAAGCTATGCATCCGATCACGGGACATACGAAGTTCGTTTTCCCGAACCGCGACGACCGCCAGCGCCCAATGGCTGACGCGGCCTTGCGGCAGGCGCTCAAGAAGCTTGGCTGGGCAACCAAGTACAGCCCGCACGGCACACGCACCACGGGCAGCACTCGGCTCAATGAGATGGGCTACCGGCCTGACGCCATCGAAGCCCAGCTTGCACATGCGGAGCCAAATAGTGTTCGGCGGACATACAACCACGCCACCTACTTGGACGAACGACGAGTCATGATGCAAGACTGGGCTAACAAGCTGGCAACGTGGAAGCTTGCGGCAATTGGCTGCAAGTGACCCGACTTGCAACCCACTGCATCAGCAGCCCGACCGGCAGCGGGACGCTCACTCGTCCTCGTCCTCATCAGGGCGGTATTCGATCAAATTTAGCTGATCGGCAAGATCGGCGATGTAGTCGTTGGCTTTGGCGAGCTCGTTTTTCAAGCCCGAGATCTCCTTCCGGAAACCTACTTCCTTGACCCAATTGGCAACAGTGCCTTGGCTACATCCCATGACATTGGCCACTGCAGCTTGGGTTGCTCCGAAATTGTTGACCAGAGCGTAAGCAGCAACCATGCACTTATCGCGAGGCTGGCCGCCCTTGTTTTGGTACTTTGGCATTTGACTCATCCCATGTTAAGACGCGGATGTATTATCAAATTTTATCTAATATTT
>JAQUCU010000070.1 GCA_028686055.1 Desulfuromonadaceae bacterium
TAGAAATTTCCCGCAGAGTGGGAGAAGAACCGTTTGCCTCAACGTACTCTTTTATGAACGTATAGACTTGCTGCTGACGGGAAGTAAGTGGTTGCATAACATCGATACCTTTCATATGACATGTATGTCAAATGATATATACTGATGCCCGGCAATGTCAAGAAAGAATAAAATTATGGTTAAACCGGTAAGTAAGTTTTCAAATCGCTAACCTAATAGCGGTGTGGCAGTTGGATCGAAAATCCTATATGCAAGCAGTTTCAGGCGATCGTTCACGAGGAACCAGACCAGAGCATATCCCCAGACAAACAATGCCCAATTCCAGTCAATGGGTGTCATAAACAGTCCATAAACGGCGATCAATGTCGCAATGATTTGAGTGCCAAGCACTGCCACCCATAAAATCGGAGCAGGTCGAATAGTCCAAAACGGACCACGCGTGCGTGTGAGGAAGATCGTCAGATGTCCCGACACGGACAGCTTCAAATACATCAGTGTCTGTATGTGTGCCCGGTCGAGATGAAAGACGCGCTCACCGAGATAGAATAGTCCGAAGGAGGCCACAACCCCGATTACACCCAGCACCGTGGCGACCCCCAATACCATGTGCATATTCCAGGACTCGGGCTTATCCTTGTAAATGACATTATCATAGGCAATGGACAGGATTGCCCCATCATTGAGCAATGCCAGCATCACAATCATGACTGCGGTAACGGGGTAAAAATTAAATACCAGAATCGACATCGTCATGAACAACAGCACCCGCAGTGTCTCGGTAATACGGTAGATGGCATAGCTGTTCATTCGTTGAAAAATATTTCTGCTCTCCTTGATTGCATCTATGATGACCGACAGGCCGGACGTCATCAGGACGATATCCGCCGCGGCGCGTGCCGCGTCCGTTGCACCTGAAACGGCGATGCCACAGTCGGCCTTCTTCAGTGCGGGTGCGTCGTTTACCCCGTCGCCCGTCATACCAACGATGTGGCCGCGTTGCTGCAGGACATCCACAATATGAAACTTGTGTTCGGGGAATACCTGGGCGAAGCCGTCCGCTTTCTCGATGGACTCCGCCAACTGCCCGGTCTCGTGATGTTTGGTGTCGCCGAAGCCGCCGGCATCAAGGATGTTTGTACCCATCCCTAACTTTATGGCGGTTTCCCGAGCGATGGCTACTTGATCGCCCGTTATCATCTTTACGTTTACCCCCAGCAGACCAGCGGTTGCAATGGTCGCCTTGGCTTCTTCCCGAGGCGGATCGAACAGCGGCAACACACCGAGAAAGTGCCAGGAACCTTGCGCGTCTGTACGAGCTACCCCAAGCGAACGAAAGCCGCGTGCCGCAAATTCATTGACCGCCTTCTCTACGGAGGACGTTACCTGCCCGGCATTGGCCGACAATTCCAATATCACCTGAGGCGCACCTTTGGTTACCTTGAACTCTTTTCCATCCGTGCCCTTGATGGCTACTTCGGTGCGCTTATGTACCGGATCAAACGGTTGAAAATGGACGGACTGGTACTCCTTCAAGATTTGATCATTTTTCAGACCGCTCAGCACTGCCAGGTCAATAGAGTCCTTATTATCCGCCCGCGCCGCCAGCGCGGCGTTAAGGATGACATGCTCCGGCGAGATCCCTTCTACACTGAACGGCTCACCTAGAGTCAGTCTGTTCTGGGTCAGGGTACCGGTTTTGTCAGAGCAGAGCACATCCACACCCGCCAATTCCTCGATGGCCGCCAACCTGGTCACAATCGCTTCTTTTTTAGCCAGAAGACGTGCGCCGACCGCCATGGTCACGGATAGCACCGTGGGCATCGCCACAGGAATTGCAGCCACCGTCAACACCAAGGCAAACTGCAAAGTAGTGAGCATTGGGTCTCCCCGGAAGAGCGCGACGGTAATTATCACCGCCACCAGAGCCACAGCGAGGATGATGAGGTAGTTGCCTATCTTCAGCACAGCGCGCTGGAAGTGACTGACGGTATGCGCCTCCTGAACAAGTTGTGCGGTCTTGCCGAAATAGGTGCTCGTTCCGGTAGCGTATACCAAAGCGTTGATTTCACCCTGACGGATGATTGAGCCTGAGAATAGTGCATCGCCCGGCTTTCGTGTGGCTGGTAAAGATTCGCCGGTCAGCGCCGACTGATCAACTTCTACCGGATCACCCTCCAGCAAGCGAGCGTCCGCCGGTACAATGTCGCCCAGCCGCACGCGGATGACATCTCCCGGCACCAACTCACGCGCTGCCGGGGTGATCCATTTCCCATCACGTTTAACCCGGGCATTGATCGCCAGTTTGGCCTTCAGTGCGGCGATGGCGTTGCCCGCCTGGTGTTCCTCCCAAAATCCAACCACGGCGTTGGCCAGAAGCAGAAGCAGGATGATGCCAAAATCCGGCCAATGCCGGTCTACCGCGGAAAGGATCACGGCCACTTCGATCATCCACGGGATAGGCCCCCAGAAATAGGTGAGAAACTTAAGAAACGGATTGGTTTTCTTTTCTTCAATCTCGTTAGGTCCATATTGAGCCAACCGTTTCTGCGCCTCGGCCTGGCTGAGCCCGTCAGACGATGACCCCAGCTTTGCCTGCAGTTCAGACATGGAGAGGAATTTCGGATCTTCGTTTGCCTTTGACTTCGATCCCGGCTTGGAATCGTTAGCTTCGGACTGGTCGCTATTGAGTCCCATAACAGTTTCTCCTGTCTATCCTAACCCTTGCCCTTTTAGGGCGAAAGCACAAAAAGCGAGTTATCGATTAAACGGCTCAGACTACTTTTTCACCAACATGATCGAACAGGGCATCTTCCGAAGTATGGCATCATTCTCTCCGCCAAAGAGGACATGTTCAATACGTCCCTCCTCATGGGCGCTCATGAGCATCAGGTCTATCTTTTCTTCTTTGACTACCTTCACAATCTCCTCAACCGGATCACGATCAGTGACCAGTTCCTTAATGGAAAAACCATCCCGTATCACTTCTTTGATGAGCTTATCCAACTGTTCTTTCGCTTCCTGATGACTGTCCATGTAATTCTTGTACTGCTCATTGGGAAACAGCCCTGGAGCGTTCACCGCCATCATGTCAACGGGATTAGAGACAAGATGCATGACCAGAAGTTTCGCATCGTACTTGCAAGCGAGAGAAACGCCGACTTTAATGGCCTCCAGGCAGTAAGGGATCATCCTGCTGATGACAAGAATGTTACTGAAGTTTTCCATAATTTTCCCCTCTGAATAGAAAATGCTGCAGTTATAAATATAGCTGGTAGCTTTCACATCGCTGGTAAAAGTTTACCCCCAAGCTTCGTTCTTACAAGGACAATTCAATTTTTCAGGTCCACTATTGACAACCGAGGTTGTTTTGATACGCTATTTAGCAAGGTTGACAAACTTATGTTCGTTCCCAGGGAAAAGGGAATAACACGGCAAAGTGCATGGCAATCTGACAAAAGGATAACGTAACAATTATGAGCGTAGCTGTTCTTAATGAGAGACCATCTCGGAATTCGCCATTGCAAACTCATCACAATGGACAGGAGGAAACTAAATGAAGTGAATTGATTGTTGCAGGATTCAAGGGAATATTTACCGCAGACCAGGTTCTACTCGACCTTCAAAAGTTGGAGCAGGCCCATTTGATCGACCTCGAAGAAGCTGCCGTAGTTGTGCGGAAAAAGGATGGAACCGTTAAGATTAGACACAGCAACATGTTGGTCATGGCTGATGCCGCGGAGGGGGGTATTTGGGGATTGATGATCGGGACCGTACTCCTTAATCCATTGTTCGGTGTATTGGTAGGCGGATTGGTCGGCGCAGCTTCAGGTGAAATTATCGAAGTTTTGGAACAGATCGGCATCAAAAAAGCCTATATCACAGATATTGCCGAGACTCTCAGGCCGAACAGCTCTGCAATATTCATCCTGACCCACAATGAAGTGCCGGACAAGATGGTGGAGGAATTATGCAAATTCCAGGGAAAGCTGCTGCGCACGTCACTTTCCCCAAAGAATGAAACGGAATTGAATAAAGTGCTCCACAAGAGCATCACTCTGAAGAAGACAGTCACAGAGAAAGCCGCTTGAATGTTTGAAGGTGACAAAACCATGGAGTTGCTAAAAATTGTAGCAATCGTGCGGAATCAGGTGCTGGAAAACATTGAAGGCCGACTCGTCGATATGCGGCTGAAGGGAATCAGCGTAACCAAAGTAAAAGGGTACGGCGAGTATGCCAATTTTTTCAATCCCGACTGGATGGTCACCCATATCAAGATCGAAATTTTTACCGAACAGGCCAAAGTCGATGAGATAGTCGCTGCCATAATGGATATCGCCCATACCGGAATGGCCGGCGACGGTATCGTAGCCGTGCTCCCGGTGAAGAAACTCTACCGCATCCGGACCAAGTCTGAAGTTTTGCCTAAGAATATTTGAGCTGTATTTCGCTTATAAACAGAGACAGGGGGTTCGCATTAATGAAATAAACGCGGAAGATGAAAAGTATTTTAGGAGAGCAGTATGAAAGACAACTACCTCGAAGCAAATATCAAGGGCAACGCAGGTAGTGCACAAGGGCTGAAAGATCCCGTGTGCGGCATGGAGGTTATGCCCGACAAGGCGGCAGGCTCCAATATTTATAATGGAGAAACCTACTATTTCTGCAGTGACAATTGCCTGCATAAATTCAAGGAACATCCGGAACAGTATCTGGACAGGAAAACATTCCCCCCTCCTGAAACAGATGGTACGTCGCATACCTACACCTGCCCCATGCATCCTGACGTGAGACAGGATCATCCTGGCAGTTGCCCCAAGTGCGGCATGGCACTGGAACCGGTTACTTCCAGCGGTGAAGAAAAAAATGAAGAACTTATCGGCATGAGCCGTCGCTTCTGGGTCTGCATCGCGCTGGCTTTGCCGGTCTTTTTTCTGGCCATGATTGCCGATATGATGCCGGCCTGGCTACCGCAATGGCTTTCGATGCACACGGTTCAATGGATTGAATGTGTGCTGGCGACACCGGTTGTTTTATGGGGCGGCTGGCCGTTTTTTGTGCGCGGCTGGCACTCGGTCCTGACCTGGAATCTCAATATGTTCACCCTGATCGCGCTGGGTGTCTCGGTCGCCTGGAGCTACAGCATGGTGGCACTTCTGTTGCCGGGAATTTTCCCGCCAATCATGCAGATGCATGGCGGACTGGTGGCTGTCTATTTCGAGGCCGCCGCAATGATTACCTCGCTGGTCCTGCTGGGCCAGGTGCTTGAATTGCGTGCCCGTTCAAGAACCAATGCGGCCATCCAGATGCTGCTTGGTCTTGCTCCGAATACGGCCCGCATCGTGCGGGAGAATGGAACGGAAGAAGACATCCCGCTGGAACAGGTGCAGCCCGGCGATACCCTGCGTGTGCGTCCCGGCGATAAAGTCCCGGTAGATGGTACGGTGATCGAAGGTAATAGCAACATTGACGAATCAATGGTCACTGGTGAATCCATCCCGGTGGCAAAGTCGAAAGGCGAGAAACTCATCGGAGCAACGGTCAATGGAACCGGCAGTTTGTTGATGCGGGCAGAAAGAGTCGGTTCCGATACCCTGCTGGCACAAATTGTTGATATGGTGGCCAAAGCACAACGCACACGAGCTCCGATTCAAAAACTGACCGATGTCGTGGCCGGTTATTTTGTACCCACCGTGGTTGTCTGTGCCGTGCTTACCTTTGGTGCCTGGTGGATATGGGGCCCGGAACCGCACCTGGCACATGCCGTCATCAATGCTGTTGCGGTACTGATCATCGCCTGTCCCTGCGCCCTGGGACTTGCTACACCTATTGCCATCATGGTGGGAACGGGACGCGGCGCCATGGCCGGAGTCCTGATCAAGAATGCCGAAGCACTGGAGATGATGGAAAAGGTCGATACCCTGGTTGTTGACAAGACCGGAACGCTGACCGAAGGCACACCAAAACTGGTTGCAGTGCAGGCAGAAACAGGCTTTGCCGAGAATGAACTTTTACGTCTGGCCGCCAGCCTCGAACGGGCAAGCGAACACCCATTGGCGGACGCTATTGTGCGTGGAGCTGAAGAAAGAGGCATTGAGCTGGTTAAGGCAGATAATTTCCAGTCTGTTACCGGGAAAGGGGTCACCGGAGAAGTTGATGGACATACCGTAGCGGCAGGCAACGCAACTCTGCTGGAAAGCCTCGATATCAACGCGGGAGATTTATCGCAACAAGCGGACAGGCAGCGCGCCGAAGGCCAGACTGTCATGCTGATTGCAATCAATGGCAAGGTAGCCGGTTTAATCGGCGTAGCTGATCCCATCAAAGAGTCTACAGCCGAAGCCATTCGCGATTTGCATGCCGAAGGCATCAGGATCGTGATGATTACCGGTGACAATCATATCACCGCGAATGCGGTTGCCGGCACGCTGGGAATCGACCAGGTACATGCCGAAGTATTGCCTGAACAGAAATCCGAACTGATCAAGCAGCTTCAGGCCGATGGCCATATCGTTGCCATGGCGGGTGACGGAATCAACGATGCCCCTGCGCTGGCACAGGCCCATGTCGGCATCGCCATGGGCACCGGTACCGATGTGGCAATAGAAAGCGCCGGTGTCACGTTGATCAAAGGCGATTTGCGGGGTATTGTAAGGGCCAGGCGTTTAAGCCGGGCTACCATGCGCAATATCAGGCAGAACCTGTTCTTCGCATTCATTTATAACACAGCCGGCGTGCCGATTGCCGCGGGTGTATTGTACCCATTCTTCGGCATATTGTTATCACCGATGATAGCCGCGGCAGCAATGAGCTTCAGCTCTGTTTCCGTAATCACCAATTCGCTCAGGCTGAAGCGGGTGGAATTATAACAATGGCAACATCTTGATCCCATGAAATAAAAGGTGACCATAGAGAGGTGTGCGATGCTTGAACGTATGCAGGGATTACCGAATAATGTCCTCGGCTTTAAAGCAGTGGGGAAGGTAACTGGGGCTGACTACGAGTCAGTGCTCATTCCGGCGGTTGATGAGATGTTTGAGCGGCGAACTAACATTCGCTTCCTGTATCAACTCGGAGACGAGTTTACCGGGTTCGATGCTAAGGCAATGTGGGACGATGCCAAGGTGGGTTTGCAGCATTTTTCTTCCTGGGAGCGAGTTGCTGTTGTAACTGATGTGGGGTGGATCCGCACGGCATTGAAGGCGTTCGGATTTGCCATGCCCGGACATGTTAGGGTCTTCAGTAACAGTGAACTTGAAGTGGCCCGGCAATGGCTGAACGAATAGGCTATACCTGTAAAGAGCATTCACCGAACTTTAACTCAATCATACGGCAAATTAAAGGAGGGTTAATATATGGCTATTACTCTTGCGTTTGATGTCTATGGAACCCTGATAGATACGCATGGTGTAATCGCTGCGCTGGAAAGACATGTAGGAAAAAATGCCGCAGAGTTTTCTCGTACGTGGCGTGACAAACAGCTTGAATATTCATTTCGTCGCGGTTTAATGCAGAATTATGTGAACTTTGCCATATGCACCAGCAATGCTCTCGATTATACGTGTTCATTCTTCAAAGTCGCCCTGAGTCAACAAGAGAGGGAAGAGCTGCTGGACGCCTATAAAGTATTGCCGGCATTCGCTGACGCACGGGAAGGCTTGGAACGGGCAAAAAAATCTGGCTACAGAATGTTCGCATTCTCGAACGGCACTGCCGATGCCGTGGAGACATTACTAAAACATGCCGGCATAAGAGAGTACTTTATTGGCGTTGTGAGTGTAGATGAGATGAAGTCTTACAAGCCAAACCCCGGCGTATACAGCCATTTTTTAAGGAAGGCAGATGCTTTGGGAGCTGATGCCTGGCTCGTCTCAAGCAATCCATTTGATGTGATCGGGGCTATTTCTTCCGGCATGCGGGCTGCATGGATTAAGCGTTCGCAAGAAGCAATATTCGACCCGTGGGGGATCGAGCCAACTTTGACAATAAACAGTCTTTTGAACTTGGCTGAACAAATTGGCGGTCCCTGTAGTTACCCCGAATAGGGTGCCGTGGGATTGTTGGAACTATATGTAACCAAAGAACATTTTTGAACTACGCAAGATCGACATACTAATTTCAATTTGAAACATTTCTCCTTCTTTTCGGCGCGTTGACTTCAGAAGACATAATAAGCTGAGGAGGCACATTTTGAGCTCCCAGGATATTTACGACTTCCCCCATTCCATCAGAGATCATTTTTAACTTCTGCTCTGTAAGCGTCTCAAGTCCCTTTATCAGAAGGTTCTGAATAACTTCAGGCGAATTGATTTCTAATTCGCGTCCTTGTTCCGTCAGATCTATATGAACCACCCGCCGATCCTTTTCTGACCGTGTACGCTTGAGTAGCCCCTTCGATTCGAGCCTATCCAGCAATCCAACCATTGTCGCGGGATGAAGATACATGCGGCGGGCCAAATCTGAAACCTTCAATGGTGACGTCTCTTTAAGTATTTTGACTACCCACAATTGTGGACCAGTAAGACTGGTTTCGTGTTCTATCTTTCTTGATTGTTCCGTCAGGACCTGAAAGACTCGTCGGATATCATCAATAATACCTGCTACCATAACCGGCTTCAGCTTCATACATCCCCCATAAAACAATTATTGCAAAATAGAAATTAATACTAACCGGCTTGTTTATTGGCAAACCGTTGGTCATTGTTTTGTTTAGTCTGTGAGCAGTCACGTTGGGTTTGTGAGAAATCTTATATATTTACCAGTTGCGGCAGCTTACTGCAAGTGATTCAGCTGTGCCAACCGGTTTGTCATGCTCCACACCAAAAATATAATAATTTAATTCAAAATCATATGAATTCATTTCAAATTTTATTATATCATAAAAAATAATATCGTTACAGATTAGCATTATACATGATTTTTAAAACTGGATTCACGACTAATATTACCAGAACACACGGCGTAGTATATTTTTAATAACTTATATCTATCCGAAAATATTGATATTTTTATGTCAGACAAAAACATAAAATAATTTTTTACACAAATTATTTTATACACAATATATTATTATTGACAATTATGAAACATCGTATTAGATTTTAAAATATAATATCGTTTGTATTTGTTGCTGGGCGTTTTTTTGGGCATGAGTATTAATCGGACGTACGGGGTATTAAGGGCATTAGTACGCTCTTCAACAAAAAGGAGCCCTAACTATATGAGAGAAAAAGGAATTTATTCCGTTCAGGCCGTTGTTAAGGCGATTGATCTTCTTGAAGCTCTTGCACACGGTGGTGAGAACTCTTCAATTGTCGTTTTAGAAAACAAGCTCGGCTTGAGCCGTAACAAGACCTTTCGTCTACTTGCCACTCTCGAAGACAAGGGACTGGTAGAACGAAACAAAGAAACAAACACCTACAACCTTGGCTTACAGGCGTTTGAGATGGCACAGCACATTCTAAAGAGTGACAATGTTATAAATATGGCTCACCCGATTATGGTTGAACTGGCGCGTAAACTGGATGAAGCGATTTATTTCACTGTGGCCAATAACAATGAAGTGCTGTTTTTGGATATGGTTGATTCTTTCCAGCAGATCAAGACAGCAGACCTGGTTGGCCAGCGTTTCCCCTTCTTCAGCAATGCCGCCGGCAAGGTTATTAAGTCGTTTGGTTCGATTGATCTCTTTGGCAGGGGCAGCAAAAAAAACGGTATCAAGGACGTCCAGCAACTTGAAGTTGAGTTGGACGAGATTCGTCGCAAAGGTGTTGCAGTTGATTTCAACGGACTAGGTGAAGGTATTTGTACCGTGGCGGTCGTAATACGCGATTATGCAGGCAAAGTTGTCGGGGCGTTGACGTTGTTAGCCCCCTCTTTCCGAATGTTGCAGGATCGACTGGAAAAAGAGGTCATCCCCTGCATGCTGGAAGGGGGCGAGCTGCTCTCCATGAAGTTTGGCTATTCGCGGGCATACGCGTAAGTGCGTACCTGTTGCTTTTGCAGCACGTTTTATCAATTGAGGCGAAGTTACCTATCAACCGCTAACAGCCCGTAGATTTGGGCAGGGGATGCCCGGCAGCTACCCGCATGGAAAGGAGGAAAATGCCAAAATTAAACAGTAAACCCGGCAGTCATGATTCATGGCATAAAATTCTACAAATTACGTTGAAAGAAGCTGGGCTCGGGAAGCAATTAAAAAAACATCCCAAAAGGAGAAAGTCATGTCTTTATTAATCGCAAGCAAGATACAAAACAATCCCAAATACCTCGAATTGGTCCATCGACGTAATACGCTAGGCTGGTCGCTCTCTGCAATTGTATGCGTTCTGTATTTCGGTTTCACCCTGATGATTGCGTATACCCCTGATATTCTCACTGCACCCATCGCTGCCGGCAGTGTGATTCCGCAAGGAATGCTTATCGGCGTCGGCATAATTCTGGCGTCGTGCGTGCTGACAGGTATTTATGTTTTCTTGGCAAACAAGACCTTCGATCCTATTATTGAAGAAATCGTTCGGGAGGCATCTAAATGAGAATATTTAAAACGGTTTCCTGTGCAATACCGGCCTTTGTTTCGCTCTGTTTCTCCACTCTGTCCCACGCCGCCGATGTCGCTGTAACTGCCGCTGCGCCTGCAGCCACAGCAGTTCCTGCAGTTCCTGCCGTTCCGCCCCTCAATTGGCATGCAATTATAATGTTTCTTATCTTTGTCGGCATCACCCTGGTCATCACCTACTGGGCCGCAACCCACACCAAGACGGCGAGCGACTTCTATGCCGCCGGACGCGGTGTTACCGGTTTGCAGAACGGCATGGCCATCGCCGGCGACTACATGTCAGCGGCCTCGTTCCTGGGTATTGCCGCACTGGTTTACTTCAACGGTTTCTATGGCCTGATCTTTTCGGTCGGGTGGCTCGTCGGTTGGCCGATCATCCTGTTCCTGGTCGCTGAACGGCTCCGGAACCTCGGCAAATACACCTATGCCGATGTGGTTTCATTCCGCCTCCAGCAGGGGCCTATCCGCATTATGGCGGCCATAAGTTCGTTGATTGTTGTCATCTGGTATCTGATCGGCCAGGCGGTTGGCGCCGGGCAATTGCTGCACACTCTTGTACCACAAATGTCCTACAGGATGTCCATCGTGATCGTTGGTGCGCTGATCATCCTCTACGTTACGTTAGGCGGCATGAAGGCCACAACCTGGGTACAGATTATCAAGGCCGGACTGTTGTTAGGCGGTGCGACCTGTATGGCGTTTGGCGTAATGGCCCACGAGGGATTCAGCTTTGCAAAACTGTTCTCCGACGCCGTGGCCCTTCATCCCAAAGGTATAAAAATCATGCAGTCAGTAGTGCCTATCGGTGCCAAGGCTAACCCTCTCGAGTCTATTTCACTAGGCCTCACGTTGATGTTTGGTACAGCCGGCCTGCCGCACATCCTGATGAGATTCTTCACTGTTACCAATTCCAAGGCTGCCCGCAAGTCTGTTTTATACGGAACCTGCTTCATCGGCTTTTTCTACATCCTGACGTTCATCATCGGTTTCGGCGCCATCGTTCTCGTTGCCCACAACCCTGAATATGTGGTCGATGTCGCCAAAAATGTCCTCAATCTCAAGGGTGGCAGCAGCATGCCGGCTATTTATTTGTCGCACGCCATCGGTGGTAATTTCTTCCTTGGCTTTATTGCCGCGGTTGCTTTTGCCACAATACTCGCGGTTGTATCCGGACTGACGCTGGCAGGTGCCTCGGCTCTGTCACACGACATCTATGCAAGCGTGATCATGAAGGGCAAAGCGGACGAGAAGAAAGAAGTGTGGGTATCAAAGATGTGCGTTATCGGGTTGGGCATACTCGCCGTGCTCCTCGGTATTTTATTTGAGAAACAGAACGTTGCCTATATCGTGGCGCTGACGTTCTCGATTGCCGCTTGTACCAACTTCCCCATATTGGTACTGTCTGTTTTCTGGAAGGGTCTGACCACGCGCGGAGCGGTGCTTGGCGGCTATACCGGCATCTTTGGCTCTATCGGACTGTTAATCATCGGCCCGACAGTATGGACCAAAGTACTCGGAATGGGACCGGCAATCTTCCCGTACGACTTCCCAACCTTTGTTGTCCTGCCTATAGTGCTTATCGTTGCGTATATTGCTTCGGTAACTGATGGCAGTGAGAGTGCAAAGAAAGAACGCGCCGCATTTGATGCCCAGATGATCCGTGCCGAAACTGGCTTGGGTGCCGAGATGGCTGCTGAGCACTAAGAGTTAGTAGTATTGTTCATTCAAAGAGGCTGCCGGAAATTCTCCGGCAGCAAATAAACTGGTTCCAAGCCAAACCACTTAGTAGAAATGAACCGGCGTATGCAAGACGAGTTTCAGTGTTGGACGAGCACATTCTGCCATTTGTGCTCCTTTCATGGCCGGAGGGAAATACATCCTCCGGCCCTTATATTGGACACTTCACCGTCACTCTCACTTGGTCAGATATCCTGAAGAAGCAAGTCTAAGGTTTGTCGCATGGGCATTATCAGATATATTTCGACAATATGCCTTGATGTCCTCAATGGTATCAATATCTTGCAAGGCGCCCAACAGTTTTGCTTCCAGTCCGCATGCTGCGCATCTTTCAAGTGTTGTTCGCAATACCTGGTCGGTACTCCAGGGTATAGTTGTAAAAACGCCTGGCTGATACGTTTTTCGCTTCAAGGCAATGAGGCAATAGCCGCCATCATGCGCAGGAGCAATAGCTATGTCATGGGATTCAAGCGCTGTTGAAGCCGACAAAACAACTTGAGCATCCAGAGCGGGAATGTCGCTACCGGCCAGGATCACCTGACCTATAGCATGAGCAAAACAATACTCGAATGCGGCTGCCATCTTTTCACCGATGCTGTCGCCTGTCTGGGCTATCACCTTGGATGATGCTTTAACCCACTCCTCCGGCAACTCGCTAACGTCATTGCCATCATGGAACAGATAAACGGGGAAACCACATGACGTTATATTGGACAGGATATCCGCCACCATTGCTTGATACAAGCAGCACGCCTCGTCATTGCCCAGCTCTGTTGCAAGACGGGTTTTCACACCGCCTGGGATAGGAACCCGCACAAATAAAGCCACTACTACGGTGACATCCGGATTTTTCATACGACCTCCTGTTGTGAACTGCACCTTCGCCCCCTATAGTCAGCTGCCCAGAAAAACGGCGCCAGTACCCCCATGAACCAGACAAAACAGAGTAAGCCGGTAAGCCCATTAAACACCTTGAAGTTAGTGCATGGCGCAAATATCCGGTCATGGAGA
>JAQUCU010000275.1 GCA_028686055.1 Desulfuromonadaceae bacterium
GCTCTAGACACTTCAGGCCGGACAATGGATCCTCCAGGTGATGGAGAACTCCGAAAGAGTCAATCAGGCCAAATGCACCATCAATTGCAGTGTGGTCCGTCAGGTCACCACAGCGATAGTCAACATTGAACCGACCATGCAGGAAGCAGTGCCAGCGAGCTCTTCGCAGACTGCGCTCCGACAGATCCAACGCGGTAATCGGCACGTCAGGATTGGCAACCGCCCACGGGTATGGAGCAAATGTGCCGCACCCGGCAATAAGTATTTTTTTCGCTTCAGGCGGGAGCAATGTCCGGTTGAAGCGGGCCCAAAGGGTGCGCAAATTGAGAGCGTAGGTATCACAACGACGCACCGAGGCTATCAGCGGATAGTGCGGATAAGGGTACCTCTGGTAATGTGTTTGTACCGGATCGTCCATACGGCACTGTAACAGGATGTTACCGTGCTTTCAACCGTCTGGAACGTACCTTCGTGCCATAACGTTGTCCTCGCGATATGGGCTGCAGTCGTTTTTTATCATAAAATATCTGTTCGACCCTCACTACAGGAACAGGCATGTTCAATAGACTCTATGTTCACATACCGTTTTGCGTTAAAAAGTGCCATTACTGCGCTTTTGTTTCCCGCACCCCCGAAAAGGACGAACTTACAGAATATCCTGCACTCCTGTTGCGGGAGATGCTGCTCCACGCGCCCGCCGCCCGGCCACTTGACTCAATATATTTCGGCGGCGGTACTCCGTCGCTGCTGCAACCGCTGCAGATTGCCCGGCTGCTTGAAAAGTTTGCCGTTTATCTGGGACTCTCAGCGGATGCGGAAATAACCCTGGAAGTGAACCCGGGCACCATGAGCCATAACGCCCTTAAAGAGTTCCGTGATGCAGGTATTACGCGGGTTTCGTTGGGAATACAATCTTTTGATGATGCATTTCTGGTGCGTCTCGCACGCATTCATACTACCGAACAGTCTCGTCAGGCTTTTCGGGATGCACGTGAAGCAGGCTTTACAAATATCAGTATAGATTTGATCCATTCCCTTCCCGGACAGGGCTTAGAACAGTGGCGAGACGAAATACGACATGCCGTCCAACTCGGCCCGGAGCACATTTCCATCTACGGGCTGACCATAGAAGAAGGTACCCCTTTTGCGCGCAGTTACCCTGCAAACAGCCAGGAATTGGCCGATGATGATCTTTCGGCAGACATGTTTGAACTGGCGGATGAGCTGTTGACAGCTGCAGGGCTTGAACATTACGAGATTGCCAACTATGCCCGGACCGGATATCGTTCACAGCATAACAGCGGTTATTGGAAGCGAGATGGGTATCTCGGTCTGGGTGTTGCGGCACATTCGTTTTTGCGGGATGGGCATGGAGTCCGGTTCAGCAATCCTGACAACCTGGAAGAATATCGCCAGGGAGTGACATCAGGACACCTGACACAAGCCGGTACATGTCAGCTGACGCAGGCTGAAGCCATAGCCGAATATATGTTTTTGGGGTTGCGCCTGGCAGAAGGGGAGGATCTGCACGCCTTTGAACGTGAGTTTGGCCGGTCACTTGAATCCGTCTACGGTTCTACAGCCGCTGATCTTGTCAAATTTGGGTTTCTCATTCAAAATGAGAGGGGTCTTGCCCTTACAAACCGTGGGATGCTGCTCTCGAACCAGGTATTCGAGAAATTTCTTCCGTAACTCTTTCCCCTTGCCACACGCGCCAAAGCATCTATAATACTTTCTATGATCCCCGAACACCTTAAAACAGACCTTGAGCAACGTGTCGCCGCTGCTGTAACCAATCGCGAAGCGGCTGTCGATGTGATGAAAGCACTGCAGCGCCATTATGGTTGGCTGACAGATGAAGCACTGAATGAAGCTTCCCAGCTGCTGAAAATGTCGACGCTGCAGGTTGAAGAATTGGCCACGTTCTATGAAATGATCTATCGCAGGCCGGTCGGCCGTCATGTTGTGCATGTTTGTGATTCGATATCCTGCTGGGCATCTGGAGGAAAGACGCTGCTTGAATCCTTGGCGTACCTGCTGAATATAGAGTGCGGTTCGACCACACCAGACGGCGCTGTAACCTTGCTCCCCTGTTCCTGCCTCGGCAACTGCGGTGAAGCGCCCTGTATGATGATCGGAGAAAAACAATATGGCCGCGTAACGCCTGAAATGGGCGCGGAAATTGTGGCGGCCTTGCAGGATCGTCCCCCTGAAATTTCTGCCACGCTTCCTAAGCATTCTGACACACGGTCGTAACACACCTCACGAAGAGGGACGTTTGCTATTAAAAGGAGACCATAATGAAAAAAAATACCCTTATGGCAATCGTAATGGTAAACAGTGTCATGCTGTCAGCTTCGGCCTTTGCTGCGCCGAGCACCGGCGGGGAAATCTTCAAGGCAAATTGTTCCGTTTGCCACCCGCATGGTGGCAATATCATGAGACCAGACAAACCCCTTAAAGGCATAAGAAATCCCGAGAGGATCATTTCACAGATTCGAAGTGGCGGTGGCGGCATGCCTTCCTTCGATGTCAAGACCATTTCCGATGTTGATGCTAAACAGCTCGCAGAGTATATCATGAAGACTTTTAAGAAGTAGTCTCCAGAATAAATGTAACCACCTGAATTTGTTATTTGGCAGTAAACTGCATAGGAATTCATGGAACAGATCCTGTTTAAACATACCCGGCACGGACACAGCCTTTCCTTTGACGAGTATCGGTCAAACGGCGGCTTTGAAGCTCTTGCAAATGCTCTCAGAAACTTGGCGCCTGCCGACGTGCAGCAGCAGGTGATCGACTCCGGCCTGCGTGGTCGCGGTGGCGCCGGATTTCCGACCGGGTGGAAGTGGTCGTTTGTACCGCGTAACCTGTCCGGTCCGCGCTATCTGATCTGCAACAGCGATGAAATGGAGCCCGGTACCTATAAAGACCGGGTGCTGCTGGAGCGTAATCCGCACCTGCTGATCGAAGGCATGGCTCTGGCATGCTATGCCCTTGGAGTACAGCACGCATTCATATTTGTGCGCCATGTCTATGAACAGGCCGCTGCAAACCTGCGCCACTCAATTGCCTCAGCCCACCGCTCCGGTTTTTTAGTAAAAAATATCCTGAGGAGTACTTTCAGCCTGTAATTTGACGTTCACCAAT
>JAQUCU010000276.1 GCA_028686055.1 Desulfuromonadaceae bacterium
ATCCTGAACCAGGCGGAAGAATGGCTAACAGATGAGGTGATAAAGAATCCAAAAAGAGAATTTTGGTTTGAAGTTGAATTCGAAAAGGCCTTTGAAGAATTCAAAAAATGGAAGGAAGAAAAGGAAGAATCAGCCGCCGCAGAAGCCTATACTTCATCTCGTAAGGTAGCATAAAGGAAAGTAAGATAAAATTATATTGCTAAAGCTTGACAAACACAATTGTCAATTATCAATATAATACATTGAATAATAAGGAAAAATATAAGCGATGGACTGCCTTGAAGACGCTCTTTGGGATGCAATGCTAGATAGTGAAATGAATGCTCTATACTATGGCTATATTGCCAGAAGATACGAAAGCAGAGAGCAGCAATTTCAAATATTTGTCGCTGTTTTAACTACAGGATCAATCAGTACTCTTCAATTGTGGAAAACTCAAACTTCATGGTTCAGGTGGATTTGGATTTATGACCTTATGAGCGTGGTTTCTATAGTGGTTTCAGTTTCATTGCCGTTTGTTAATTTCGGAAAAATTGCGAATAATGCGAGAAGTCTTAGGATTGAATTCAAATCATTTGCTAGTGAATACGAGAGCGTATGGATAAAAAGAAATTCTTTACCAAGAGAAATTCTTCATGATAATTTTATTGCTATAAAAAATGACGAGATAAAACAAACAAATATAGATTCAAATATGCCTCGTGATATAAAATTATTAGAAAAGTGCCAGAACGAAATAATAAAAGCCAAACATTTAAACAGCACGGTGCGTAATGACTAAAGATAGCGAAAAAAAAGAGCGACGAAAAGGTGGAGATGACGATAAAGATGGAAGATTTATTCAAAAGCAAGAAAGAGTTAAGCCTTGGCCAAGGCCTAAACCTCCAAAAGACAACAAAGAATAAACAGGCGTTACTGATATAGGTAGCGTATCGTCCTGAAAGTCATTTCACCGTTAACTGTCCATGAAGCATCAGGTGGGCGGATAAGGAGAGCTTAGCGCATCTTATGGGGTCAGGTCTTGAATATTGAATTATTCTGGAATCTCGGAAACAGGATTGGGAATACAAAATTACTATAAGCCCGGTGGCGTATTTGAAAACGTATCCCGCTTGTATCCCGGCACACTCACCAGCGGCCTGCAATCCAAGGCAGACACGGGTTCAACTCCCGGTTATGCATCGGGTGCCACACAAAATAACGGTAAGCAAGCAATGAAAGATATAGAAATCATCTTGTGGGGAGGATCATTTTTTTTAAGCGCTATAGTTTCTTTTTTCTCTGGAAGTTTATCTTGGGGTATTTTTTCGCCAACATTAAGTTTTATTCTTTATTGTTTAATGAATGCAATTTATACGACTGGTGGAAGAGACGAAGGTATCGGTCTGGTTATCGCATTCTCCGTTGTATTAATAGTAACCGAGGCTGTGCCAATCGGACTGTTTTCGGTTTTTGGCGCTTTATTGGGTGAAACTTTATCGAAACGATTAAAGACAAAATAAGAAAACAATAAAGTCAATAGGGAAAAACGGGGAAAGTGTATGTAGTCGCCTCTAGATCAACCACAATATTAATGCGGCAAATTCGGTTCTGAATAATACGCAATTCGCGTAAACAAATTATAAACAATTTGAGAAGCCTTGAATGAAAATCAGAATATTTATATCTTTAGTTTTATTGTTTATTTCAACAGAACTATCTGTTGGAGCAGAACAAAATATACCGCGTAGCGAAATTGGTTCAGTTGTGAAAGATTTTGTTAAAACCATAGGATGCATGATGAAATTCGATGAAACAAATATTGTCAGATATGAGGTTGATGGTGGATATGATGGTTTTGGAGAATTTGTCGCTCTTTACGGAATAGATCCCAAATGTAGCGGTGGGTCGGCAATGTATCACTCGGCGATTGCAGTGCTAGAAAGAGACTACCGAGGAAATATTTATATTCATCCAGGGCAATCTTTCCCAGTAAACAGGCCTAATGATCTTCCTCAATATGTAGAAAAAATTTATGTGGAAAATGGTCAACTTCTCTTCAAATCAAAGGAATTTGATTCAAATGACGGGCTCTGCTGTCCTTCTCTTCTTGTTACAGGGCGACTTTTCATGAAAGAAGGAAAATGGTTTTCTGAAATTATTAAAAGCGAAAAAAATCAAGAAAAATAATACAACCCAACAACACGCTTAACCAGACCTGCGGAAGCACGCGTTCATTTCAATTCAAGTTCATTGGCAGCAGGCTGGTTAGCTCTTTCGTTATATTAAAAGGAGTATTGAGAATTATGGCTATCCCAAGGGAATCTATTGATCTTAACAAGCTTTTTGGAAAGGACAGAGCCCAAGAGGATGAGAATATTGAGAAATACTTTGTAAAGACCAAGCAGTATCAGGAGATTTACTCGGGAAACAAAGAACTTGTCCTTGGTAGAAAGGGTGCAGGCAAATCATCTCTTTTTTCTATTTTAAGCAAAGATCTCCCTTTAGATGGGAAAATTGTTATACCAATTTCCCCTAAAGGTGAAGACTATGTTCATATAAATAGGCACGTTAGCCAATTTACTAATATTTCCTTAGATGAAGATTTTAAATATTCACTTGTTTGGAAAGACTTTATAATTTCAGAACTATCTTTAGCCATTATAGAGAAAATAGAAACGCCAGAATTGAAAAAATATTTACAGGAAAAGGGAAAGGTCGATGATTCTTTCGCCCTTAGGTTCACAAAATCAATTTTTAAAGTGTTTGGAGATTCAAGTTTAAAAGCAAAAGCTGGTGAGATGGAAGTCGGTTTCAGTATTGATTTTTCTGAACTTTTTTCGGCACTAACTTGCCCAGATTTAAAAAAAGTTAGAAATGAAATTGAAACAGCAATTGAAAGTAATTCATTTTTTGTAATGTTCGACAATCTTGACGAGCCTTGGAAGAATAATCCAGAAATGAATTCTTGGATACGTGGTCTTATTTTGTCGATGAGACAATTAAAACGAGATTTTAAAAATTTGAAAATTGTATGTTTTCTTAGAAATGATATTTTTGATGAAATATCCAAAGGTAGCGATCTTTTTGACTCAAGAAGTGAGGTTGCCAAGATATCATGGATAGACGACAATAATTTTAGCTTAAAACAGTTGCTTGC
>JAQUCU010000277.1 GCA_028686055.1 Desulfuromonadaceae bacterium
CCTTGATGGTGGGTGGTGTAACCCCCGGCAAGGGCGGCACAATCATTGATGGCTTTCCGGTCTTCGACACCGTCGAAGAGGCTGTCCACCAGACCGGCGCCACCGCCTCGGTCATCTACGTCCCGCCACCCTTTGCCGCCGACTCAATCATGGAAGCGGTCGATGCCGGCATCGAACTGGTCTGCTGCATCACTGAGGGAATTCCAGTCCTCGACATGGTCAAGGTCAAACACTTCATGAAAGGAAAGAAGACCCGCCTTGTCGGTCCTAACTGCCCGGGTGTTATCACGCCCGGCCAGTGCAAGATCGGCATTATGCCCGGTTATATCCATAAGCCCGGCAGGGTCGGTGTCGTCTCCCGCTCCGGCACACTCACCTACGAAGCGGTCTGGCAGCTGACCTGCCTCGGTCTCGGACAATCGACCTGCGTCGGCATCGGTGGTGACCCGGTCAACGGCACCAACCACCTGGATGTCCTGCGCATGTTCGAAGAAGACCCGGACACCGAGGCGGTCATCATGATCGGCGAGATCGGCGGCACCTCCGAGGAAGAAGGAGCGTACTTCGTAAGAGATCATATGACCAAACCGGTGGCAGCCTACATCGCCGGAGTCACCGCCCCGCCCGGCAAGCGCATGGGGCATGCCGGCGCTATCATCTCCGGCGGCAAGGGTACGGCAACAGAAAAGGTGGCGATTCTGAGAGAATGCGGCATCAGCGTGGCCGACAGCCCGGCCGAGATGGCACAGGCGCTGCTGAAGATATACAAGCCCTGAATTGATTGTGACGTAAGCACGTTCGACAACAACTAAAAAAACTGGAGATAACAACATGAGTACAAAATTAACCCCCCTTGACTATCATTCGACGGGCCGCAAAGGCAAGATCGAGGTTGTATCCACCAAGCCGTGCCAGACAGCCGCCGATCTTTCACTGGCCTATTCACCCGGCGTTGCCGAACCCTGCCTGGCGATCCAGAAGAATCCGGAAGACGCCTACAAGTACACTGCCAAGGGAAACCTGATTGCGGTTGTCTCCAACGGCACCGCCGTCCTCGGCCTCGGCAACCTCGGCGCCCTGGCCGGCAAACCTGTCATGGAGGGTAAAGGGATCCTTTTCAAGCGCTTTGCCGACATCGACGTTTTCGATATCGAACTCGACACCGAAAATCCCGATGAAATCATCAAAGCCTGCCAGCTGCTGGAGCCGACCTTCGGCGGCATTAATCTTGAAGATATCAAGGCCCCGGAATGCTTCTACATCGAGGAAACCCTCAAGAAAACTATGAACATCCCGGTCTTTCATGACGATCAGCATGGCACCGCGATCATAGCATCTGCGGCCCTGATCAACGCACTGCATCTGGTCGGCAAGAAGATCGAGGACATCCGCATCGTCGTCAACGGTGCAGGAGCTGCCGCCAACTCCTGCGCAAAGCTGGCCATCGCCCTCGGTGTGAAGCCGAACAACATGATCATGTGCGATACCAAGGGGGTCATCTATAAAGGGCGCGTCGAAGGGATGAACCCGTACAAGGAGCTCTTTGCCGCCGACACCCCGTTCCGCACTCTGGAGGAGGCCGCCAAGGGAGCCGACGTCCTGTTCGGCCTTTCCGTCAAAGGAGCATTCACGAAAGAGATGGTAGCCGGCATGGCACCGAACCCGGTCATCTTTGCGATGGCCAATCCGGATCCGGAAATCACCCCGGAAGAGGCCCATGCGGTAAGGGGTGACGTGATGATCGCCACCGGCCGTTCCGACTACCCCAATCAGGTCAACAACATCCTCGGCTTTCCGTTCATCTTCCGCGGGGCGCTGGACTGCCGCGCCACCTGCATCAACGAAGAGATGAAACTTGCCGCAGTCAAGGCGCTTGCTCAACTGGCCCGCGAAGAATGTCCCGATTCGGTCTGCAAGGCTTACGGAAACCAGAAATTCGATTTCGGCCCAAATTACATCATCCCGAAACCGTTCGATCCGAGAGTACTGCTGCATGTTGCACCGGCGATTGTCCAGGCCGCCATGGACAGCGGCGTTGCCCGTCAGCCGATCACTGATATGTCAAAATATATTGAACAGCTGGAATCAACGCAGGGCAAATCCAAAGAGATTATGCGCATGGTTATCAACAAGGCCAAGAGTGATCCTAAAACGATTGTATTTCCTGAGGGAGACAACGAAAAAATTATCAGGGCTGCAAAAGAACTGGTTGAGGAGGGAATTGCTAAGCCGATCCTGATTGGAGACCGTAAAAAAATTGTCCAGAAGATGGCTGAGCTGCACATCGAACTGGATGTTCCGGTTATTGATCCGGCTGAATCTGATTTGACCGACCGTTATGCGGAGGAACTCTACATACTGCGCCAACGCAAAGGGTTGACCATTTCTGAATCCCAGCGCCTCCTGCGGCGCAAATCACGCACCAACTTCGGTTCTATGATGGTTCGCATGGGGGATGCCGAAGCTCTGCTGGGTGGAATTGATGCGCATTATCCGGAGACGATCCGCCCTGCTCTCGAAGTTGTTGGCAAGCAGGAAGGGCTTTCCAGCGTTCACGGCCTGTATATGATGGTTTTCAAGAAGGGGGTATATTTCCTGGCTGACACGACGGTAACAATTGACCCGACTGCTGAAGAGCTTGCCGAAACCGCTATTCTTGCCGCCGAAAAGGTCCGTATGTTTGATATTGAGCCCCGTGTTGCGATGCTGTCTTTTTCAAACTTCGGTTCAGTAGATCATCAACAGGCTAGAAAAGTAAGGCAGGCCGTAGAAATTGTTAAGCTACGTGCGCCTGATCTGGTTATTGACGGTGAAATGCAGGCCGATACGGCAGTTGTGCCGGAGCTGCTGGATGGTTTTACCTTCTCAAAGCTTAATAACTGCGCCAATGTCCTGATCTTCCCTGACTTGAACTCGGGCAACATCTGCTACAAGCTTCTGCATCACCTGGGCGGGGCTGAGGCGATCGGCCCGATTCTGATGGGCATGAATAAACCGGTACACGTTCTGCAACGTGGTGATAGCGTCGACGATATTGTCAAAATGGCTGCCATTGCTGTCGTGGATGCTCAAACA
>JAQUCU010000071.1 GCA_028686055.1 Desulfuromonadaceae bacterium
AGGTGCGGCCGCGTATCCGCGAACTGGTTGACGGCCTGTTTTATGCGATTCCAACCGGAGTCGGCTGTACCGGTTTCATCCGCTGTTCGCGCAGCAAATTCCGCCGGGTGATCGAAAACGGCTCACGCTGGTGTCTGGAGAATGGTCTGGCGACCCAGGACGATCTGGATATGACCGAGGAGGGAGGGTGTTTAGCAGGGGCCGATGCCGATGCCTGCAGCGACAAGGCCATCGAACGCGGCTCTGACCAGATCGGCACCCTCGGTTCCGGCAACCACTACTGCGAAATCCAGGTGGCCCGTCCGGAGAACATCTTTGACGACGTGACCGCCCGGGCATTCGGCATCACAATCCCCAACCAGATCGTGATTATGTTCCACTGCGGCAGCCGCGGCTTTGGCCATCAGGTGGCAACCGACTACCTCCAATCCTTCCTCAAGGTGATGACAGCTAAATACGGAATCAAGCTGTACGACCGGGAACTCGCCTGCGCCCCGTTCCGCTCGCCGGAAGGACAGGACTACTTTGCAGCGATGAAATGTGCTGCCAACATGGGTTTCGCCAACCGCCAGATAATCCTGCACCGTATCCGCAAGGTATTCTCCCGGCTGTTCTACCGCTCACCGACGGATTTGGGAATGCGCATGGTCTATGACGTGGCCCACAACACTGCCAAGCTGGAAAAACATCTGATTGACGGTGAGATGCGGGAACTGCTGGTGCACCGCAAGGGGGCAACCCGCTCCTTTGGCCCGGGGATGCCAGGCCTGCCGGAATGCTACCGGAAAACCGGCCAGCCGGTCATCATCGGCGGCAGCATGGAGACCGGTTCCTACCTGTTGGCAGGGATGGCAGGCGCCGCCACGACCTTCTACACCACCGCCCACGGCAGTGGCCGGACCATGAGCCGTCACCAGGCTAAAAAAATGGTGCAGGGGCGCACACTGCTGGGTGAGATGGAGCAACGGGGAATTTATGTCCGCACCGCTTCGTACGGCGGCCTGGCCGAGGAGGCCGGACTGGCGTACAAGGATATCGACGTCGTGGCACGGGCAACCGAAGAGGCAGGTCTGAGCAGAAGGGTCGCGAAACTGGTGCCCATCGGGAATATCAAGGGATAGATATGCCGTTTCGCTTCAACGACGAAATTTCCACTGCCGATGTCGCCTTTGAGTCCTGGGGATGCACGTTGGAGGAGCTGTTCATCTCCAGCGCTGCCGCCCTGCTGCGCACGATGGCGGATGCGTCGGAGCTGGTGGAGCGGCGGCAGAAGCTGACCGTCCGGCTGGAGAATCAGGAGCTGGATCTGCTGCTCTGGTCATTTTTGCAGGAGTTGATCTTCTACAAGGATGCCCGCCGGCTCCTGCTGCATGCCGACACTGTTCATATTGAACAGAATATGGATGCTTTCACACTGGAGGCGAATCTCAGCGGGGAGCAGATTGATGCCGGACGGCACCGTTTACTGGTCGATGTCAAGGCAGTCACACTTCACCGTCTTCAGGTTGAATTCAGCGACAATCTCTGGAAGGCGGTCGTAGTGCTTGATGTATAGGCGGGTTTGGCTGAGATGGGAGGAGTTTATCTTCTTCAGGATCAGCTTGCCCCCACCCAAATATCCCGGTCGCTACCCGACTCCGGCGCCGCCGGCTGCCAACGGATAGCTTTTGACGGAGGTATGCACTGCACCTTGTGGAGTCAGGCGGCTCTGAAAGAGTGTAAACTCATGCACCCTGAAAGTCGGGAGCTGCTTTTTTTGGTGCTGATCCAGAAATGAATCGAACTCCCGGGAGGGCAGCAGTTTCAACCGGGCCAGGGTTATATGCGGGGAGAAGGGGCGCTCCTCCTGGTGAATGCCGCAGATAAGCACGGCTTCGCGCACCAGAGTGGCAAGCCTTTGCAGATGCGGATGAGGCTTCAGACCGATCCAGAGCACACGCGGCCGGTGACGTCCGGGGAAACATCCGGTCCCGCTGAAGCAGAGCTTAAATTCAGGAAGATGTATGCGGCCAAGCTCCTCATCCAACGACACAACTGCGGCCTCTTCCACCTCTCCCAGAAAGGCAAGTGTCAGATGGATCTGTTCCGCCGGGACCCACCGGGCACCCGGGATATCAACCCGCAGAGTGCCGATCCTTTCTTTGAGGTCATCCGGAATCTCTATCGCGATAAAGAGTCGCATGAAGCGCCCGCTTTTTTTTGATTCAGCGCCGGAGGAACCAGCGATCAAGGACGATATGGCGCGTAAACCAGCTGTTGGAGAGAAGCCTGGCCCCGAGATAGCATGAGATTTCGGAGAAGGGCTGCGACGACGAGATCCGGGAATTTACGCTGTCGGAACGCTGATTCATCCGTGCCGCGTACGGCTGCAGATTGTCGCAGCGGTAATCGCCATTGGCCGCCAGTATCGTCTCAGCCGCCAGCAGAGCCGACTCGATCGACGGCAGAATACCTTCGCCGCTTTCAGGAATCGCGACTCCGGCCGCATCACCGATCAGCAGCGCCCCGTCACCGATGCAGCTGCGCCTCCCCTCCCCACCGGACAGTCGATAGGCATGCCCCTTAAGCCTGCCGGTCAAACCTGCAGGAAGCCCCATCTGCTGTTCGATAAAGGCGCAGAAGTCCCTGACATGGAGGGTAAGATCCCTCGTATCTCTGCGTCCCAGACCGATATTGAGGTAACTCCCTTTCCGGAACAGCCATCCATACCCCTTCATGTCCCGACAGAAATACAGCGCCGGAGTGTCGGGCTGAACCCGACACTGCTGTTCTTCTGCCTGAGTCATGACACATTCCGCCGCCTGGGCGACAACAACCTCCTCACGGCCGATATCTGTTCCCAGCAGGCGAGCCACCGGACAAAAATGCCCTCCCGCCCCCACCAGCAACCGGGCCCTGATATGCCGGTTTACAACCCACCAGCCGTCTTTCCGCTCCAGATTTATCGCCGTTTCGCCAAGCTGCCGGCGCACACGGCTGCGCTCCAGAAGGTAGAGGTCAAACTCGCAGCGCCGGATGCCGTAACTGACGGTTGTGCCGTAAGTGGTAACAACCGCAGCGCTGTTAATTAGTCCGGTGCGGAAGCTCTTGATGTCCTGGAGCACGCGCCCAGTGCGGTATTCCTCGGCATCAAGCCCCAGCGCCTTGAACACCGCCGGCGTTATCCACCCTGCGCAGGTCTTATCCCGCGGGAACCTCTCTTTGTCCAGCAGCAGCACATCAAGCCCCGCCCGCACAAGACTTCCGGCACAGGTTGACCCCGCCGGTCCGCCGCCGACAACAAGCACCTCGCAGGTTTCCATCACAACTCTCCTGCTGATGACGTGAGATGTGCTCGTGTCCAGGGAATCCTGTTGTTGGAGTGGCGCGAGAAGACGACCTGGAACAGTTGCAGGGCACCTATATTGAAATTGGCGACGCAGCCGGAGAGATAGAGTCGCCACGCCCGGATAAATGGTTCGTCAAACATTTCCTGCACCCGGTCCAGGTTCCGTTCAAAGCGCTCGAGCCAGTGCTCACAGGTTCTGGCATAGTGGAGACGCAGGTTTTCCACATCCAGGACGGTGAACTCCAGTGGTTCTAAAAGCATCATCATCTCCCTGAGCGTGGGGGGATAGCTGCCGGGGAAAATTCGCTGCAGGAACCAGGGGCTCATCGGTCTCGAACAGTTTTGACCGATTGTGTGGATCAGACCGAGCCCCTGTTCCTTCAGGGAACGATTAATCACGCTGCCCAGTTCCCGATAATGGTCAGGCCCTACATGCTCCATCATCCCCACCGAGACGAACGCGTCATATGTTCCGTCTATCGCGCGATAGTCGTCTTCGATATACTCGACCCGCTGTTCCAGCCCGTCGGTCTTGGCCCGTTGACGGGCATATGCGATCTGCTCGTGTGAAATATTATATGCCTTCACGCTTACCCCATAGCGTTTGGCCATGTGGCGCGCCAGAGCACCCCAACCGCACCCCGCCTCCACCACGGTCTGCCCCGGCTGCAGGCGCAGCTTGCGGCAGACGAGGTCCATCTTGGCAATCTGAGCGTCTTCCAGTGAGGTGGCAGGATCGGGAAAATAGGCGCAGGTATAGAGCATTTCCTCATCCAGCCAGAGCCGGTAAAAATCGTTGCCGATATCGTAATGGTGATGAATATTCCGGCGTGATCCAGAGAGAGAGTTAAGACTCGGCTGATTGCGGCGATACGCAGCGGGATCGGACTTCCGGCTAAATTTAGGTACGCACGCCATGGACCGGTAAACAGTTTCCATAAATTGAACAAGTCCCCCCTCAATATCAATCCGCCCGGCGCTGTAATCGTCACCGAAATGGAGAAGAGGGTTAATCATGAGCCGCCAAAAAGCACCACGATCGTGAATCACCATGCCTACGGCAGACGAGGCGGCTTTTCCTGAAATTTCCCTTCCATCCCACAAAATCAGCCGCAACGGCGGATTACCAATGGCGTGCAGAAATGCATGCGCCAGATGCCTGTCTAAACCGTAGACCCTGCCGCCGTTTGCCTTTTCCGCCATCCTGTGGAACGGCATTACGAATGTACCAGACCTGTGAATATTCATAGCGTTAACTCCTGATTAAGCTATGTATTACTGCCCATGGTTTCAGGCTGTGCGGAACGACAGTATGTGCAGACCGTCTCATGCCACTTGATCAATTCACCGCAATGCGAACAGCGCCTGAACTTTCCTTCAACCTCACATAACGGTCTTAAAAAATATATCAGCAGCAGAAGAGGCGGCAGCAGCGTGCAAAGGATACTCCAGGCGGCAACCATCCGTCCCCTGTTGGCCGCCATGACGCCTCCGATTGCACCCGCCACGAGCACAGTCACTAACAAAAAGAAAACAGGCTTGACGTAGTCCTGCATGGCAGCCACCTCCGTTTGCGGGTTATAGTTTGAAGAGAAAAAAGTGCGCCCTCAAATCAGGCCCTTCTCCCGCAAATCATCCACATGAGTCTTAACCAACGGCAGTTCCCGCTCCAGGGCGACGACCAGCTCTCTGACGATGTCGCGATTGTCGCTGGTTGAATTATCCTGAAGAGCGGTACAGATTGCGGAAAGTTTCTGCAGCCCCAGGTTCCTGCTCCCCCCCAGAAGAAAATGTGCTGTTTCATACACTCCTGAAAAGTTATTTCCTTCAACGGCCGCATACAGTGCCGGTATCTGTTTTTCGACATTTTCCAAATACGGTTCCAGCGCCGCAGGCACAAAATCCTTCCCTGTTTTTTTGAACATCCGCAGCAGTTTTTGCAACCGCGCAGGTTCGAACACATTTCCAGAAGCAGCTTCACTCCTGCTACCCTCAATGGTCTGCACCGCCGCCTGAGAAGAATGACCGGGGGAAGGAAACGTCCAGCGCACTACAACCTGCTGCAGTTTGCTGGAGCGAATCGGTTTACTCAGATAATCGTCCATTCCGGCCGCGAGGCATTTCTCCTGAAAACCTTTGATCGCATTTGCCGTAAGAGCAACAATAACGGTGTGTTTACTGTTCCCTTCCAGCCGACGTATTTCTTCAGTAGCTTCAAAGCCATTCATATCCGGCATGTTACAGTCCATAAACACGATATCGTAGTTATTCTGCCTTACCATCGCAACAGCGTCCTTTCCGCACGAAACAACATCCACCTTGCAACCGATAAACTGAAGCATTGTTGCCGCTACAATCTGGCTGGACGGATTATCTTCTGCAACAAGGACCAGCATCTGCGCGAAAGATTTCGGAGATGCGGTCACGACAGGATCTGCCGGCACGACTGCATCTGCTGCCCTATGATCGCCACGTTCTTTCTGCTCGGCACAGAGAGAGGCAAACGTAACGGCATCTATAACCCGATGCTGACGAAGCGGCTTGGATATAAATGCAGAAAATATATTGTCCGGAAAATCCGGCATATTTTCAGTATCATGAGAAAGCGGCGAGAGGAGTATAAGCTGGGTTTTGCCAAGACATTCATCCGCCTTTATGCTTTTGCCAAGGGTAACACCATCCATCCCCGGCATATTTCGATCAATCATGGCGATCCGGAAGGGATCATCACCCTGCCGGGCGTTTTTCAACATCTCCAGAGCCCTGTTTCCCGAAGAGGCCAGGCTGCAGCGCAGCCCAAGGGAGGTGAGGTACCTGGCGAGAATCAGACAATTCTGTCTGACATCGTCCACAACGAGTACGCGAACCCCCTTCAATCCGGAGTTTCGTTCAGGCTCGTCATGGTATGGCAAATCGAGCGGCAACGTCAGCTCAAACCAGAAGGTAGAACCTTTACCGACAGTACTTTTCACACCGATTGTCCCGCCCATCATTTCCACCAGGCTCTTGCTGATGGCAAGCCCAAGACCGGTACCACCGTGCGGACGGTGCGGCAAGGAATCCACCTGATAAAACTTCTGGAACAGCTGGGGAAGCGCATTTTCAGGAATACCGACGCCCGTATCCGTGACCCTGATTTTGAGAGAGGCCTCATTGGCGCGGGCAGCAAGGCATTTTACATCGATAATTATATGACCATGGTCGGTAAATTTAATCGCGTTGCCGGCAAGATTTACCAATACCTGCCTGATACGTCCGGCATCCCCGATCAGCTGCGTCGGTATCTCGGGAGAGCAACTAATGATTAACTCTACATTTTTGCCGACTGTTTTCGGAGCGAGAAGTTCACCGACGTTCTCACACACTGTACGTAAATTGAAGGGAGCATGCCTGATTTCAATTTTACCCGACTCTACTTTCGAAAAATCGAGGATGTCATTGATGATATCAAGCAGGGTTGTCGCAGAAGTAAGTATGCCATTGGCAAAAAGGTACTGCTGCTCGGACAGCCTGGTTTTCAGGAGCAGGTCGGACAGACCGATGACACTGTTCATGGGGGTGCGTATTTCATGGCTCATGGTAGCCAGAAAATCACTTTTTGCCTGATTTGCAGCTTCGGCCCGGTTATGTGCAGCAATGAGTTCATGAGACTGCTGGAGTATCAGGGCCTGTGAGATTTTGAGCTCCCTCATGTTCCGGAGGATTTTTTCATCCGCCAGTTTACGCCCTGTAATGTCGCGCACGATAATCAGGACTTCGTCTTTACCGCTGCGGACTGAGCGCAATTCAAGATAGCGTGGTGTACCCTGTACCGAAAGATTGATGCAGAGTTGCAGATCGTCGGCCTGCAGACCCTCTCTGATATCGCGGTAGCTGGCTTTCCCTGCCACGGGTGTCAGCACGTCCGTTATTTTTTTCCCTGCCAGATCGTCGGGAATAAAGGAAAAATCATTTGAGTTCGGTTTCTGGCAGTAGAGGATGGTGCCGTCGTTACGGCAGCGGAGGATGAGATCCGGGATGGCTTTTAACAGGACGAGCGTTTTCAGTTCGCTCTGCAGAAGCTCCTTTTCCATCTGCTTCTGGATGCGTTCATGGGTCTGCTTGTAGATGGCCATCTCAACACAGTGCTTGAGATGGGTGAGGTTGACCGGTTTTTCAAGGAAAGCGAATGAATTTGATATTTTGGTGCGGGAAAAAGTAGCGTCATCCCCATGTGCCGTAAGAAAGATGATCGGTATATCCATTCCTGCGGAAATCCGGTTGGCGGCCGTGATTCCGTCCATATCACCCTTCAGGGTAACATCCATCAGGATCAGATCGGGAAGCAGGGATGCCGCCGTTTCAATGGCTTCATCCCCGTTATCAACTATCGCAACGACATCGTACCCGAGGCGCACCAGTAACTTACCGAGCCTTTGAGCTGCAGTTGCTTCATCCTCAACAATCATTATCCGGTAGCTTCGCGTCAAAGTGTGGCTTCCCCTTTACGACTGAACTCAGGATTTTTCTAAAAGCGGGAGATCACACATCAGTTGATCCTTTATAATTTTAGCTGCAAATGCGTCAATTGCAAATTTCAACAGGGTAACCACGTTATTCCACGGTAACACTCTTTGCCAGGTTTCTCGGCTGATCGACATCCTTACCTTTCAATATCGCAAAATTATATGCCAGAAGCTGTAGCGCCACGGCAAAAAGCACGGTGGATAGCGCCTCTCCGCCCCATGGGATCTGCAGTGCAAACTCGGCTCTCTTGCCGGTTTCCAGGTCCCCCTCGGAGCAAAAGGCAACAACCCTCCCCCCACGGGTAATGACCTCCTCCATATTGGATCTGACCTTTACAAGATGCTTATCATTCGGTGCCAGAATAAATACCGGCATTTCCCTGTCGATCAGAGCAATCGGTCCATGCTTCATCTCTCCGGCCGGATACCCGTCCGCATGGATGTACGATATCTCCTTCAGCTTGAGAGCTCCCTCAAGAGCAATGGGGTAACTGATGCCGCGACCGAGATAGATGGCATCCCAGCAGGTCAGGTATTCACAGGCGACCTCCTCGATCTGCGGATCGAGTTCCAGCGTTTTTTCAACCAGAGCGGGTAGTCTCCCCAGCGCAGCGATCATTTCCTGTCCTTTTCCAAGATCAATTATGCCATTGGCGCGGCCGAGGCGGATAGCCAGCATATAGAGGGCCACCAACTGGGTCGTAAAAGCTTTGGTTGAGGCGACGCCGATTTCCAGCCCGGCGTGCGTATAGATAACACCGTCTGATTCACGCGCGATGGATGAATCGACAACATTGCAGATCGAGACGATGTGCGCCCCCCTGCTCTTCGCCTCTCGCAGCGCAGCCAGCGTATCAGCCGTCTCACCCGACTGGGAAATCGGGATCACCAGCGTTTTTTTTGAGACCATGGGATCGCGGTAGCGAAATTCAGAGGCTATCTCCACATCAACAGGTATCCGGCAATACTCCTCAATCATGTATTTTCCAGCCAGCGCCGCATGCCATGAAGTGCCGCACGCCACGAGGCAGAGCCTTTCAAATGCTCTCAACGCACTGTCATCAAGCTCCAGTCCTTCAAAAAACACATCCCCCTCATCCACATGCAGGCGCCCGGCAATCACATTTTTAATCGACCGCGGTTGCTCATGGATCTCTTTGAGCATAAAATTAGGATAGCCGTTTTTCTCCGCCATCAACGGAGACCAGTCGATATAACGCGGCGTCTTGATGATTTCCTCACCGCCAAGGGTACTGAATTTCACTCCGCCATTTCTGAATACCGCCATCTCACCATCTTCCATGATCACCATTTCCCTTGTATTCGAAATAATGGCCGGCATGTCCGAGGCGACGAAGTATTCATCACCCTTAATCCCTACAACCATCGGGGAGCCTGACTTGGCCGCAATCAATGTTTTATCGTCCATTTGACTGAGGATACAGAGTGCATACGCACCCTGCAGATCTTTCAGTGCACGTCGGACCGCCTCTTCGAGGGACGTGGCTGTCTTGAGGTTTTCATCAATGAGATGGGAAACAACCTCGGAATCGGTCTCTGACAGGAACGTATGCCCTCTGCTGGTTAACTCCTCCTTCAGGGCCAGATAGTTTTCGATGATGCCATTATGCACCACCACCACCGCCCCCCCCTTATGGGGATGAGCATTGGCTACACTGGGCTTCCCATGGGTAGCCCAACGGGTATGTCCTATACCGATTGTTCCGTGCAGCGGCTGCTCATTGAGCAGACGTTCAAGATTTACCAGTTTGCCGGAACTCCGCCGTATCTCGACATCACCCAAATCCATAGTGCAGATTCCGGCTGAATCGTAACCACGGTATTCCAGCATTTTCAACCCGTTCATGATTACCTGGCTGGCCTCCTGGCTTCCCATATATCCCACAATGCCGCACATAAGATTTCCTCCCTTCCATGTTTCACTGTTCCTCTGCAAAACCTGGTGCAGCAGAAAGCTCCTGCCACATGCAAAAAGCGTTTACACATAATGTGCCAGCAGCAGCGGCCGACAAACCGTCATAATTCCGGTATATTGAGGCTGCCGCGACTTTCTGGCAGGCGGTAATTCTGATAGGAGTAATCGGCGGAGTCGCTATAACCAGCTGAAGTGGCACAGGAAGTACGGAAACTGCATGATGTTACATTTTTTACCTCTGTTAGATTTACAGCGAGGGGGTTAGGGAGCCTTGGTCAACATTGCGGATTATCCTGCAATCCCCAGACGTTTGCTGAGTGTCTGCCTGGCAATACCAAGCAGCAGCGCCGCAGATCTCTGATTACCGTTGGTCAGGTTCATGGCGGACGAGGTCAGATAATCTTCCATCTCCTTTATAGTCGGGAAACGTCCGAAAAAGCCGTATAATGCATCGTCTACATCTTTGCTCGGCACCAACAGCGATTTATTTGCAAGACCGCCCTCACCGTCGGACAAACCGGCAAAACAGTCCAGTGTCAGCAGGCCGGTGGTGTAGCGGGCAACCGCATCGAAAACCATGGCATTGAGCTCTCGAACATTCCCTTCATAATGATAGGTTGATAGAAGCGCCACGACTTCACGCGATGGAACCGGCTTGGGCTTGCCAAGTGCCGCAGATGCTTTCTCAAGAAAATGATCCAGCAAAACCGGAATGTCCTCCCGGCGCTCTCGAAGCGGCGGTACCTGGATATGGTGGGCACAGAGCCGGTAATAGAGATCCTTGCGGAACCTGTTGGCGCTTATCAGACGGGATAAGTCCTGGTTGGTGGCTACAATCAGGCGGGCATCCGTTTTTTTCAGAACATCCGAGCCGACCGGATAAAATTCCTGCTCCTGAATGAGCCGCAGCAGCTTGATCTGTGAGGTTTCATTCAAATCACCTATTTCGTCAAGAAACAGGGTACCACCGGACGCTGAGGATATAAGGCCTTCACGTGCCTGGTCTGCACCGGTAAAAGCCCCCTTTTTGTGGCCGAAAAGCGTGTCGGAAAACATGCTGTCATCAAGGCCGGCTGCATTGACAGTGACAAAAGGCCCTTTTCTGTTGCTTAGCGCTCCAATTGCACGGGCAATCAGCTCCTTACCCACGCCGGTTTCTCCCGTCACCAGGACAGGCTGGTCTGATTTGGCAATAACCTCAACATACTGAAAGATGGAGCGCATTTTCTTGCTTGCGGTAATGATCACGTCGAATACCGCTGGATGTTTCAAATTGTCATTGAGCAGATATTCCCGCAAGTTTCGATTTTCAACATACAGATCATTGAATTGCAGTGCTTTTTCCACACTCAGCAGCAGCCGTTCAATATCCATCGGTTTGGTTATATAATCTGCAGCCCCGGCTTTTATGCAGCTTACAGCTGTCTCAATGTCATCAGATGAGGTCATGACGATGACAGGTATATGAGGAAAATCGCGGATCAGAAGCGGGAGAAGATCCAGACCGGAGACATACGGCATCATCAGGTCCAGAACTATCATCGAGACAGGGTGATCTTCAAGAAACTGCACAGTCTTCCTGCTGTCGGTAAGTGTCAGGATATTTTCTACTCCCTCACTCTCCAGGGCGGTAACACTTATTTCAAGAACAACAGGATCATCGTCTATCAATAGAATCGGCAGCTGTGAGTTGATTTTGGAATCCATGAAAACGGCCCTTTCTTGTCGCAGGGTGTGACATTGTTATTAATACGTCTTCCAACGGTCAGACATTTCCGTCAGGCAGAGTATGCCGTAATCATCCCGCCCATCTATGCTGTTTATGACATTTATTCTTCGGTGAAAGTTGCTGTCAGACAGTCATACTGTACCACACCGTTCCGGTTACTCAACCGTAGCCCGATAATTTTAGCAAGAGGGGCCTTTGAGAGGCGCAGGATTGAAATATCGCGACAAAATAACATTCCACCTGCTATAAATGTATACGTGGAGTGGCTGGTTGTTCACGGGAACAGCAAGGCACTGTGTATATATAAACCCCATGATAAAGTGTTTTATGGAGAGTTAATAGATATGTCACTTAATGGAGACCTGAAACATTTTCCGATCATAGATGTCATCCAGCTGCTGCACGGAGCCCGTAAAAACGGCATTTTAAGACTGTCCAGCCAAAAAGGGGAGAGCCAGCTGGTGTTCCATGACGGAGATCTCGTCAGCGCCAACTTTCTCAATAATCGTGTACGGATTGGACAGGTTCTGGTCAGCGCCGGTGCAATAACGGAAGAACAATTGGCCCGGGCGCTGGATATCCAGAAGAATGCCGGAGATGATCGCAAGCCGCTCGTCATCACTCTGCTGGAAAACAGCATGGTTGAGGAGATAATAGCATATAAATGTCTTGAATCATTGATAGAAATGACTATCGTCGAGGTACTTACCTGGAAAGAGGGGCACTTCTCCCTGGATATTTCCAAGAGCGACAATGCCGGCAGCGATCATCTCCCCGGGGCAAGCTTTCCGCAAAGAATCATGTTGGACTCGCAGGGGATTCTGATGGACTCATTGCGCATCTTTGATGAAAAGCTTCGTGATGGCACCATGGATGAGATCCTGAGCATTGCCGGTGTCAACAATCTGGATCTGGAAGCGGAACAGACGGGGAACAAAGCACCTGTCATTACATCAGACGGCAATGGTCAGGAAGCCAGCCAACCTGTGCTCCAACAACTTCTTGAAGAGCAGCGGAACATGGTTCATCGCAGCAGAGATAAAAGCTTCCGTGAGGTAGATGCGGTCAAGAAGCTGATTATTGAGGAATTTTCGTCAGCTACGACCGGCCAGAAACGGCAGCTGCTATTGCTGTTGGCAGGTCCCGCACCGAAAGATAACGCGGCGACTCCGCCTCCTGAAATTGCGGTGATAGTAATTACCCAGTCGCCGCTGCTGTCGGCAATATTCAGATCGATATGTTACCAGGAGGGTGTCTATGCGGTTTCGTCAGATACCATAGCCTCGCTTGATATCAATGTCAGGCTGTTGTTGTGCCAGGCGCTGCATCTGGTTATTTTCCTTGATGTCCCGCATGAAGTTGCCGCGCA
>JAQUCU010000278.1 GCA_028686055.1 Desulfuromonadaceae bacterium
CGACCTGCGTATCCCGCAAAAGGATTAATCACCCATGCATGCCGTTGTCAGAAGATTCCGCACAACCATTGTTGAGGGACGTTTTGTCTCTCTTTTTGCCTCCCTGGGTATCATCGGCATGCGTGGTGCCATGTTTTTATGGGGAAACAAACCTCCGGTAACATTCTCTGACAGCAGTTTCCTCTGGCGCTACATCGCTCCTTTCTTCACCGATCCGCTGATATCCCTGATTGCTTCCACCCTCTCCGTTTTTCTGATCGCATGGATCATCTCTGCAATGAACAGCCGTTTTAACCTGATTCGTTCCCGTTCCAACCTCCCTTTTGTCGCACCCCTGTTCCTGTTGAGTCTCCATCCCTGGTTTCTGATGATGTCCGGTGATTACATTGCCATCCTGTTCATTCTCCTGGCTTTTTTCCCACTGCTGAGATCGTACCAGAACCCCGCAGCCTACCTCTTTTCCTTTCGTGTCGGGATCCTCATCGCAGTGGCTTCCCTGTTTCAGGTGTTTGCTCTGACACTTGTACCCTTATGGTGGAGAGGTGAACAGTCGATGCGTGGATCTCAGTTCCGGGCGTTTTTATCGTCATTGTTTGGTGTTTTCCTCGTCTATGTATCACTCATCTCGGTCTGTCTGTTTTTGGACGATGGTGCAGCCTTCCTGCAACCTTTTCTCTCTTTTTCAGCCATCTCACTCCCGGCAATCCCCGGTTTCTCCCTTCAGGAGTGGGGAACGGTCGCCCTGGTCGCCCTGTTTTTTATCTCGAATATGATTCTCAGCATCAAAACATACGGCCGCGACAAAGTACTCACCTTAACCCTGATGCAGTTCGTGGTCTTTATGATTGTTTTTCTGTTGTTGCTGCAGGTTGTATACTGGATACAAACGGTTTTTTTCCTCACCCTGGGCATCGCTCTGATATCCTATCTGAATGCCTATTTCTACACGAAGACGGTATCCACTACCAATGTCTATCTGGCATACACGATGGTGGGTCTGATGATGCTCATCTACCTGTCGCATTTCCCCCCTTTTCAACGGCTCCTTCCGTAAAACATTTTCGCCAATCCTGCTGTTAATAGTATGGATTTCATACGTCAAGGGCAGATGATTGGCCACTGACCGGCTGATGCATTGGCGTCTCTAATAAATGAAGGAGGGTGAAAAATGAAAAAATTAGTACATTACGGAACAGGCGTGTTGTTTTCCCTGCTCATTCTCTGGGCCTGCGGATCCACGCAAACGGCCGCCCAAAAAGAGAGGCTGGCTGCTGAAATAGAAGATGCGGTGGCAATGTCCGACTTTACATTTAAAGCCACCTATGCATATCCTACCGGATACAGTTCGTTGTATCTTTCTCCCTATTATGATGTAAAAGTCTCTCCCGATACGGTGAAGGTCTATCTGCCCTATTACGGTCGTGCATACCGGGCACCGATGGATCCGCGGGAAGGAGGTTTTCATTTTACGAGCACCGACTTTGAGTACCGGTCACTTCCCGGTAAACGGAAGGGTAACTGGACCGCTGAGATAATCATCCGTGATCAGGACCGGCCGGTATCATTCCGTTTCGATATCTGGGGTAACGGAACGGCCCGTCTCGATGTAACCGATATGAACCGGCAGCCTATTTCTTTTCAGGGAGATATTGAACTCAAAAAGAAAGAACCGTAGTATACCGCCAGGCTGATTGCTGTCAAACACAAAGAGGGAGAATCATTTGCTGATTTCTCCCTCTTTGTCTGTCCTCCCTTCTCCTGATGGAGGTGTGACAGTCCCTTTTTCAACGCAACCATTGCTTTCCGGGGTGAATGAACCGTGTCGTCTGTGATCGCGGACTGCTTCCTACAATTTTTCCCTCAGTGCTTTCGGCAGGTAAAAAGTATCATTCTTGTCGATATATACCACTACGGAACCGATATCGAACGGCTTACCATTCCTCTTGGCTACCGATGAGAAAGCGGTGATTTCCAGCTTGTTCCTTCCCTTTTTGATGACAAGCACCGGGAAGTCGGGGTTTGTCTTGTCGATGCTGTATTTCATACCCTCGAACACATCGCCGTGTTTCACGAAAATACGGTCCGATAGTTCCTGCAGGGAGCTATCCAGTCCGGTAACCTTTTGCAGGTATTCATTTAACTGCGTGTTCCTCATATTGCCCCTGGGGACATCACCCTGTGGATGCCAGGCAGCCATGAGCACTTCCTCACCGGTGTGTCCGCCTGTGGTGAAGCCAAAGCAGGTATGGGCATTTAAAATATTCACGATATTGTGGGCCATATTATTGCTGGTGCCCACCTTCGTGTAATCGGCCTCCTTGTAGTTTTTGGATGAGAGCAATGTCTGCAGCTCTTCGTCGGTGAGTTCAATTTCGGTATATTCCTTAAAGACATCCTTGAATGCCTCCGGTTTGGTGTTGATCAACAACGATTCCAGGCCATTGGCACTGAACTTGTATTTCGACACTGCCGCGAAGAGCTGATCGATGGAGAGCTTGTCGTATCCCGGGCACTCTCTTTTTCCGGTGGAGAAGCCGCTGTTGCCATGGTCGGAGAGGATTACCACAGCCGTGTTACCGTCCTCTCTGGCAAATGCAATTGCACGACCTACGGCCTCATCAAAGGCCAGGTATTCATCGATCATTGCTGCCGCATCGTTGGCATGCGCAGCCCAGTCCACCTGGCTGCCTTCCACCATCAGGAAGAAGCCGTTATCATTTTTCGACAGCAGCTCCAGTGCCTTACCGGTCATCTCTGCCAGGGAGGGGATTTTGTCGGTGTTACGATCGATATTGTAGGGCAGGGCTTTCTCCCCGAACAGCGCCCACACTTTACCCGCTCCGTCGTAACTGAGCAGAGCATTTTTATCGTCCTGAATCAGGGTGGTACCATTATGGGTGAAATGTTGTTTGATATCATCGGTTAGGATCCCGGTTCCTCCGCCAAACATCACATCCAGGTTCTGATAGGCGATCTGCGGGGCGATGGCTTTGTAGTTGCCCCGTTTATAATGATGGGCCGAAAAATCGGCCGGTGTGGCGTGTGGAAATTCGCAGGTAACCACCAA
>JAQUCU010000072.1 GCA_028686055.1 Desulfuromonadaceae bacterium
GGTTCATCCCCGCTCGTGCGGGGAACATACTTCTTCTACTTCCTCAAAATAATTGAGTAATTTGCACATTAAAATTTGTACCGATTTCTGCTCTTTTTTAAAACGGATATTCTTGCCCTTTTTCAACCTCCTCCGGTGGTAGGAATGATACCAGCTTTATTCCATCCATCTCAACCGGTATTCGCCGGTTTGCCCCGAGAGTAAGAAAATCAAAACCGGATTCATTGTTAGAGGTCCAAGCCATGACAACATTACCATCCTCAACGCCCTCCTCCATATTATGCCAGATCATATCCCGGACTCGCCGGCTCACATCACCCACATAAACCCCGGCACGCACCTCCACCAGCCATAGCCCGAGGCGTCCACGCAGACGCGGCGGGACATTCTCAGCCACGATAACCAGCATCTCCAAAGCCCTCCTTATTGGGAATGGCAATTTCAACCGCCTCTTCATGCGCCTTCGGCCGTTCTATCTCTCCTGCAGCTAAAACCTCTTCAATCGTGGGGATAATTTTATCCAAAAGATGACTCTGCCGAAAAGCATCCCGACAGGCCAAGCGTACCTCCCGCTCTGGATTGCGCGGATTTTTACCTGCAATACGGAAGGCTACCGGCACGACCGTATCGAACTTGAAGATATCAGCCACATCATAGACAAACGACTGCGGTTTCCCGGTATGTATAAACCCTACCGCCGGGGCATAGCCTGCCGCCAGGATAGCAGCCTCACAGATACCGTATATACAGGCAGTAGCCGATGACAGGCAGCGGTTCGGCACATCACCGCTCTCCCATTCAGTGTGATCATAGTTGCGATGCTTCCACTCAACGCCGTACTGATGCGCTAACAGTTCGTAGGTTTTCCGTACCCTCACCCCCTCGATTCCACGCAACTGCTCGACACTTCGCCGTTCCGGCGGTTCTTCCTTAAAGCGTAGCGCATACATCTTGCGCACAACTTTGAGCCGTGCCGAATCATCCAATGCCAGCTTTGCCTGGTACAGCAAACGATCCGAACGCGCCCCACCCGGCTGACCCGCAGCATAGAGCCGCACCCCAGCCTCACCGATCCAGACCAGCAGGCAGCCGACTCGTGCAGCAAGGACAACGGAGGAATGAGAAACGCGTGTACCAGGTTCCAGCATCAGGCAAGCTACGGTTCCAATGGGGATATGAGTGCGGACGCCGGTTTTATCCACGACAACAAAAGAGCCATCGATGACATCGAGATTGCCCTTTTCGATATAGATCACCGAAATACGGTCCTTGATGGGGAGCGGTTTTAATGGCGGAAGCATTGGTGTGGTCATGGTTTGGCCTTTCATCGGATTGTGGTTTTATGTTGTAAAAGCAAATCCCCCTAAATCCCCCTTTCGTAAAGGGGGACTTGTTAAAGCCATCAGTAATTCATCCCCCCTTTATGAAAGGGGGGTCAGGGGGGATTTAACACCGCTGCACGAGCATCATGCTAATGGCACCACCGACAAAAGCCCAAGCCCCATAGCCTTGCCATGCCCGATGCCAGCTTGAAGCGCATCCATGAATTTATCCGTTTCAGTAACAGTCAGCATACCATCGTACAGCACCGAAAACACCCGAATGCCATTGCCGGAATGCTGCTTACCCCCAAGCATCTGTTCTTGAGAAATCCGCACATCAACCCGCTCCTGGGTCGATTCTGAAAAATAAAAAGAGGCCAGTTGCGGCAGCGAGAAACCGTGCATTTCCCCTTTTCGCTTCAACCATGCTTCCTGTTCCTCCAACTGCAGGAGTCCTTGCCGCTTGCCATTACGGGATACACAAGGGTTAGCACGCAGTCTGAAACGAAAGCGCTTCCCAGCCTTGAGCAAATCAAGCTTCAGCCGTTCTCTCAAGTCAATTGCCGGGTCAGCGGTTGCAAGCCACCCTTTCACACCAATGCTTGTCCAGTCTGGCATAGAGCGGCTTTGCACAAGAATGCGCGGACATCCGTCTGAATTCGTCTCCGGCTCGTGCCGCCACAAAAATTCACCTTCGGGACATTTGCTGTCCGGTGTGCTGTAAGCTCGGCAAAGCGTGGAATGAAGTTGGTAGGGGTCGGACAGGTCGCGTCGAGCTTCTCTACAACGTGGATCAACATGGATTCTATGCAGGAACATTGGGCACCTCCTGCGGAAAGGGGATCCATTCCGAACGCACGAAACGCGATCCGAAGCGCCGTTCGGCAAACGACGACAGCGGTTGATCCATTTTGAGCACGCCGGAACCATCGGCAGACTCATAGGAAACCAGAAGTTTTTCAGGAAGATCTTCCCATTTCCGTTGGTTTGCGATCCAAGGCCAGCGAGCCAAAACTTCCTTCAATGGTGCGTCCTGTAGTCCGTCAGCCAGCCAGACCGAGTCTGATGGCACATAGGATTTACGCCCCAAAGCAAGAGTCCAGAAAGGGTTTTGCAGGGCAGTGTGAATCTTTTCAAGCAAGGTGGTATCTTTGCTTTCAAGACCCAGCAGGAAACAAGCGTCTGCGAGGTAGAAACGCTGTGAAACGACGCCACCATCCTTGGCCTGTTTTCCATCGGCCTTGATGATGGTGTCTGCAGCAGCGCAGCCTGCGGTCTGGTAATCCCGCTTGGGCACCCCTGGCCGGTCATGCCGGACACCCATAGTTAGACGGGTAAGCGGCTCCAGATCTGTCCATTCTTCCCGATCAATTCCCAAGGCAGCAGCCAAAATACCGACGACCCCAGACTTGCTGGGTTCTTTGCCGGTATCACGTTGATCAAAGCGACTGGTAGTGCCCCACGACTGCATGGGGCCCACCAAGCGAAGCAACAATGTGGACATGGGTTACTCCTGTGCGGCCACAAGGGCCTTGTCGAGAAGATCCTTCAGCGCTGGCAAAGTTGTTCCCAATCCATTCAGCTTGGCATCTATGAGATTGAGAATGAATGTGTGTTCCTCACCACCAAATGCGACCTGCAGCGTCTGGGCTTTCTTGACAAGCTCTTCCGCCGACTTTCGAGTCAGAGACTCATCCTTTTTGACTCGGATTGCTGTTTCAAAGGCATTGGCAAAATTGCGGGGTGCGGCATTGTGACGTACTGTTACTGCCACAAACTCCGGTGGGTTATGGGCTGCAAAAGTATTCTGCTTACCGGTAGGTTCAGCAACCACAAATCCCTCCAGGAAGGCCCGCAGTCCCTTACCTGCCAACTCCCGATCATTCTGGAGGTTTTCAACAAGTTTCTCCCAATCAATTACGGCGTAACGGTAGAAACAGGCCGAATTGAATTCTACGGTTCCAATCATATCAGCACCGGCGCTGTCCTCGGGTTTGAGGTCGTCAACGGCAGTGTAGAAATCGAATTCGCGCTCAACTGAATGTGTCGAAATGGCGTGGGCTACTTGACAGGCAGCGTTCTGGTTCTTCTCGGGCATGTCAGCAAGCATGCGCCCGAAAAGCGCCACATCAAGAGCCTTTCCACCATTGAAAACCTTATCAAGGGCTTTCTTTAATTCGGGATCAGCACTCTGAGCAGCCTGTTTCTTGGCCTTACCCGGTTTTTTCCCCTCCATAGGTGCGGCATCGGATGCAGTAATGGTATCCCACTTCTCGTGGATAATGCCTGCTATACCGGATAGTTCGCGTTGTCCCAAAAACAGGAGATATTCGCTCTTGCCGTCTTCTTTCACCGTAAGTTCCATGGCCCCCAAAGCCAACCGCGCTTTTTCTTCCGCTTCAGCTTCACCCCGGCCTTTTTCAACCAAAGACTTGACGAGAGCATCCAGGATACGTTTGGTACGGAAAGCCACGTCATCTGATGCAAGTGCGTTTTGTTCCACCAATCCCTGGAAATACTGCCGTACAGAGCGTTTGAGACACTGGCTGGAGACGCGGGCGCGGCGGGTGCCACCAAAAAGGGCATCCTTGGGAGCGCCTGTATCATCTCTATTCAAGTTTGACGGGGCAAAGTTCTGTAGGGCGTGAATCTCGATAATTGTTTTCATTCGCTGATCTCCTTGTTGCTGTTAGATTTAGTGTCAGTTTCGCGGTTAAGGTTTCGATAGAAGTCGCGAGCCCAAATATTCTGAGTGCGTTTCTGGTCATCATTCCAGTACAAAAGCCTGTTCAGCAGATCGTCAAAATCAATGGTTTGTTCCTTGAGAAGAGCAACCATCTGACGCAAACGATGTGGCAACTGCTCAGAATCGGCATCCAGAAGAGTAATGAAGCGCCGCTCCGTACTCGTGGAACCGCTTGCCACCTGATGCGCTGCGCACGCTTTCCCGAAAGTCATCGGCAAACCACTTCTGCCGTCCCGCCAATGACTGGCCCAAAGACCGGCGACCAGATAGAAGACATCCCTCCTCCAATAGTTTTCCTCATCTTTCAGAAAGGGCTCTACATAGGGATAGGCTGGAACAAATTTCCCCGGATCAAAAGCGAGGCTGCGCCGTAGCACCGCCCGCACCTTGGTGTCTTTCTCGTTCAAGCCTTCCAGCCATTCGATAAATCCATTCATGCGACCTCCTTCACTGGTTCGAGTTTGATAATTTCATCGTTCAGTTGTTTCAACTTACGCAGTACCAAGCCTTCAGCTTTTACAAGTGCCCGAATAGCCCAAGCATCACCCGTGGAGACCGACGCGCTATGCTGATCCCAGGCAGCCTTTAATGTATCCCGAACCGACTTCAGCCACTGGCAGCGGATATCCTCTGAGTCCCGATCAAGGCTGTACTCACGCAGGACTTCGTGAAAACGGGATTCAAGCGTGGACCAGTACCAGAGGGTTACCTGCATCTGTTCTACAAACCCGCTTATGTCCTTCTTACTGACGGGCCTATTGTTTTCTCGACTTATTAAATCTCGCGCAAATGAGCTGCATGCTGCCCAGAGAGACTTTTGGGTATCCTCTGCATCGCTGAGAAACTGCCGTATCTGTGCCCTTATAAACTGTGTTCCAACGAGCGATTCAGGCAGAGCGAAACGTTCCATGCGCCAATATTCGATCTTTGCTTTGTTGTTTGCCTGTCCAAGGACCATCACTGAACGTGGAAATCGGTCCCGGTTCGACTTGGTTAATTTTGTGGCATGTTCGATCACTTGAGGTGCCAGCTGTGATTCATCTGGGAGCAAGGAGTCAAAGTCTCGCCAAAAGCCCCTCTCCCGGAATTGGATAGGTAGTTTGCCTCTCGTATCGTCAATTCTGTAACCATGCATGGGATCGAGTTGATCAAGGGAAGAATTCCCAACTCCGGAAGCAAATGCCAGTCGAGTAATTTGCTCTGAATCACCAGTCTCCAGCCTAATTGAACGAGTCCTCCATGTGTACCGATCAGCAAACCCACTTACACTGCGATCTAAACCGTCTTTTAGACTTTCCACCGATTCTGGAATTCTTTCCCACAGAGGATGATCGGCAGCAGCTATTTCCCTATTTTGTGGAACCAGCGAAAGAAGCAATGTGTCGTGGAGATCACGCCCAAGCGGCAGGGCCATTGCAGCCGTTGCAGAGGGAGCGGTGCCGGTATGTGACAATTCGCTTTTGCCACAACTCACGGAAAATGTCTGAGTAGCCAGTATCCAACGCGTTGCCGCAGCCTCAGAAATGGTGCCGGACGCTTCAACATCAACATGATCGAAAAGAACCTTGGCATTATCAGCATTGTGCTCTGCAGCCAGTACCGTCCAAGCTCTCCAAGTCTTCGGCTCGAATGTTGGAATTTGCCCAAACGGGTACTTCTCATCAAACAGCCAAAACCGTTCCCGCCACTTATCCAGATAGGTAGTAATCCTGTCACCCGGCAAACCATCCTTGAACAAAGCCTTCGCTTGATCAATGTCAGTTGGCCCTTCCAGTGCTCGGTACAACACCGCCAGCAAAAAGCGATGCAGGGCCGCTACCACCAGCGGCGACGGATCTTCGATAGCCGCGATCTCCCTGGAGCGCAGCAGGCTATCACGAATACCCAGTTCGTCTCGTGTCCCATCGGGGAATCGCACCGGGATCCATTTCTCGTCAATCAGGTTGAATCGGCTCATTTGGCCTCCTTTGGCTCATACACCAGTCCAAGATCGTCATCCAGTCGCACCGTCGCATCTTCTATCCAGCAGTTTTCATAATTTAATACCAACGGGAAATAGTTCCGGAGCAGTGTAGATTTTTTCCAACCTTCCGGCACTCCAAGCCCTTTCAATTTATTAACCAGACCCTTGCGAGAAATGCTCATAGCTCGCGTGCACCAACTCTTTGCCTGATTGAAGTCAGGCTGCATCACCGGGCTGAACTCATCAGAAGGGAAAAGTGGGATTACCGTTACGGACGGTTCACCAAGCCTTGTTTGGGCAATGAGAGTCGGATGCAATCCCGGTTCGTCCTCTCCAGCCATTTCAAACTTAACGTCTTTCCAGGAGCCATCATCAGGGAATCCAATAATTGCCATATTGGCACGCTGTCGCTGAGAGATGACCTCGCCTTCAACCAATAGTGCCTTGTCCATTCTATCTGTCAGGAAATCAGGGGTGGTGACAGTATCCTCATACACAGCCTGCACCAACGTATCAATCTCATCGGGCAGTGTCACTGTTTGCCGTTGTGCTTCCCGAAGCAGGCACCAGGTGCGCAACAGAATATCCACACGATAAACCTTCTCCCACCACAAAGGTTTGCCGAATGATGGCGGCTCGTCGCCGGCAAGGCCAGACACAATGAGGGTGGGCGGCCCGGCAACTGGCCTGCTATCCCGCTTATGCCGCCATAAGCGCCCTGCTCGCTGCAGCAGAAGGTCAATGGGTGCAAGGTCTGTTGCAATCACGTCAAAATCCAGATCAAGACTTTGTTCGGCAACCTGTGTGGCGATAAGAATTTTCCTCCCGCTTCTATTGCCATCTTCTCCAAAGACCGCCAAGACAAGATCCTCGCGTTTCTGCCGTCGATCAGCCGGAAAGCGCGCATGAAAGAGGAGTATTTCCGTCCCATCAGCAAGCCGCTTGCCGACACGTTGACTATCGCTCTCCATTGGCTCACCATCCGGAAAAAGCCGGTACAACTCTTGAGCCCGCTGTACCGTATTGACCAGCGCCAGCCCCATACCGCCGTTGTCAAGATGCTCATTCAGGGCTGACTGCATGCTTGGCAGATCACTGGGAATACCTTGTAACCGCAGAGTCTGTCGGCGAGCGGGATCAGCCTCGAAATGGACTTGATCCACCGCCCCAGGGCGGAAGACCGAAAGACGTGGATATTCTGTTTCCTGTTCCGGCAAGGTTGCGTTTACCACTTTAGCCAACTCGCGCCGAATACTTGGTGGCAGCGTCGCCGAGAGCAGCACCACCGACGAGCCGAGCGACAGAAGCCAGCGCAGCAGATGAACCAGAAGCGTACCGGTGTAAGCATCGTAGGCGTGGATTTCGTCGAAGACCACGACACGGTTTGCAAGCCCCCACAGGCGGACGAAGTTATGTCGGACCGGCAGAATTGGAAGAATGGCCTGATCCACGGTGCCGACGCCATATTCCGAAAGCAGAGCCCGTTTTTTATTGGTGAACCACTCACCAGCCCGGATCTCACCACCGGTTTCCGGGTCATGGATTCCGGCAAGTCGCAGATTTTGGAAGGTGTCGTTGAACGCAGTCCCGCCATGCAGCAATTGCAGGTCAAGTTTGCGGTCAATTCCCTGTTGGCGAATGAATTTCAAGGTGCGCTTAAACATGGCATTGCCTGTAGCTTTGGTCGGCAAAGCAACATAAAGACCACGGTGCCCGAAACGGCGCTGCAGTTCAAAATGCGCATAGAAAGCCGCCTCAGTTTTCCCCTCTCCCATGGGAGCTTCAACCAATAGTATTGCCGATTCCTGTAAATCAGCCAGAACATCGGCGATAGCCTGTTGCAAGGGTCTAGGAGCAAAACCGAATATCTGTTCAAAGGTTTTTTGCTCCTTAGCAAGCGGCGTTCGCAATTCCCAGCCGATTGCGTCCAATGCCTGCTCTGCACAGTCTTTACGTTTTTGAAACCATCCCGGCAGATCTTCACAATCTTCGACAGTGCCGAAAGTAAACCATTCCTCGTTTGAGCCGATCCAGTCGGCAAAGCTTGTGAGTCCAGAAAGCAGCATGAATTCAGGGCCGGATAGCGTTTCTTTGGTTGGGATTCGCGACGGTTTGAAGACATCCTGCAACGCTTTCACAAGGTCCAGTCTCGCTTGATTCCAATCATTCCGAACAGCTTCAAGCCGCTCGCCACTTCCGACATATATTTCATACTCAGCCTTGCTCTTCGCATTTTCTGAAGCACGTTCCCCATGGTGACACCCCACAGCATCAGCCACAAATTCCGCCAAGCTTTCTGGCCACTCCATACCCTGCAACAATTCCGTAAGCGCTACCTGGCTCACAAAGGCATGGTGAATATCTATGCTCGGAACACGAGGTAATCGAAGTCCTGTCATATCCTGCCACTTACACTGAAAACCTGGACACGCTTTCCCCAGATCATGGCAAGCAATTACCAACAACAGCCAGGGACGGGCATACTCCCATTCTATTCCTAAAATAGCTGCCATCCTATCTCGGGTAGATTCCGGTTCACGGGCCAGAATGGCGTCTGCGCTTGCAGCTACATCGAGCATATGAAGAAGAAGAGGATGCCACCCTGGGCCACCATTCCTGTTCGTCTTTGCCCAGATGTTTATCAATGATTTGTTCACGAAATACCTCCCTTATCCGCCGCCACGTCAGAATATCAATGCGGCAGCAGGTGCCATCGCCCCCCATCCCCTTCCCACCTTCCCACCTTCCCCAACCCCCAAAACACCTCAACATCAAATCCCCCTGAATCCCCCTTTCGTAAAAGGGGAAGCTTGAAAGAGTGGACTCTACCACACACTTCATATTTCCAACAGAATTCTAATAATTCTCCATTAACCGAACCCCATCGCCATGAATGATTTCCATGGGTTCCATATCTACCACAGACATACGTCAAGATACGTCGCAGCATCTATTTTGTGCGAAAAAAAACGTCCCCCGGTTTTCCGGAGGACGTTCATTTCTACAGTATGCGGCTAAATTCTATTTCTCCAACGCCTTCTCAATCTGCTCGCAGAGCGTCTTCAGCACCTTGATGCGGGCATAATTCTTGTCGTTCGCCTCGACCAGTGTCCAGGGGGCTATTTCGGTGCTGGTGCGGTCGATCATGTCGCAGACCGCCAGTTCATAATCATCCCATTTTTCCCGATTGCGCCAATCCTCATCGGTGATCTTGTAGCGCTTGAACCCTATTTTTTCCCTCTCCTTGAAGCGCCGGAGCTGCTCCTCCCTGGTGATGGAAAGCCAGAATTTGACGACAACGGTCTTGTTCCGGATCATCTGCTCCTCGAAATCGTTGATTTCACCGTAGGCGCGCATCCAATCCTTGCGTTCGCAGTACCCTTCGACCCTCTCCACCAGGACGCGGCCGTACCAGGTGCGGTCAAAGATCGCAAAGCGGCTTTTGCGGGGGATGTTGCGCCAGAAACGCCACATGTATGGCTGGGCACGCTCTTCATCGGTCGGTGAGGCGACCGGGATGATCCGGTATTGGCGGGCATCCAGCGCCTGGGTGATACGACGGATCGTGCCCCCCTTGCCGGCGGCGTCGTTCCCCTCAAAGGCCACAACAACCGACAGTTTTTTGAAGTCGGAGTGACGGGTCAACAGGTTCAGTTTACCCTGGTACTTTTCCAGTTCACTTTCGTACTCGGCCTTTTTCAGCTTTTTAGTCATATCCAGCGTTTTCAGGATCAGCAGGTTGTCAATTGTCGGCAGGATGGGGGGGACCGGGTCTTTGTGGCAGAGGGTGTCGGGAGTATCAAGGCGCTGACGCATGGAGCCGAGAATAGCCTTGCCGATGGTCAGGTAACGATATCGGGGATCGCTCCCCTCGACGATGGTCCAGGGGGATTCGGCCGTACTGGTGGAGCGGAGCATCCGTTCGGACACTTTGCGGAATTTGCTGTACTTCTTGTAGTGATCCCAGTCGGTATCGGTGACTCGCCAGCGCGTCTTGGGATCGCTTTCGAGAAGTTTCAGACGTTTTTTCTGTTCATCCTTGGAAAGGTGCAGCCAGAACTTGAGAACCAGGGCCCCTTCGTCGCAGAGCATCTTTTCAAAGCGGATGATCCGCTCCAACTGCTGATCCAGATCGGCATTCTTGATCGTGCCGTAGACATTGTCAACCAGCGGCGCCGAATACCAGGTACCGATGAAGACACCGACCTTCCCCTGCGGGGGGAGCGCACGCCAGTAGCGCCACATCTGGGGACGTTCCTGTTCCTCGTCGGTCAGCTCACGGAGGGCATGGGTTTCAATGTAGCGCGGGTCCATCCATTCGTTGAGAATGTTGACCGTTTCACCCTTGCCGGCACAATCAACGCCAGCCACCAGGATGACCACAGAAAACTTTTTCGCCAGGGACAGGTCCAGCTGGGCATCAAGCAGCCCCTCGCGCAACCCGGGGACCTCCTTCTTCCAGACCTGTTTGCTGATCTTGTGGCCCAGTTCGGCGGATTCAAACATGATACCCTCCCGATGTGTCCTGGTGGTGCTGTTTCCGCTACACGTTATATCCCGATATCAATTCCCGGCCAGTTCCTTCGACTTGAGACAGGCGACCTCGACGGCATCCATGACCGCCCCGCGGAAACATCTGTTTTCAAGGGTGTGCAGAGCCGCAATGGTCGTCCCTCCCGGTGACGACACCTTTTCCTTCAGCAGTGCCGGATGTTCACCGGTTTCTACAACCATCCGCGCCGCACCGAGAACCGTCTGGGCAGCCAGCCGGGCGGCCACATCACGCGGCAGGCCGTTCTTGACGCCGGCATCGGAGAGAGCTTCAATAAAGGTAAAAACGTAGGCCGGACCGCTGCCTGAAAGGCCGGTGACGGCATCCATCAGCTTCTCTTCGACAGCAACGGCGACCCCGGTCAGGGTAAAAATCCGGAGGGCAAGATCCAGGTCGCCGGGAGATGCCTTGCGGCCGGAGCAGACGGCGGTCGCCCCGGCACCGATCAGCGCCGGGGTGTTGGGCATTGCACGTATGACACGGCACCCCGGTACCAGGTGGGCTTCTATCTTTGAAGTCGGAATCCCGGCCATGATTGAAATCACCAGCCTGTCGGGAGTGACAACCGGTTCGATCAGGTCGAAAGCACCGGCGGCCTGCTGCGGCTTGATTGCCAGAATGATTACTTCACCCCACTCAGCAGCTTCCGCCGCATCAGCTACCACACGGGCGCGCGGAAATTTTGCCGCAATCTCGTCCCTCCGTTTGGGGCTGATTTCAGCGACACAGATTTCGACACCTGCATCCTCGCGCGAGAGACCGCGCATGATCGCTTCAGCCATATTGCCGCCGCCGATAAAGGCTATTTTATGCACATTCGACATTTGTATTCCTCCCGTTAACTACACGTTCACGCTGCTTTTCGTCACCAGGGCGACGCCGACACAGATCAGGCAGATGCCGGCCCAGCGCATGCCGCCGACATGTTCCCCCAGATACCACTGCGCCAGAAAGGCGACCACCAGATAGCTGAGAGCCTGGAGAGGCAGGGCGACCGAGAGGTCCTCCCACGACAGCACCGCCAGCCATAGTCCGAAATACACCGCCTGCATCGCGGTGCCGAGAATGAGGCGCCAGTTGCTCAGGGCCTTGAATACCGTGTCGACAATCTGTCGCAGATTCATGGCCGAGATATCCCCGGCGCCCTTCATCCCCTGAGTCAGGAAGATGTCACCGACCGCCCCGGCAGTAATTGCTATCAGCATGACGACCAGCGTCTTCAGCATTTTATCTCTCCACGGTAGTTTTGAACCTGTATCTGCAGCTCCTGCAGCCGCTGCCTGACGGCCGGACTCGTGATGGCCGCCAGCTCTTCCTGATGGCGGTAATCCGGCATGCGACGGCTGATCTCGGCATCCGGCAGAATCCCGGGGTGAAAGTAGAACTCCGTCAGGCCGTCCCGGACTCCGTCAATGATGTTGAGAACGTACGCCTCGGTCATCCGCCCCGAATTAAGCACCCCCTTGACCTCTGAAGCGTATGAGATACCCAGTCGGTCAAGCTCCGGCCGCGCATTGTCGGTCAGAAAACGGAAAATCAGGGTTTCGAGCCTCTTGCCGATTTTTCGCTCACGGTCAAATTGCAGATTATGCGCAAGTCGCTCCTGCGCCAGACGAAAAGAACTGATGCCGTAACGCGGCATCAGTTCGGCCAGGATTCTGAACACGGTCGGGTGCAGATGAATGTTCAGGTGCCCATCGATGTGCGAAAGCGCGATACCGCTATCGAGCACCTTTTTGATTTGAGCCTCTACCTCTCGTTTCAGCTGGCAGTAGAGGCCTCGATCGAAAAAATAACGGATCCCGGACCGTACCGGATTCTCGGAGAAATTGCCGGCGGCATCCACCAGGGCCGGTATTTCGGCAGGCGGTAAAACCGCGCGCCCCTGCACCAGGGTCAGATGCAGACCGACCTGCAGTCCGGGATTGCGCCGGGCAATCTTGACAGCCTCGCCAAACGCTGCCGCACCCGGCATGATCGAAGCGCCGGTCAGTATCCCGTTCTTCCAGGCCTGTTCAACAGCACGGTTGACGCCGTTTGAAAGCCCGAAGTCATCTGAAGTGATGATCAGCCGTTTCATTCGCAATCCGAACAGGATTCTTTCCGCTTCCGCATATACTGCAGATACTGTTTCCCTTCCTTGAGCAGCTTCCGCCGTTCGTCACCATCGATAAGCATCCGGCCGATGCTGCGGGCTATGTATTTGGGGCGGAAATAGAATTT
>JAQUCU010000073.1 GCA_028686055.1 Desulfuromonadaceae bacterium
TCTCTGGCCAGTTGGTCGCATCGTTCGTTTTCAACGTGTCCGTCATGTCCCTTTACCCATTTCCATTGGACCGAATGTGGTTTAGTCAGGTCAAGAAGCTGCTCCCACAGGTCTTTATTCAGAACCGGCTCCTTCTTGCTGTTGCGCCACCCTTTGCACTGCCATCCTGTAATCCATTCCGTCATGCCCTTGACCAGATATTGTGAATCTGTTGTAATTACAACCTGGCAGGGGCGTGTCAACTGACGAAGCGCTTCAATCGCCGCTGTCATTTCCATGCGATTGTTGGTTGTTTCTTTGGCGCCGCCGCTTAGCTCTTTCACATGCCCGCCGTAGCGCAGGATCGCCCCATACCCGCCCGGTCCCGGATTTCCGCTGCAGGCGCCATCGCAGAAAATCTCTACGCTCCGGGTGTCATTTTCTCTCACAAACAGCTCCTTCCCCGGTTAGTAGTGCCGCAATCGCCTGCATGACCCGGTCAACAATCAGAATGTGGGTTTCTTTGCAGTCTTCAAACTGGTATAGATCGCTGAAGTCGACTGCAACCCCGAAAACGACAGTAGCGTTTTGCCGAAAGTAAGGAAACTTCCAGCTGTTCAGCCCGATCAAAGCGGTCGGAATGACGGTCGGTCTGGTATCGTAGATAATTTTTCCTACTCCGCGGTTGCCGGGTCCAAGCTGTCCGTCCTTATGACGTGTTCCCTCCGGGAACAGCATGACCTTCTGATCGAGCAGCAGATCGTTCAGTCTGCGGCCGGCCCTGACGTCCCTTTTGCGTCTGACCGGGAATGCCCCCCAGGACGTGTAAATCAGCCGCTGAAAAGTTTTTTCAAAAAGTTCCTCTTTGGCCGGTGCCCAGAGCATCTGGAGTGGATTATGTCTGATAACGGCCCAGGGGAGGAAGATGGTGTCATAGGCTGATATGTGATTTGAAGCTATCAGGACAGGGCCGTCATGAGGGATGTTGCCGCTCCCTTTGATGACAAATCTGTTCAGGCATGATGCGTAGACCCCGATGACATACACGGAAAATGTAACCCAGCAGCGTTGTAGAAGATGTGCCTTCACGGTTCCCCTTTAAAGTTTGTTTGGTTTATAATGGTGCTGCGCTTATACCATACCGGAGCGCGTCAGGCAATATCCCGCCTGTGGTGGAATATTACCTGTGACTTTAAATATGAATGTAGTATAACGGCAATCCCTTCCCTGACGGGGTCGGCAGGAGTAGCGGGTTAAAAAACATGTGAGTCGGGGACCGTCACAGCATGACAGTATTTGCAGTAAGTGAAGAAAAGAACCGCTGGCTGCGGCTGAAAATGGTCGAACTGGGGGTGCGTGAAGAGGATCTTGTGGAAAGTTTCGTCCGTTCCTCGGGTAACGGCGGTCAGCATGTCAACAAGACTTCAAGCTGTGTTCAGTTGAAACACGCACCGACCGGCATCCAGGTAACCTGCATGCGGGAGAGGAGCCAGTCGGTGAACCGTTTCCTGGCCCGCCGTGAGTTGCTTGAGCGAATCGAAGCCGCTTCCGGAGGTGTAACGCCCGAGATGAAGCGTATCGAAAAACTGCGTAAGCAGAAAGACCGGCGCCGGAGGCGCGGCGCCAATACCTGAAGCACAGGCCGCTCCGGCTAGTGAGCCTCACTCCAGTTGGCACCGTAGCTGATGTCGACTTTGAGAGGAACCCTTGCATCCACCGCCCGCCCCATTTCCTCTTCAACCAGCTGCTCTATCTTCAGTAATTCATTTTCCGGTACCTCTAGGACAAGTTCGTCATGTACCTGCATAATCATGCGGCTTTTAAGCTGTTCCAGCCGTATGCGGGAATCAACGCGGATCATGGCGCATTTAATGATATCGGCAGCAGAACCCTGGATTGGATAGTTTATCGCGTTGCGGCGGGCAAAGGCCAGCACATTACCGTTGCTGCTGTGTATGTCCGGAATCGGCAGCCGCCGGCCGAGGATTGTCCTTACGCAGCCATTTTCTTCTGCTTCTCTGATACAGGAATCCAGAAACGCGATAGCACCATGGTGCCGTTCTTTATACGTGTTGATGAAATCCTCGGCGGTCTTTCGGGAGATTCCGAGCTGCTTTGCGAGGGAAAATGAACCCTGCCCATAGATGATGCCGAAATTGATCGTCTTGGCCTGGCGGCGCATCTCGGGTGTCACCATCTCGGGGAAAAGCCCGAAGACCTCTGCGGCGGTGCGGGTGTGGATGTCTTCGTCGTTGGCGAAGGCATGGCAGAAAACCGTGTCGCCTGAAAGGTGTGCCAGTACACGCAGTTCAATCTGGGAGTAATCTGCCGACAGGATGACGTGCCCCGGCGGGGCGATAAATGCGTGGCGGATACGCCGCCCCTCTTCGCTGCGGATCGGGATGTTCTGCAGGTTCGGATCGGATGAGGAAAGTCGTCCGGTACTGGTAACGGTCTGGTTGTATGATGTATGGACCCGGCCGGTTCGTGAGTTGACAAGGCGCGGAAGGGCGTCCGTATAGGTGGATCTGAGCTTGGCAACGGTCCGGTAATCAAGTATCAGTCGGGCAATTTCCTGCTCATCAGCCAAGGCGGTCAGTACCTCGTTGTCGGTCGACCAACCGGTTTTCCCCTTGTTCTTTTTGCCGGTCTTCAGCCCCATGCGCTCAAATAGAACCTCTCCAAGCTGTTTGGGAGAGTTGAGGTTGAATCGTTCACCTGCCAGAGAAAAAATCTGCTCCTCCACTGTTGCCATTCTTCCTGCGAAGTCTGCAGACAGGGTGTTCAGGAGCGCACAGTCCAGAAGAACCCTATGATTTTCCATTCCGGCCAGAATCGGTACCAGCGGCATCTCGACCGTGTGAAACAGTTTCTCGTCGTTGTTCGCCGCCAGCAGCGGCTCAAACTTGCGGCGCAACAGCCATGTGGCATCCGCATCTTCTGCAGCATAGCGAGCAGCCTCCGCCAGGTTGACTTCGGAAAAGTTTTTCTGATCCCTGCCGCTGCCGGTCACATCTTTATAGCTGATCATGCGGTGATTCAGGTGCTCCTGCGCCAGTGCATCCAAGCTGTGCCCAAGCCGTGACGGATTCAGCAGGTAGGAGGCCAGCATCGTGTCGAACCAGATACCGGCCAGGCTGACGCCGCTATTGGCCAGCACCTGCATGTCAAACTTGATGTTCTGCCCCACCTTGCGCAGATGAGGGTTCTCCAGCAGGGGGCGCAGGCGGTAGAGAACGTCGCTGCGTGGGAGCTGCCCGGGAGCGAGGTTCTGCGTGCTGTCCGTCTCGTCCGTCCGGGTGGATGAGAACAACGTTCTTTCTTCCGGTGAGGAAAGGGGGGAGCGGGGTGACGTCACGTGTCCGACCGGTACGTAAAACGCCTCATGATCACGGTACGAAAACGAAAACCCGACAATCTCCGCCAGTCTCGGGTCGAGACTGGTAGTCTCCAGGTCAAAGGCAAATTCACCGGCCTGCACGAGAGCGGCTGCTAGAGAGTCAAGCTCCTCTGGTGTGGTGACGGTATGATAGTTTTCGGAAGAAAGTGTCGACTTGCCGGTCAGTTCCTTGATCAGCGATGTGAAACCGAACTTTTTGAAGATCGTGTTCAGTGCTTCCTGGTCCGGTTCCCGTGCCGTCAGCGTTTCGAGTGCAACTTCAAGCGGGACGTTGCAGTCTATCGTAGCCAGACGCCGTGACAGCAGCGCCTGTTCACGAAATTCGCGCAGTTTTTCAGCGTTTTTCCCTTTGACTTCGTTGGTTCTCTCCAGCAGTTGATCAAGCGAGCCGAATTCGAGAATCAGCTTAGTGGCGGTTTTCTCGCCGATACCCGGCACTCCGGGAATGTTGTCTGATGAATCCCCGGCCAATCCCAGTATGTCGGTAACCAGTTCAGGGCCGACGCCAAAGCGCTCAACCACTTCGGCGATGCCTGATTCTTTCCCCTTCATCGTATCCAGCAGGGTGACGTGTTCGGTCACAATCTGCATCAGGTCCTTATCGCCGGTGACCACGACCACTTTTCCGCCATGATCGGCAAAACGTCCGGCCAGCGCGCCGATAATATCATCGGCTTCATATCCGTGCAGTTCCAGTGTCGGTATGTTGAATGCCCTTACCACTTCGCGAATCGGTTCCATCTGCATGCGCAGGTCATCCGGCATTGCGGCGCGGTTGGCTTTATACTCCGGATACATTTCGGTGCGGAATGTGGTGCGCCCCGCATCAAAAACTACAGCCACATGTTGCGGGTTGTAGTCTTTAAGCAGCTTGAGCAGCATCTGGATAAAACCGTAGATGGCATTTGTGGGGAAACCGGTAGGTGACGAAAGGTGGCGGATGGCGTAGTAGGCCCGGTAGATGTAGGAGGAACCGTCAACCAGGTAGAGGGTTTCTTTAGAACTCATGGTTTTTCCTCTCCTGGTGATGTTTCACGGGTAAAAAGAGCAAAGGCCATAGCCGGGCGCTTGCTCGATTCGCGCATTGCGAACTGCAGGCAGTCAAAGTGCCACCCTTTGGAGCTCCATCTGTTGAGTACTTCTTCGATCATATCTTCGGTGACGGTCCCGATTTCAACAACCTTATAGATAAGCATAGTGCATCCTTTATGATGTGCTGCTGCATGATTAATCACTGCAGGCGGCATAAAAAAAGGCGGCTCTAAAGCCGCCCTGATGGTGTCTGCGAAAAGACGGTTACTTCTGGAAACCGAGTTTGGCTGAAATCTCTTCTCCTGCTTTCAGTACCAGCGGAATCAGTTCGTTTTTAATGCGTTCATCAGAAAAGCGCATTGATGGACCGGAAATGCTTACAGCACCGATAATACGCCGCGTGTAGTCACGAATCGGAGCGCTGACACATTTAACGCCAGTATCAAGTTCCTCGTCGTCAAGCGCATACCCCTGTTCAGCAATCTGTTTAAGCTGTTTTTTCAGGGCATCTCGGTCGGTAATGGTGTTGGGGGTATAACTCTTCAGTTCTTTCGAGGGGAAAAAGGCTTCAAGCTCCTCATCGCTCATGTAGGCTATCTGCACCTTACCGGCTGCTGTGCAGTAGGCCGGGAGTCTTGAGCCCACACGCGGTACAACCCTGACAGTCATAGCGGTTTCGACAACATCAAGATATACTATGTTGAAGTCTTTTAGAATTGAAACATAGGTTGTCTCGTTGCAGTTCTCAACCAAAGCCTCAAGCACCGGTTTTGACTGCCGTAGCAGGCCCATCTGCTTGATGAAAGTCTGCCCGAGCTCGAGTGTTTTAAGGCCGAGACGGTAGTTTTCAGTCACTTTGTTCTGCTCGATATAGCTGCGGGATTCCAGCGTTGCAAGCAGTCTGAAGACGTTATTCTTGTGGAGTTTCAGGCGTTTGCTCAGTTCAGTGACACCCAGTTCGTCGACTTCACCATGAAACTGTTCCAAAAGGTCAAGGGCGTGGGATACCGCCTGTATAAGATATTCGGATTTTTCTTTTTTTGCCATGAGACGGGTCCTTTTAATGAATTGAAGTGATAGAAAGTGCGATGCAACATATCAGAAACTAATCGATAATTTAAAAACAGGCCAAATATTCAACTTTTATGATATCTTTTTGAAATACTAGAATATTGTTTTACAATTGTCAAGTATGAAAAATTACTTTATATTTAAAATTATATAGCTGTAACCATGCCTGCACGATAGTCAGTTTATAAAACATGTACGAGGATGCCATGCTTAACCTGCGTAAAAAAATACTTGTTGCAATAGATGGTTCTCCCCAGTCTGATAAGGCTGCAGAAGAGGCCGTTCGGCTTGCTGCGGGCAACCAGAGCCAGTTCAAAAGCCGTATTTATGCATTGCTTGTGCTGCCGAATGCGCCGAATTCAACGTACACCGATTTTGTCCCTGCCGCACCGATGACCGAATCAAAAAAATGGGATGCGCTTCGTGAACGAATATTCTATGTTATAGAAAAATGCGCTGCAGAGCATGATATCCCGCTCGAGATGATTGTTGAATATGGTGATCCGGCTGATAAGATCATCACTCTTGCCAAGCGTGAAGAAATCGATGTGATTGTAATCGGCAGCTCCGGCAAGGGATTTATCCAGCGCCGGATCAAGGGAAGTATCTCACATACAGTAGCCAGTAATGCCGCCTGTTCGGTTTACATCGTACGTGGTTGACTCAGAAAGGATTCTTGTTTTATGTACACTTTTATTGCACGCCTGCTTTTAGTCACAATTACGCTGCTTTTGCCGCTGCCGGTTTTTGCCGCTGAATCATTCCGCGTACCGATTCTGTTGTACCACCGCCTGGGTGCAACAGTAGTTGACGGCATGACGATCACGACTCCGGTTTTTGAGGCGCAGATGAAATATCTGCATGACAATGGTTACAAAGTCATCCCGCTGCGGAAGCTTGTTGACTATTATCGGGGAAAGGCCCCGGCGCCCGGGCCCAAATCGGTTGTAATCGTAGAAGATGATGCTCACAAGTCGGTTTACAGTGACATGCTTCCGATCATAAAAAAATATCGCTACCCGGTAACAATCTTTACTTACCCGTCTGCAATTTCCAATGCAAAGTATGCATTGACATGGAATCAGCTGCGTGAACTAACGAAAACCGGCCTTTTTGAAATTCAGTCACATACCTATTGGCATCCTAACTTTAAAAAAGAGCGCAGAAGATTGAGCCAGCCGGCTTTGGATGCGTTCGTCATGACGCAGTTAAAAAAATCAAAGTGGCGCCTGGAAACCGAACTGGGGATAAAGGTGGACATGCTCGCCTGGCCTTTCGGAATATATGATGACTACCTGATACGCAAGGCTGTTGAGGCCGGTTACGTTGCCACCTTCACAATTGAGCGGCGTCACGCAACCGCATCGGATTCGGTTTTAAAGCTCCCCCGCTACCTGCTGGTCAATGCAGACAGCGGCAAGGCTTTTGTGCGGCTGCTTGAAGGCAATGCGGTCAAACGAAATGTTGTCTATTGATGTCCGACCCGGCTCCGAAAAAGCGTCCCTGCCCGGACTGCACCTGTTGTCAGTGGTGTTCGGATGAGCGCTGCAGGATATGCCTGAACCGGGAGGGCTGCCGGCGCCGTAATAAGCTTTCCATGACGGAACAGATTGCACTGTATGACTTTCTTAACCGCCCTGGTTCCAGTCGGGTAAAAGAGTAGATATGTATCGTTATGTTGTGAACTATGCTTCATTCATAGGAATACGCACTTGAGGATAATGTTATATTTACCGTGTTAGAATATTTATCTTGGAACAAGCAGTCGTAGTATGATAAATGAAATATAGATATCTAAAAAACAGGAGGTCGCAGGTGAAAAAAACAGCATTAGTAGTTCTCAGTATTGCCGCTCTCGCCCTTGCAGGGTGCAAAGACAAGCCGAAAACCGAGGCCCCGTCCGCAGGTCAACAGCAAGGTCAGGCAGCTCAGCCTGGTGCCGCAGTTCCGGGCGGAGATCCGCACGCCGGCATGAAGGCACAGGAAATTCCTGCAGGAGTGGGCAAAAAAGCAACTGTTACCCAGACCATGAACTCAGGCGGCTACACATATGTTGAAGCAGCTGATGAAAAAGGTGCGAAAACATGGTTGGCGCTGCCTGAAACCAAGGTCGCTAAGGGAGACAAGATTGAGTACCCGGAAACCCCCGCTCTGGCAAATTTTCACAGCAAGACTCTGAATAAGACTTTTGAAAAAATTCTCTTCATTCCCGGTATCAGGATTGAAAAGTAGTCTTTAGAGCACGTACCGCTGACGGGGTCATGTGAATGACCCCGTCTTTTATTGTGCCGCTTTTGATGGGCCGTGTTGCGGGACGATGCTCAGCACCCTGGCATATAACTCTTTTGCTTTTTTGCTCCTGCCCAGTTCGGAATACAGATCTCCCAAAAGAAACCAGCCCCACGGATTGCCCGGCTGAAGGGTCGTAATCTCCAGTAATTCCTCTTCAGCTTTGCCGTACTCCCCCCGCTGTCGATACCACTCTGCTGCAATCACATTAGTTGTGTAACAGTATCCAAGCCGCTTCTTCTGTATTTTGAAACGCTCCGGATCAACCTGGCGGTTTTTTGCCAGCTCTTTCAGAAGGCGTGCGGATGGCTGTCCAGACGCCGAAGCGACATAAAGGGCGGCTTGGCGTGACTCTGCAAAAACAGCCGGAGTTGTGTTGCCGGAGGCCACCGCATCTTTATAGAGCCGCGTGCCTGGATAATAGGCAAGAGGAGAGACATAACCGTCATCCGGATGTATGTGGCGGACAAGTTCGATAGTTTGCCTCATGTCCTCACCGGTTTCTCCCGGCACGTCGCTGATCAGGTAAATTGAAAGATTGATGCCGACTTCCCTGATCAGTGTACAGGCACTCTCAATCTGGGCTGGCGCTATTTTTTTCCCGAGCTGTTGGAGAATTCGCGGTGAACCAGATTCTACACCGAGCTGAATGCACTCGCAGCCGGCACGTTTCATTTCGATTACCAGCTCTTCGTCAATCGCATTGACGCGCGACTGACAGTTCCAGAGGATGTTGGCCTCCTGCTTCTGCAGCAGGGAACAGAATTCAAGGACCCTCCTGCGGTCAGCCGTAAATGTATCATCTCGTATTGAAAAATAGATCAGGCCGAACTTCTGGCGGATATATTGGATTTCTTCAACAATAGCGCGTGGCGATCGAAACCGGACCCTTCTCCCCCAGAAATCTGGTGAGCTGCAGAAATAACAGGTGGATGGGCAGCCGCGTGTTGTGACTATGAATTCGGATTGCAATTCAGGGTCGCAGCCGATTGATCGGTCAAGGTAGCGGGCCGGTAGCGGCAGACGATCCAGCTCCTCAAGGTTCTTTCGAACAGCAGTGACCATAATTGTGCCGTTGCTGCGAAACGCCACTCCAGCGATGTTCTGAAATTCTTTTTCTTTCGACGCCTGTGCAACCAATTCCAGAAGTGTATCTTCTCCCTCTCCCAGGACCACGACATCCACAGGTGAACCTTCAACCAGTATATCCTCATAGCAGAATGTCGCGTGTCCCCCCCCCATTGCAATTGTGCTGTCCGGGAGGAGACGACGGCATATTCTGGCAAGATCCAGTGAACAGTGCCTGTTGTGGGTCCATTGAGAAATCCCGATAAAATCAGGATGTATAGTCAGTAGCTCCTGTCTGATCCTGGAGGCCGGCCAGGCCGAAAAATTGGCCAGAATCGAGTCATATCCGGCTTCCAGTAAATATGCGTGCAGATAGCACAGGCCGGTTGGCACGATACTTATGTATGGATCGTTGCGATGTGGTAATCCCGATTGATAGGTGAGTAGTATTTTCACGACACAAAAAAATCCGGGTCAGGTGACCCGGATGTAGTAGTTATGCGCATGTTACAGGTGCTACTTTGCAATGTTAAGCGACACACCAAGTGTATCATTTTTCAGATTATCAGTCTCATTTTCCTCTTCCACGCCTTGAAGCAGTTCATTGAAACTTATGGAGTCTGACGCAGTATCCGTCATGCGTCTCGCACCAAGATAGCGTGACAGATAGTAGGGCGTATCCATGGTTGAAATAACAACGCGGTGTTCGCGAGAAGAAGCGTGGATCATCTTGCGGTTCCCAAGATAAATGCCGACATGAGAAGGGAAGTTGGCGTAGGTTTGGAAAAAAACGAGATCACCTTTTCTCAGGTCTCCGCGCATGACTTCGTTGCCAACAGAAAATTGCTCCCTGGCAGTGCGGGGAAGTTTAACGCTCAGTTGCCGGAAAACCTGTTGAGTAAAGCTTGAACAGTCAAGCGAGGTGCGACTGTTGCCGCCAAAGCGGTAGTGGGCTCCCAGAAAACTGTACGCGCTTTTTTTGAGGCTGGTGGTGGCCTGTTTTGCCTCAAGAGTTTTTGCAAGGTCAACCGGTTGGTCTGACTCAAGATCGGTCAACTCTGCGAGAGTGTCGGAAATTTCCTGCTCATTCAAAAGATCTTTGTTGACAAGCTGGAGCCTGTTGGCGCTGGTACTGGCGGCATCAGCCGGCACCTCTGCGGCCACAAGGGTCAGCACCTGTCCGGCCTTGACTCTGTTCCCCTTCAGGCGGTTCAGATTTTTGATATCAGCTATTCTAACGCCGGTTTTTCTGGCGATTTTGGGAAGCGTATCACCCTTGGACACTTTATAGGTATTCTGGTGGGCCGAAGAAGCGACCTTCTTTTGCTGCGGCTCCGCATGTGATGGTATGATCAGGCGCGTACCTTTGCGCACACGGGAAGAGGTCATGTTGTTGACAGATTTAATCTCATTGACTGAAACATGGTACTTGCGGGCAATTGACTGCAGTGATTCGCTTTTTCTTGCTATATGAGACTTTGAGGCCAGAGCATGCTGAGGCAGTGTCAGGAGTATAAGGTAAATCGTAGCAACGATACGAATATAGACCATTTTCCCTCCGAGTTTGTTTTAAATTTGATCAAGGAATGCAGGTTTATATAACAATAGATTTAAAAAGTCAATCCTTGTTGCATCTTTTTAGGTTCTATGGCTGGGCAAAGGCTAAGCAATACATCTTATCGCCGGCGTCGGTCTCTAACTGCAAGTCTGATTGTAACCGGGGTATCCCTTAGGATAGATACATGTTTTTCCGGTGCTCGCAGATTCTTCAGATATTCTTTTCCCCTTTTTAACTGGCTGGCGTCGATGTCTTCGGTTGACACCGACTCAATCCGTGAAACCCGGCTGGCCGGCCCTTCTATATCGACCGATTCTGGTTCGCATACGGCATGTAAGGAAGCCTGCCATGCCGGCCGTCTCCCCTTAAGAATTACTTTTACCGGCACACTCTTGCGCAGTTTCTTTTCTGCGGAAACTCTAACGGTCGAAGGGGATATAGACGTTATGGTCATTCCTGATGGGACAGGTATGTCGTCACGAGTCACACTTATTGCCGTAGTTCCTTCTGTTATTCCAGACGCATCAATTTCGGCGGTTAGGTCGAGCTTCGAAGGTGTCGGGGCAAGGCTTGACAAGGCTTTTATCTGGACTGTCACATCTTCAGGCAGCGTCCGGAGCAAAACTATGTCGTCAGGAATCCCGTGCAGCATTACCGGAGCCGTCACCGAGGTGATCTGTCCCTGACGGGTTGTTATCAGCCCCCAGAATATACACACCCCAAGAAGAAGCAGGGTTTTTGGAAGCAGGTTGGAAAAAAAACGCTGTCGCCGTGTGATGCGGGGACTTTCGGTTTCGTTTCTGAGCAGTTCATCCAGTGCCATGATCAGTTCGGTGGGGGTGCTCATAAGGCGATATGTTCCGGCGGTCATCAGGGAAACTTCGCCACGTTCCTCCGATATGGCAACAATAACAGCATCGCTGCGTTCAGACAATCCGAGCGCCGCCCTGTGACGTGTACCCAGGTGCTGAGGAAGATCGGGGCTGACCGAGAGCGGCAGGTGGCAGGCGGCTTTCTCGATCCTGCCGTTATTTATTAGAGCCGCGCCGTCATGGAACGGCGCACCATCATAGAAGATAGATTCCAGCATTTGCGGGGAGATGGCACTGTCTATTGCCACCCCGTTTGTCATCAGGTCGTGCAGGGATTCATTGCCCTGGAAAACGATCAGAGCCCCGGTCTTGTTTTCTGCCATCCTGAACATTGTTTCGGCAATATCCTGAAATTGGCTGTGCTGCGTTTCCTGGTGGCTGTCAAGTATGTATCTCAGAAGGCTGAAACGATACAGCGCCTGACGGATCTCTGTTTGAAATACAACAATTATGAGGATAATCAGGACGGTGCCAAGCTCCTGAAGAACCCAGCTCGTCATATACAGATCCAGAAAACGGGTTGCAAAATAGATAAGTGTTACGACTCCGAGTCCCAACATGACCTGAATAGCCCGCGTCCCACGGAACCAGGAGTACAACTGGTAAAGCAGGAATGTCATAATCAATATGTCTGCAATATCCTGAATGCGGATGTTCGGGATCACTCTGCGGCGGCTCCTGAGATATATAAAATTCGTTTTTTACTGGTTAACGGCAGCCAAAACGTGCTACATAAACTTCCCGTTTTATAGCACTAAAATACTTTAAAAGGTAGAGTAAACGAATGTTCAGACTTTCTGACAAAGGGGAAAAAGTCCAGCAGATGTTCGGGGTTATTGCTCCGCGCTATGATTTTCTTAACAAACTGTTGAGCTTTGGTATCGACCGGTACTGGCGGATAAAGGCCGTACGGCTGCTAAAATACAGCGAAGATTCCCGTATCCTTGATGTGGCGACCGGCACCTGCGATGTGGCACTCGAGATCGCCCGCCGGACACCGGATTCGGTCAAGATCACCGGAGCTGATTTCTGTAAGGAGATGGTTGACCTCGGTGCTGTGAAGGTCGCGGCATCACCGTATGCCGGCAGGATTGACCTTAAAGTCGCCCCTTGTGAAGATCTGCCGTTTGCCGACGACACCTTTGATTCCGTTACCATTGCCTTTGGCATAAGAAACATCGTTGACAGAAAACTGGGGCTGGCTGAAATGTGGCGGGTGCTGCGTCCAGGCGGCCGGATGATTATACTGGAGTTTTCCACGCCCCGCTGGCAACTGTTCAGGCAGCTGTACTATTTTTACTTCCGCCGCCTGCTGCCGGTTATCGGTGGACTGTTTTCGCGATACAATGCCTACAAATACCTGCCAGACTCTGTGCTTGAATTTCCCTCACAGGAGGAGTTCTCACGTATGCTTGCCGAAACCGGTTTTTGCAACATTCATCTCCATGAACTTACCTTTGGGATTGCTACAAT
>JAQUCU010000074.1 GCA_028686055.1 Desulfuromonadaceae bacterium
ACCTATTTTCTGGAAAAGCCCTTCCAGAACTGGACGCGGGTTTCAGCCAACCTTCTCGGTACGGTTACCCTGCACTGCGACTACCGGGTGCCGGTGGCGGCGGTTCGTGCCGAACTGCGGAACATACTCGCCGGAACAGATCTCTGGGATGGTAAGGTTTCCGGCTTGGTCGTCCTTGATGCAACCGACAAGACGGTTGTTCTGCGGGCCTTGGTCAGTGCGAAAAATTCGGGTGATGACTGGGATTTGCGCTGCCATGTGCGCGAAAAACTTGTTGAATTCCTGCAGTCCGAATACCCCGACTGTCTGCCGCGGCTTCGGGCTGAAGTCGAATCACCCTCGAACGAAGGTATGCCGGACGGTTGAAAGCTCAACGTCGGAGTGTGGTTTCCGTGCGTAGCAACGCGCTGGTCCTGAGCCTGGGGTAGCCCGGGGCATCAGGACTTTGATTTCAGGAGGATATACCATATTATGAATGCTGGGCCGATCTCACTATTCTACCGCCGCTACGCCCTGGGACTTCTTCTGGCGGTGAACCTGCTTAATTATATTGATCGGCAGGTGCTCTTCGCGGTTTTCCCGCTGATCAAGATCGATCTTAATCTCTCTGATACGGCACTCGGGTTTCTCGGGAGCGCCTTCATGCTCAGCTATCTGCTCTTTGCCCCGCTCTTCGGTTGGATCGGTGACCACTGGAGCCGGACCAGACTCGCTGCCGGAGGCCTGGTTGTCTGGAGTCTGGCCACGGCTCTGGCCGGGTTTGCTCCCGGATACCGGACCCTGCTGGCCGCCCGTGCAACGGTTGGGGTTGGTGAGGCGAGTTTTGGCACGGTATCGCCCGGCCTCATCGCAGATTTTTTTCCGAAAGAACGTCGCGGACGGGTCCTTGCGTGGTTCTATGTCGCCATTCCGGTTGGTAGTGCGCTCGGTTATCTCCTTGGTGGGGTGCTGGGGCATGTGTACGGCTGGCATGCCGCTTTTCTGCTGGTCGGTGTGCCGGGTCTGCTGCTGGCTATTCCCATCGCACTGTTGCGCACTCCTCCACGTGGTGGCGATGACGCGCCTCCGCCGGCCCTTGGAGTAAGAGTAAAGGTTTCCTCAGGATATGCAGCCCTGTTCAAAAACCGTTCATTTGTCTACAATACACTCGCCATGGCGGCGATGACCTTTGCCATCGGGGGGCTCGCCCAGTGGATCCCCTCTTTCCTGAACCGCGTCCATTCTCTTGATGTGGCACGGGGAAATACACTGTTTGGAGCGACCACGGTGCTGGCAGGGATACTGGGAACCATGACAGGCGGCTGGCTCGGCGACCGGTGGCAAAAAAAAAGCGGCAAGGGGTATCTGCAGGTCTCCGGCTGGGGATTCCTGATCGGTACCCCATTCGCGGTCTGGGCAATCCTTGCACCCGGTTTGGCCGGCTGTATGTCCGCAATTTTTATTGCAGAATTTTTTCTCTTTCTTAATACCGGTCCGCTCAATACCGTTATCATTAACGTGACGGGTCCGGGTGTCCGCGCCATGGCCTTTGCGGTCAATATTTTTTTCATCCACGCCCTGGGTGACGCAGTTTCCCCCTCCATCCTCGGCTGGCTATCCGACCAGTGGGGTCTGCGGAACGCCCTCTTGATCACTCCTGGAGCCATGTTGCTGGCAGGCCTGTTCTGTTTTGTCTGCGGCAGGTTCGTGGTACAGGATATGGCGGGAGCTGTAGAATGACAACTTTGAATCAGGAAATAACCGTTGATCTTCTGGTAAACTATGATATCCGTCGGAACAAGCGGCCATACACGTTTGCATTCGTCCATCTGAAAATTTTGGACATACGTTAAGCTACCTTCAAAGGGAGAATTCGCATGATGTACCTCAAAATCTTTTTCATCGCCTGCCTCGTCCTTTTGCCTGCCCAAGGCCTTGCGGCGGAGGACACCTATGGCTACCCGATCCCTGGATCATATGAGTCCACCATAATCGGGACTCCGGCAAAACTAATGCCCGAGCTACCCGCAAATATAAATACCAGGCAGCTCGTGCTTGATGTCTTCCCTGAGCGGAAGAAACCGTCAATCTTCTTTTACGACGAAGGGCTGCGCTGCACCTTTGCATATCAGGATCACAAAGCGCCGCTGGTCTTTCTGATCGCCGGCACCGGTTCCAGCGACCGGTCTGCCAAGCTGATGGTAATGATGAAGGCCTTCTACCAGGCCGGTTTTCATGTCATTACCCTTCCGTCACCGACCCATGCCAATTTTATCATATCCGCATCCCAAAGCCGCATACCCGGCGACTTGACTGAGGACGCAGCAGACCTGTACCGGGCCATGGAAATCGCCTGGAATCAGGTCAGGGGTGATGTCGAGGTTTCCTCCTTCTATCTGTGCGGCTACAGCCTGGGTGGCACCCAGGCCGCCTTCGTGGCAAAACTGGATGAGGAGCGCCGTATTTTCAACTTCCGCAAGGTTTTGATGATAGACCCGGCGGTAAGCCTCTACACTTCATCGGGAAGGATTGAGGGTCTGATGAAGAAAATACCGGGAGGCCCGAAGAAAGAGGGTATTTTTTTCAACAAGATGCTGTCCAAGTTCAGCGAATTCTATCGTTACGGCAACTACGTCGCCATCAATGACGAATTTCTCTATGCGATCTACGCGGATAAGCTTTACTCCAGCGAGGAAACCGCAGGATTGATCGGACTCACCTTCCGCATCAACCTGGCCGGTATGATATTTTCTTCCGACGTGATGACCAACAGCGGCTATGTCGTGCCTAAAAACCGGGTGTTGAAAATCACTGATTCGCTTTCCGACTATTTTCTGGTCTCCTGCCATTTAAGCTTTTTTGACTACTTCAACGAGTATCTGTTTCCATACTTCCAGATGCGGCGGCCTGGACTCACAAAGCAGGCGTTCATCGATTCCCTGAGCATCAAGAGTATTGAGGGGTACCTGAAGACTTCTGACAAGTTCGGAGTAATGGCCAACGAAAATGACTTCATCCTGACAGGGGAGGATCTTAAATATCTGCAGCAACTCTTCGGCAAACGTACCAAGATCTACCCGCGCGGCGGCCATCTGGGTAACCTGGAGTACAAAGAAAATATTGCCTATATGATCGCATTCTTCAAACAATAAGGAAGGTGTAGCGATGACAGACATAATAAGTGAATTATCGGGATTTAATTCTGCTCAAAAAACACATAAAACAATTTTTAACTTACTAGTAATAATACAGCTTATGCTGGCGCTGACTCTTTCCGGCTGTGCCGCAACCAGGGAAAACACCCTGGCTGAGGTGCCGCCACGGCACTCTATTGAAGAATTCAAAGATCAGCGCTTTGCCGAGGTGGCGGATCCATGGGAAGGGTTTAACCGGAACATGTACCGGTTCAACTACTACTTCGACAAATACCTGTTCCTCCCGGTGGTGAGCGGCTATGAGTTCATCACCCCGGTTTTTCTCCAGGAACGGGTCTCCGGTTTCTACAATAACCTCGGTGAGGTAAGAAACCTCACAAACAGTCTGTTCCAGCTGAAGGGGAGGGAGTCCGCAACGACGCTTGGCCGTTTCGTGACGAACAGTACCGTGGGTCTTGGCGGTCTGTTTGATCCGGCCACCAGCTTCGGTCTGGAACGACACGAACAGGATTTCGGCAAGACTCTTGGGTATTGGGGAGCGGGATCCGGCCCCTATCTCGTGCTGCCGATCTTCGGCCCGTCGTCTCTGCGCGACACCGGAGGACTCGCCGTGGACAGCGCCATCACGTACGGGATATACACTGCGATAGATCCATTTGGAAATACCAGCAACTCTTTTGCTATTTCTTCCGGAATAACGGCCCTGGAGGCTGTAGATACAAGACACCAACAGAGTTTCCGCTACTATGAGAGTGGCTACCCTTTTGAATATTACATGGTCCGTTTTTTATACCACAATAAGCGTGAACTCGAATCAGGCAAACATCCGCTCGCTGAATGACGGCGGATGAATGCCAATAAAACTGAGGCTTCAGCGGATCTTTGAAATCCAGTGGTCTATGCTGCTAAAGGCAGACATTGAATAAGGAGAATATTTATGTTGTGGACAATCTGTGTGGTATTAATAATTCTGTGGCTGTTGGGTATGGTTACATCTTATACAATGGGTGGCCTGATTCATATTCTGCTTGTCATTGCGGTTATTGTGGTGCTTGTGCGAGTAATTCAAGGAAGGAAGGTCCTGTAGGTGAAGATCGTTCAATCATCAAACAGGTTAAGACCGGGCACATATTAACGTCATGTTAAATGCCGCGTCTTATGTGAGGTATACTCTACGGCCGTCAACATGTATTTTCCCCTCTACAAACAGTTTGATGGCCGCAGCAAATGTCTGGTGTTCAGCTTTCTGAATCCGGGCTGAGAGTGTTTCTTCTGTGTCATCCTGCTCAACCGGAACAACCGATTGCATAATAATAGGGCCTGTATCCGTTCCATGGTCGACAAAGTGCACGGTGCATCCGGAGTAGCGAACCCCATAGTCAAGAGCCTGCTGCTGCGCATGGAGGCCCTGGAAGGATGGGAGCAGGGCAGGGTGGATGTTCATGATTGCATTTGGATATGCATTGACCATAACGTCCGTCAGAATTCTCATGAAACCGGCCAGAATTACCAGGTCTACTTTATGGCTGCGCAGAATTTCAACTGTTGCGGCATCATACGAACGTCGCTCGGGAAAACTGACGTTTTCATGGACAATGGCAGGTATACCATGCAGGGCGGCACGGGTCAGAGCATACGCATCCGCCTTGTTGCTGATGACACAGGCGATCTTAGCATTTATCTCTCCCGATTCTATCCGGTCGATGATGGCCTGAAGGTTGGTGCCGCTTCCTGAAACCAGAACACCCAGCCGGCAGGGCGCTTTTCCTGACATATATTTACTCTCCCGCCAGCTCTACTCGTTCATTACCGGTATCACAGGCGGCAATGTCACCAATAATCCAGGCTGATTCACCCAGACCGTTTAAGCGATCAATGATCTCTTCAGCCTGATTCTCCGGCACCACCAGTACCATTCCGATTCCCATATTGAAGGTGCGGTACATTTCATCACGTTCAACGTTGCCCGCCTTCTGCAAAACCTCAAACAGAACCGGTCGTTCCCATCTGTTGGTATGGATGTTGGCCTGGCACCCTTTGGGGAGAACGCGGGGAACATTTTCGAGGAGTCCACCTCCGGTGATATGGGCGATACCGTTAAGGGAGAAATCTTTCAGCAGGTTCAGGATTGAGCGCACATAGATCCGGGTCGGAGTCAGCAGCACGTCAGATACTGAGGTGCCGGCGCCAGGGAACTCGTCATCAATGGAGAGACCTAAATGATCAAAAATCAGTGTTCTGGCAAGGGAGTAACCGTTACTGTGCAGACCGCTGGATGCGATACCGATCAGCTTGTTGCCTACCGATATGCATGAACCGTCGATAATATTGTCACGATCAACGACACCGACGGTAAAACCGGCGACGTCATATTCGCCATCAGCATAAAAGCCGGGCATCTCGGCAGTTTCTCCACCTATTAGGGCGCAACCGGCCTGCTTACATCCTTCGGCAATTCCCTTTACAATCTCAGCACCTTTTTCAGGGAGAAGCTTTCCTGTTGCCAGATAATCCAGAAAAAACAGCGGTTCGGCTCCCTGAACAATTATATCGTTCACACACATAGCCACAAGATCAATGCCTACCGTGTCGTGGCGGTCCGTGAGGAAAGCTATTTTGAGTTTTGTACCGACACCGTCAGTTCCAGAAACGAGAACAGGATTTTTGTATTTTGATGTATTGAGAGAGAACAAACCGCCAAAACCGCCGATGTCTGCCAGTACCTCCGGTCGCGACGTAGCCTTTACCAACGGTTTGATCAGGTTGACAAAATTGTTTCCGGCTGCAATATCAACCCCGGAATCTTTATAGGTTACAGGTTTACCACTCATATTAATCCTCCTCTTTACGAAAGAATGTTTGTAGAACATGGCCTCTGAAAAGTCAATTTCAAACTGGCATCAAAAACATATTAAACAGAATATCTCTTGACAAATCCGCATCTTTTGGGATTATGGACGCAATGTTATCGAAACCACACTCATATGTTATCTTTGTGAAGCTCTGCCTCATTGTGTTTTTTTTCTTTGCGTCAACAACGCCGCATTGGGCCAATGCCGATATATACAGATATGTTGATGACGACGGTATTGTTCATTTTACCGATGCGCCAACCGATAAGCGCTTTAAAGTTTTCATGCGTGACCTCAAAAAAGATAAGCAGCTCCGGACAAAACTCAGATACGCAGCATCGGTAAATCCGGCAGAATTTGAGCAACTCATCAAAACCTGTTCAGATAAATACGGCGTCAACTCTTGCCTGGTAAAGGCCGTGATTCATGCCGAATCCGGATACAACCCGAATGCCGTTTCCAGTAAAGGTGCCAGCGGGTTGATGCAATTAATGCCTGCAACCGCTAAATCCCTGAAAGTTGCCGATCGTTTCAACCCTAAGGACAATGTTGAAGGCGGGGTGAAGTATCTCCGTTTTTTGCTTGATACGTTCAGGGGCGATGTTTCATTGGCCGTAGCTGCCTATAATGCCGGTCTCAACAAGGTCGCCAGATATGGCGGGATACCTCCTTACAATGAAACAAGGACCTATGTAAACCGGGTTCTTTCCTACATGAAGTCCTATCAGGAAAGCGGTATTTAATAATGACAGTCAGTAGATCAAATCAGATCATGAACCTGCCGAACATCCTCACCATGATGCGTATTGCCGCCATCCCCCTACTTGCGGCACTTCTGATGTCACCATCCCGTTCTGCAGGATTTTGGGCGGCGGCCCTCTTTGCAATTGCATCCATTACGGACTGGCTTGATGGGTATCTGGCTCGCAGGATGGGAATTGTAACGATCTTTGGTAAATTTCTGGATCCGATAGCCGATAAACTTATTGTCATGGCGGTCCTGATTATGATCTTGCCTTTTAATCGGGTACCCGCGTGGATGGTGCTTGTAATTTTAGGGCGTGAAATTATTATAACAGGCCTACGCGGGATTGCTTCAACTGAAGGAATCGTTATTCAGGCCAGCAATCTTGGCAAATTCAAGACTATTTTTCAGATTGTTGCAATTATCGGTCTCACTCTCCATTACAACTATAACTGGTTTTTTGGAATTTCACATACTCTGCTGACTGTTAATATGCATAATGTTGGTATGTTTTTTCTTTGGATAGCCACCATCCTGACTATCTGGTCGGGTATTGATTATCTGATCCGGTTTTTCAAGGTTATTGTCCGCTGATATCTTGCTCATCGATTTGATTGTCCCGGATGGATTTCAAACTTCTCCCCGTTATGTTAAAAACAATACCCGATTATTCCGGACCTCATCTACGGCGGCACCTTCAATTATTGATCGTCATTTCATTGAAAATTGCCATACTACCCCCTGCACATCGTTACGTCGGTTCTATTTAATTTATTACCAGACAGGCTGATTATTAATGCAATACATAAAATACAGTGACATATCCACCTGTAATAAAACAATATCTACACAGATCACAGGTAATCTAAACCTGGTTTCAGCTCGTTATCCTGTCCGGATGACCGAATATTATGCAGGTCTTATCAAGCACCAGGATGATCCCATCTGGAAGCAGTGCATGCCGGATTCGCGCGAATTGGAAGATGACTCCCAATGCCCGGATCCTCTGCAAGAAAGTGCCTTAAGCCCTGTCCCGGGCCTTATACACCGCTATCCAGACCGGGTGGTTCTGCTTGTTTCCAATCGTTGCGCGGTTTACTGCCGCTTTTGCATGAGAAAAAGGCTTGTGGGAAGTGGTGATGAACCCATGGGGGAGGGTGGGCTTCACGCGGCACTGGACTATATTGCTGCACATCCTGCAATCCATGATGTTGTTCTGTCGGGGGGCGACCCGCTGATGCTTGACGATGAGTCGCTGTCAAAAATTCTGACCGGTCTACGGGCGATCCCTCATGTAGCCATTATCAGGATCGGAACCCGTGTTCCTGTTACGCTTCCCGGGCGGATAACCCGGGATCTGTGCAGTCTGCTCCGCAAGTTTCATCCTCTCTTTATTAACACCCATTTCAATCATCCTGATGAAATAACCGCTGAATCAGGAAATGCCTGCGCTTTACTGGCGGACTCCGGGATACCGCTGGGTAATCAAACTGTACTGTTAAGGGGGGTCAATGATTCGGTTGAGACCATGCGAAAGCTGATGACCGGGCTGCTTGCACTGCGGGTCAGGCCGTATTATTTGCATCAGATGGACCTTGTACAGGGCACCGCTCACTTCAGGACTTCAGTTCGCACCGGCCTTGAGATAGTGCGAGGGCTCCGCGGGCACGTATCGGGATTAGCTGTACCTCACTATGTAATTGATCTGCCGGGCGGGAAGGGAAAGGTTGCTATTCTTCCTGATGATGTAAAAATATTAGGAAATATGATGCAGCTGCGTACCTATACAGGTGAACAGGTATTGTACGAGGACATCACAACTCCTCAGGAGTAAATGCAACTACCTCATCGATACTATCGACACCGGCACTCAGCATCACCAGTCGATCCACTCCAAGAGCAATTCCGGCCGACTCCGGCATCGTTGCAAGCATACTAAGAAACGGCTCCGGCATTGGCAACACAGCCTGTCCGGCATTGCTGCGGGAGCAGTTAGCCTCTTCAAAACGGCAACGCTGTTCGACCGGATCATTAAGTTCGCTGAAACCGTTCGCCAGCTCCAATCCACCGACGTACAGTTCAAATCTTTCTGCAAGCCCACTGTTTTCAGGTTTAATGCGAGCCAGGGCTGCCAACTCTATTGGGTAGTCCATTAAAATAACCGGTGAGGCATGCCCGGCGAGCGCCGGTTCAATTACCGACGTCAATACTTCTTCGTAAAGACCTTTTCTGAGACAGTCCAATACATCCACCTGTCCATAATGCAAAAACGCATCCTGGACGCTTATACGCTGCCAAGGGACAAATGGATCGATTTGCACCGAATTCCGCACAAAGCGGCGGTTATCAGGCAGGCACTTAGCAACTACATACTGCAGCAGATCTTCACAATCAGCCATCAGGGTCCGGTAATCACAACCGGCCCTATACCATTCCAGCATTGTAAACTCAGACAGATGACGTGAGCCTCGCTCGTCAGAGCGCCAGCAGCGTGATATCTGAAACAGTTTCTGGTGACCGCTGCATAAAAGACGTTTCATGCAGATTTCGGGTGAGGTTTGCAGCTGCCAGGAGGGGAGGGTGATAATCGGATTAATATGTTCTTCAGGTGCGTTGGCGGGAATAAGAAGGGGGGTCTCAACTTCGAGAAACCCCCGTTCCCAGAAAAAATCACGTACGGTTTTGATTACATTCGCCCGCAGCCACAAGGCGTCAATCTTCATGGTTTATCCCTTGACGCGAGTTGAATACTCGCCGGTACGGGTATCAATAACTATCAGTTCCCCTTCTTCGATGAAAGGAGGAACACGGAGCACGTAGCCGGTTTCCACGGTGGCCGGCTTGGAATCATTGCCGCTGGTGTCACCCTTTGCCCACTGTTCAGTCTCAGTCACTCGCAGATTTACAAAGTTCGGCAATGATATCCCAATGGCTTTTTCTCCGAAAAGCATGACCTCAACCTTCAGGTTTTCAAGGAGGTAGTTCTTTGCTTCGCCAAGGGTTTCTTCTTCCATTACAACCTGTTCATACGTCTGTTGGTCCATAAAGGTGTAGTGCTCACCTTCCTTATACAGGTACTCCATCGTGCGCTCTTCCAGGCTGGCCGGCTCAAAAGATTCTCCAGAGCGATAGGTCCTGTCAAGCAATGATCCATTGATCATGTTGCGCATCTTGGTGCGGTAGAGAGCCTGACCTTTACCCGGCTTAACGAAGTCAAAAGCCACAACAAGATAAGGATCCCCATCCAGTATTATTTTCAAACCTTTTTTCAAATCAGCTACGGTATACATACGTTCCTCGCAGAGTGTGTATTTTGAAACAACACAAGCCCTCCAAAGCGGACGGGCCTGTTGATATCAATCAGAGAGTGAGCAGTCTATTTGGCGCGATAGGTAATACGACCCCGGCTGAGGTCATAGGGAGAAAGCTCGACAGTGACCTTGTCGCCAGGAAGTATCTTGATAAAATATTTACGCATCTTGCCGGAAATATGGGCAAGAACTACATGCTCGTTTTCAAGTTTTACACGGAACATTGCGTTTGGCAATGGCTCGACAACGGTTCCCTCAACTTCAATAGCCTCTTCTTTAGTGCTCATACCTTGTCCTGCTCCTCATACTACGTTGATGTGAACTGGTGTACATTACTGATAGAACCCTGAAAATGCAAGCTAATTGTACTGTACTTCAACTTTTGTCCCGACAGAATGGAAAGTATTAATAAGCCGCGCTTGACAAACCTGTTTTCGCTGTTAAAAATTAAGAAATATATTTAATACAGTTAGGTGCACCACGATTAATCTGTTGTAATTCCAGGGGCAGTTAAACAGGACTAACCGTCGACAAGCAGTGCTATCTGGACAACACAAAAATCAAGGAGGCCGCGTATGAAAAGGATTCAGCTGTTTCTGATGTTTTTCCTCTGTTTATGTCTGATTGTATTATCGACAGCAAGTAACGATGCAAGTGCAGCTAACAAAGAAGGACAGTTTTCCCTGTCCCCTGTGATCGGCGGCATTACGTTTGATGGAGATCAACATCTGGAAACCAGGCCCTTCTACGGGATAAGGGGAGGATACAACTTCACCGATCACTTCGGAGTGGAAGCTCTATTCGATTATGCTCGTACGCAATCTACCAGAAGCGACGCAGATGTTGATTTTTATCGGTATGGTGCCGAGATGCTTTATCATTTCATGCCCGATGCCAAACTTGTACCCTACGTTGCAGCCGGTTTTGCCGGTATAAACTTCGATGCCCCGAGTGGAATCATGTTTAACGGGACGAAAGGCGTATTCGACTACGGGGTAGGACTTAAATATTTCCTGAACGACAACATTGCACTGCGAGGTGATGTTCGTCACCTGATTTATCACCATGAGGATACGCTGAATGCCATCGAGTACTCTGTTGGCCTCTATATCCCTTTCGGCGGCGTAAAACCCGCGGTTCAACCTGTTGAGGCGCCCGTATCGGAATCGGTGCAGCCGCCACAGGAAGCTCCGCTTGAAGAGATACCCGCAATGGAGCCGCAACCGGGTAAACATAAATACTGCATTTCACTACATATTGATTTCGACATAGACAAAACCGATATTCGACCCCAATACAGGGACGAAGTTGCCAAGGTAGGTGATTTCATGAAAAAATACGAAACCACTACTGCGGTGATAGAAGGGAATACCGATAATGTCGGTACCTATGAGCACAACATGGATCTCTCAAAGCGCCGCGCCGAAAGTGTGGTAAATTACCTGGTCGACAACTTTGGAATCGAGCGTGCCAGACTTACTTCCAAAGGCTACGGTTCCAGCCGGCCGATTGCCGACAATGCCACTGATGAAGGTAAACAGAAGAATCGTCGAATTGATGCGATCATAGACTGCGCATTTGACGTAAAGGAGATAAAACCACCCGACACACTCTGCATGTTTCTTCATATTGAATTCGCTCCGGGCAAGTCCGACATAGCACCTAATTATTACAGTGATATTGAAGCGGTTGGCGAATACATGAAGAAGTACCCGACAACAACTGCTCTCATCGAAGGTCATACCGATAATGTTGGCGGCTTTGAATATAACATGAAGCTTTCCCAGCGCCGTGCAGAGAGCGTCGTCAACTATCTTGTTGATAAATTCGGAATCGAGCGTACCCGTCTCACTGCCAAGGGTTTTGGTTATACCCACCGGGTCGCTTATAACAATACACCTGAAGGCAGGAAGAAAAACCGTAGAATCACCGCAATCATCGACTGCGCAATTAGCAAATAACATAGACAGCCAGTTACGGAATTAACTCCGTAACTGGCTGTCTATATATATAGTATGACAGCGCTGATGACTTACTTACGTACGGCTTTTACAAGCTGAATTGCATCAATATTCAATTTTGATCCACAACTGCTTATTACCGGATCATTTTACGGGGTTCGCCATGGTTCAGAAAAGTATTCATAATATCACAGTATCACGTCTTATTATCGGATTCATTGCCGGTTTTTTCGCTACGCTCATCTTCCATCAGCTAACGCTGGAACTGCTGTGGCGTGTTGGATTAGCCCCGTTCGGGCCTTTTTCGTTGGCTGCGACACAGCCCTTTGGAGTTCCGGCATTCATTTCCTTGGCATTCTGGGGTGGTGTGTGGGGCTCATCCTTTGTGTGTATAGAAAACAGATTCCGCAATTTTGGCAATTATTGGGTGGTAGCGTTTCTCTTCGGCGCTATTTTCCCATCCCTGGTGGCTCTTTTGGTGGTACTGCCTCTCAAGGGTAAACCGTTGGGAGGCGGTTGGTCACCAGCGCTTCTGGTAACGGCCTTTTTGATAAACGGCGCTTGGGGGATTGGTACCGGTCTAATTTTCAAGCTACTGAAACGCTTTCCCTGATATTTACAATGTAAATAAGACCGTGAACAAAGGAGAATAAACGTCTTCAAATATCGCCCATAAGATATATTATGTCAAGT
>JAQUCU010000075.1 GCA_028686055.1 Desulfuromonadaceae bacterium
TGTTCGCCGCTGATTGCACCGCCGCCTCTTGACGCCAGCAGGGAAAGCTGTTTCAGCCGGCCGCGCGAATTTAACGCTCCCGCCTTTATATCATACAGGCCTGACACGTTGTGCCCGGCAGAGCGCAGTCGCTTTTCAAGCTCTTCCAGAGAAAGTTTGTACTCCCAGGATGTACCCGACGGTGAAGAGAGGCAATACTGACACTCAACGCCTTTCAGATAAGGCAGCGAAGCCCCCCATACATCCTCGGAAGATTCTGTGCTGCCACCGCAGCTGGAGTGGTAAAAAGCCTGGATGATAGTGCCGTTATAGGTCAGCACCTCCCCCTCCGTCTCCATAACTGCACGACGGGCACGGCTGTCCTCGATCAGGCTCCCCTCATACACCTGGTCAAGAACCGATGACTCAAGGTGATAGGGGGCTCCCATGCGGGCCATTTTCCTGTTTACAGCATATGTTCTGGCAATTATTGCCTGGGCTTTCACCGCTTCAATCGGCCATGCGGAAGATATTTCGCAATTAATCAGCCCGACCAGATATTCCTCAAGCGGCAACTGGTTCACCACCAGAATCCCCTTGTCTGCCACGGACAGTTCCGCAACTCCCCGGTATGGTTTATTATTAACATACACCGCAGAGGGAGCAGAAAATGACAGCCTCCGGAACAGTTTCCCCTCAACCAGCAAACCGTTATTCACCGGCTTTACCGTGGCCGGAAATGACATGACAAGCGGTTTGCCGACCTCATCAGTCACAAGTAGCCCGTCACCAGCAACCGTCACTTCGGAAGATGATTTAACAATAGCAATCCGGATGATTTCATCCGGAACTGCAGCGTTTATCCTGTTTACCCCCGGCAACGAAAAAACGGTCACCGCCAGGGACAAAAAGATAATTATGCAGATACGATACAATGGCCACAAAACCTGAGAATAGAAACACATAATGCGGCATCGTGTCAATTTTTTTGATTGTCCGGTTTTTTCAGACTTTATTGCCTGATGATCACTGTTGGACAATTTGGCACTCATACTGTATGTTTACACCCGCTTGATTTAGCATTAGTAATAATGGCTAATATTATTGGTTTTTTATTCACGTAGTAGTATACCGGCTTAACTGGAAATCCCCTGTGACAGAATTGCTACTATTACATAACTTGCATGTTTCATTTCCGGCAGGGGAAAACTCCTTCGATGCCGTCCGTGGGGTCTCACTTTCCATTCCAAAAGGATCCGTACTTGCGCTTGTAGGTGAATCCGGGTCGGGAAAGACCATGACGGCCCTGTCGATCATGCGGCTTGTTCCACCACCAGGGTTTATCAGCACAGGTGAAATTGTTTTTGAGGAACAAAATCTGTTAACACTCCAGGAAGATGCACTGAGAGACATCCGCGGGCGTCGGATCTCAATGGTTTTCCAGGAACCGATGACCTCGTTGAACCCGGTTTTGAAAATAGGCGATCAACTCTGCGAACCGCTGATTCTGCATTTGAAGATGTCTCGACGTGATGCCCGGGAGCGGGGAATCGAGCTGCTGACAAACGTCGGTATCCCCTCTGCCGGTGACCGGATGCGCGACTATCCGCACCAACTGAGCGGCGGGATGCGACAGAGGGTCATGATTGCCATGGCCCTGTCATGTCACCCCTCGCTGTTGATTGCCGATGAGCCAACAACAGCATTGGATGTAACCATACAGGCACAGATACTGGAGCTTCTGGATGACCAGAGGAAATCAAACGGACTGTCGATCCTGCTTATTACACATGACCTGGGAATAGTTGCCGAACGTGCCGACCATACCGCTGTCATGTATGCCGGTCAGGTCGTTGAGTCCGCTCCGACCGGCACGCTGCTTTCCACCCCCCGCCATCCTTATACAAAGGCACTGCTGGCTTCCTTACCTCAGTATGCTGAACCGGGCAGGCCGTTGCCAACCCTGCCGGGCCAGCTGAACATCCGGAGCGTCTCTGCCGGGAGCTGCAGCTTTGCAGAACGCTGTCCCCTTGCAGAAGAGAAATGCCGTATTGAAACCCAGATTCTTCAAGATATTGCTCCGTCACACTCACTCCGTTGCTGGAAATGTTCATGAGCGAGACACCTCTTCTCAGCGCAGTCAACCTGCATAAAACGTTCAAGGTGTCTTCACATAATAATTCAACCGGAGTTCTGACCGCACTCGATCGAGTCTCCCTGCAGCTATTTGCCGGTGAAACACTCGGAATTGCAGGCGAGTCCGGATGCGGCAAGTCAACACTGGCCAAAATCATGGCCGGGCTTCTGAAGCCTGACGGGGGGAGTGTCCTTTACAAGGGAAAGCAGCTGGCACAGCTCGGACAGAACGAGCGGACCGTTTTCCGGCGCAAAACCCAGATGATCTTTCAGGATCCATTTTCATCTCTGAACCCTCGCATGCGAATTGGTGACAGCATATCAGAACCGCTCAAAATAGCCGGTATACCTGCTCCGATGCTGCGCAAAGAACTCACCCGTATCATGACGGCGGTCGGCCTGCAGAGCGATGTCGTCGATCGTTTTCCCGATGAGTTTTCGGGAGGACAGCGCCAGCGCATCGGCATCGCGCGCGCACTGGCCGCCTCCCCGGAAATTCTGATTGCCGACGAACCGGTGTCATCTCTCGACATTTCAATTCAAGCCCAGATAATCAACATCATGTTGCAGATGAAGAGCGACTTTTCTCTCTCCATGATGATTGTCTCACATAATCTGCTGATATTACGCCATATCTGTGACCGGATTATCATCATGTATCTTGGGGCCGTTGTTGAGTCTGGCCCCGCTTCAGAGCTGTTTCAGCACTGCCGGCATCCCTATACAGAGGCCCTCATTGCCGCAATCCCCGGCTTGCATACGGCAAATGTATCCAGGGGTGAACTGCTGCGGGATGACCTTCCCTCTGCCCTGTCAATTCCTTCCGGGTGTCGTTTTCATCCACGCTGTCGTTATGCTGTTGACCTCTGTCGCCATGAAGTCCCGAAGATTACCGATCATGGGAACGGCCATAGCGCTGCCTGCCACCTGAGCAACAAACTCTACGGCTGAAGCAACTATCTCCTCCCGCAACCTGAAGCACAGTTTTGGATTGACGAGCGCACATTCCATATATATGATAATCAAAAATTCTATGGGAGCCCAAACGATGGCCTTTGATAAAGAAAATCAATTTAACGTAGAAGCAGAAGTATTGAAGGTGCTCGGGCACCCGATACGCCTGAAGATAGTTGCAGGACTCTGTACGCAGGAGTGCAACGTAAAACATATATGGGAATGCCTCGGACTGCCGCAGGCAACAGTTTCACAACACCTGGCACTGTTAAAAAACAAGGGGATAATTGACGGCAAGCGGGAAGGGGTTGAGGTGCACTACAGCGTCATTAATGACTTTGCCAAAAAGATCATAGGCTCGCTATAACCGGAAAATGCAGCACCCCGGTACAGTCAGACGCACGGCTTATACCCGGTACGGGCAGACAGGTAGAGAATTTTATACGTAGCAGGGATGCGGCCGTTCTGCCCGTGCCTTTCCTGATACAACCGGGAGGTTTCCTGCAGTACCCCCCGCCACCCCAGGCCGTTTACAGATCCGCCGGATACCGTTCCGGCCCCGATGTTTTTAATCGATTGCAGCAGAGAGTGCAGATCGTCATACCAGTCCACTTCCGTTTCAACCGTGACCGCAAACCGTTCTAAATCCATTTCGTTTAAAATTGACGTTACATCTTCAACCGCCCGGAAACTGTGCAGCCCGGATGCTCTTTGAATACTCCCTGCACAACGCCTGTTGACAACATCCCGAAAACAATGATGCAGCTCATCTAGTGTGCCATGGCAGAAAAAAGCCAGACAGGCACTCCCCCCGGGCCGTAAGACTCTGCACATCTCATGCAGAGCAGCAGATAAATTTTCCACCCACTGCAATGCAGACGCAGACACAACCAGATCAAACACCCCGGCTCTGAACGGAAGATGTTCGGCATCCCCGTTGACCGTCTGGCAGATGGAGCCCAGCTTTTGCCGGGTACATAGACACATGTTGAGAGCAATATCGACTCCAGTCAGGCGGGCATCCGGATAAAGTGTATGCAGCTTTTCCAACAGCGCACCCGTGCCTGTCCCGACGTCGAGAATATGTTCAGGTGACTGACCCTGATGGAACTCAACCGATCTGGACAGGCTTGCCACAACTCGCTTCTGTACAAGGATATGCTGATCGTACTCGGCAGCTTTGTGATTAAATGCTGCAGCCACCCTGCAGATATCAGGCATTCTGTTCACAGACTCTCCTTGCAAATCGTATAAGTTCGGCATTAAATTGATCACTCTGAGTCAGAAAAGGTGCATGTCCGCAGACAGGATACACTATCTGCTCAGCACCGGTGATGTGCGATTTCAGATAGCTGGATGCCTGTGGCAGACATATTTTATCCTGCCCGCCATTCACAATTAAAGTCGGAAGGGTAATTTTCGGCAACAGACTGCGCATGTCTGCCTGGACAAGCGCATCAAGTGCCTCTAACACGTCGGCAGTCTCCGGTGGCGTTATTGACCCGAGCAGCTGTTTGATCTCTGCCCCGGAGGAGTGGGCTTCCAACTCTCCTTCTGCAAACATGCGGGTATAAAAGCCGTTCAACGCGCGCGTCGTGTTGCGCTGCACCTTGAGACGCATCCCGCTCGCCTCATTTCGTGCAAGACCGTGCGGGAAATCATCTGAGGCGGTAAAACGTGGAGTAGCGGACACCAGCAGCATGCCGGCCAGCCTGCCGGAAAGCTCGGCACACGATTGAAGCGCGATTTGTGCCCCCATCGACCAGCCGACCACTATAACATTGACCAGACCCAACGTATCAAAGAGATCGATCAGATCTTCGACAAAACCGTTAAAATTCAGATGCCCGGTTATCTTACGCGAGCGGCCGTGACCACGAAGATCAGGCGCTATCAGCCGTAATGAAGCAGAAAATGAACATGAAAAACCGTCAAGCTGGTACCTCCAGACAGCCGAGGACATACACCATCCGTGGAGCATCACAACCGGACACCCTGCCCCGCCGTCTTCATACCATAGCTGCTCCCCTCTACGGTTACCATACCATGGCATCACAGAACTCCAAGGTGCCGGCCGACCGTGCAGATTCTCTCAATTGCGCCTGCAAGGTCGGCGTGCGTATGAGTTGCCATCAGGGTGAAGCGGAGACGACTGGTGCCGGCCGGCACCGTCGGGGGACGGATACCCTGGGCAAAGAGTCCTTCCGCCAGCAGCGCTTCTGAAAACTGCATCGTGGTAACCGCAGAACCGATGACAATAGGTACGATCTGGGTCGAACCGTCGGGTATGCTGAACCCCGCACCTGTCAGGCTGTCCCTGAAAAAACGGGAGTTGGCACACAATTTTTCCCTCAACACATCACCTTCCGGAGACTGCACAAGTTCAACCGCCGCCAGCGAAGCCGCCAGCACCGCAGGGGGTAATGACGTTGAAAAGATAAAACTACGCGCACGGTTGATCAGCAGGTCACGCAGTTCAGCAGAAACAGCGGCATATGCACCGTAACTTCCCAGCGCTTTGCCAAACGTCCCCATCTGAATATCGACTCCATGTGCAACACCCAGCAGCTCGGCGCTGCCTCTGCCATAAGCGCCCAGAACACCGCTGCCATGGGCATCATCAATCATAAGTAGCGCACCATATTTGTGTTTGAGCTTGACCAGCTCTGCCAGCGGAGCAATGTCTCCATCCATGCTGAAAACACCATCGCTGACAACCAGACAACGCCCCTTGGCATGTTTTTCCATAAGAACGCCAAGCTGTTCATAATCGTTATGGCGATAGCGCACCAGATGCGCTCCGGAGAGCAGAATTCCGTCAACGATGCTGGCATGATTGAGGCGGTCTGAAAACACAACATCATCGCGCCCCACCAGAGCCGGAATAATACCGGTATTTGCGGCATGTCCGCTATTGAAGATCAGTGCAGCCTCACTTTTTTTAAAGTCGGCCACTGCACTTTCCAGCCGTTCGTGAAGCTCCATGGTCCCGGATACCAGCCGGGAAGCGCCGCTCGAAGTCCCATACTTTTGGATAGCCGCTATGGAAGCGGCCGCCAGGGCAGGGTGATCGGCCAGGCCAAGATAATTATTGGAACAGAGCAGCAGCAGTTCATGCCCGTCGCAGGTAACGCGCGCCGCCTGCCTGCCGCTGATCATCCTGGTACTTCGCAAAAGGCCATGGCTTCTGATATCTTCAAGTTCGTCCTGAATTGTTCTTTGCATCGCTGACCTTCCCAATGGTTAACCTGTTTATAACACAGGGTTGACAATAGGCTTAAAAAAATTACCGGGCTACACTCCAGTACTACAGGTAAGAGGTCAGTCCGGCTGCTCCCAACTGTTCAACCACCTTCTTTACATCCTGACAGCGCTGGCGGTCACAGACCAGGATAGCATCAGGAGTGGAAACGACCACAATATTATGGACGCCAACGGTAGCGACCATTTCCCCGTCGGCATAGATCAGACAGTCGGAAGAATCAACGGCAACATGCCCGGCCGCGTTGACACAGACCGTCCCATGGCTGTCAGGTTCAATCACCTCCGGCAGAGCACTCCAGCTGCCGACATCACTCCACCCCATCTCAACCGGTACCATTTGGACCCGGGAAGATTTTTCCATGATCCCGTAATCTATCGAAACACTTTCGATATCCTGATAAAGAGCAGCGATCCGCTCGTCGGAGGCGGCATATTCACCCGCAGCGTCGGTTGGTATCAGCTGTAGCAGCTTTTCGTGCAGAGACGGCATGAACGTTTTCATCTCTTCAAGAATCGTGTCGGCCCGCCAGATAAACATGCCGCTGTTCCAGAAAAAATTTCCCTCCTCCAGATAGCGCACCGCCTCTGTCAACGGCGGTTTTTCGACGAAGCGTTCGACCCGGAACGGCCCCTTTTCATTTATCTCATCGCCTGAATCCATTGCGGCTTCAATATAGCCATAGCCGGTCTCGGGACGTGAAGGTAAAATACCGAGCGTAACCAGAAAGCCCTTGTGCGCAGACTGTCCCGCAAAGATCAAGGTATCCCTCAGCTTTTTTTCATTTTTTATGAAGTGATCGGCCGGGAGAACAGCCATAATTCCTGAGGGGTCGTGGGCGGCAATGCGTGCGGCAGCCAGACCGATAGCGGGGGCGGTATTACGGGCGGCAGGTTCCGCGATAACCTCAATCAGAACAGAGTCGTAGATTTCCATCTGGCGCTCGGTTTCAGCCGCCTGCAGGTGGTTGGTTATAATCAGGATCCGCTTCGGGTTAAGCGGCAGCACACGCTCAACCGTCCTCTGCAGCATGCTCCGATCTCCGGTAATAGAAATCAGCTGTTTAGGGAGAGCAACCCGCGAAAGCGGCCAGAATCTGGTCCCCGACCCTCCGGCCAGAATAACAATGTACATAGCGGCTCCAAAAGTTATTTGTACTGAATCCGATCAATAAAGTTTGCAACTTCGCGCCCCAGAAGACTGATCGACTCGGTTGTGTCAATAACATCCCACAGGGTCTGACGGAAGTAGGCCACCTCCTGGCCGCTGACTCCGTCGCGCAGGCTGACTGCAACCGATATCTTGAAACGTCCGAGGCGTTTGAATTCGCCGGTCAGCAACAGTGTCGAAGCGTCGGGTTTTCCGTCACGGGAGATTTTTTTATAAGTGCGGTGAGACCTGACGTAACGCTCTATATGCCCGGACAATTCTCCAGGAAGCTTCGCATAACGGAGTTCACGCTGGGTCATTTTGGAGTCAGGAAAATCGGAATACAATTCCCGCTTGAGCACGAGATCCCTGATTATAAGTGACGTGTAGCTGTACATCGGTTTTGAGTTGGTGACGACTTCCTCTTCAATAACAGTCGTGGAAGAGGCTGCACATCCTGCAGAAATCAACATCAGACAGAGAGCACAAAGTGCCACTAACGCACGTTTAAACGGGCTGAGACTACTCAATATCAGCGCCTTCACAACGATTGTAATCATCATCAAAGCGAACAATATCGTCTTCTCCCAGATATTCACCACTCTGGACTTCAATGATCACGAGCGGAATCTTGCCAGGATTTTCGAGACGGTGGTTCCTGCCGATCGGAATAAAGGTAGACTCATTGACGTTGACAACCTGCTGACCTTCGCCGCAGGTAACAAGAGCGGTGCCGGAAACCACAATCCAGTGCTCACTGCGATGATGATGCTTCTGCAGCGATAGGCGCTGACCGGGCAGAACTTCGATCCGCTTTATCTTGTAACTCGTGTTCTCATCGAGAACGGTATAGGTGCCCCAAGGGCGTTCACCACGTTCCATTGTTAGTCCTTTCAGAACTGATCAGAGTTCGAAGCTTCAGATATTCTCGCAGTGCATCACGCCATAGTCGCGGCTGGAATCCCGTATCACTCGTCAATTTACTGCACTCCAGGGTCGAATAGAGCGGCCGACGGGCCGGACGGTTCAACTCCGTGGTTGACATGGGCCTGACAGAAACATTGAGTCCGGCCTCTGCAAAGATCGCCTTGGCAAAACCGTTCCACGAACAGTACTCCGCATTTGCGGCGTGATACGTTCCCCTGCAGCCGCCATTAATCAGCGCGGTAATTGCCCGAGCCAGATCCACGGTCCAGGTTGGCGAACCGATCTGGTCATCGACAACGGCCAGTTCGTTCTTTTCGGCTCCCAGGCGCAGCATCGTCTCGACAAAATTCTTGCCATGCAGTCCGTACAGCCACTGCGTCCGTACGATCAGATGCTCCGGGCAGAAGGCAGCGTTCATTTCGCCCGCCAGCTTTGATTCGCCGTAAACGCTGATCGGACACGGGGCATCATCCTCAACATACGGCGTACCCTTGCCGCCATCAAAAACATAATCGCTGCTGATCTGCACCAGCACGGCGCCGATTTCCCGGCAGGCAAGCGCCAGATAAGCCACCCCTTCGCCATTGACCGCCATTGCCGTCTCAATATCGCCTTCACAGCCATCCACGTCGGTATAGGCAGCACAATTGACAACCACCTCCGGCTTCAGAGCACCGATCACTGTCATAACCGATTCAGGTGATGTAATGTCGATATCGGCGATATCAACGCCATGTCCCCTGTCGCCCAGAAGCGCGATCAGGTCGCGCCCCAGCATGCCATTCGACCCCACCACCAGTATCAAGCCACACCTCCGCCATACTGATTCTGGCAATACTCACGGTACGCACCGGAGGTAACATCAGCCACCCATTCCTGATGGGCGAGATACCAGTCAATTGTCTCGGCAATCCCCTGCTCAAACGTATATGACGGACTCCAGCCGAGATCGGCTCTGAGTCGCGAAGCATCGATCGCATAGCGGCGGTCGTGCCCGGGCCGATCCTTGACAAAAGATATCAGCGTGCGGTTCTCACCGCTTGCGCGGCCAAGGCGTCCATCCAGAAGATCACATACCAGGTTGACGATGTCGATGTTTTTCCATTCATTGTTGCCGCCAACATTATAGACCGAACCGGGCGCAGCTTTTTTCAGAACAGTCTCGACCGCCACCGCATGATCACGGACATGCAGCCAGTCGCGTATGTTCAATCCGTCACCGTAGACCGGCAGCGGCTTCCTGTTGATGATATTGTGGATCAGGAGCGGAATCAGCTTCTCCGGAAAGTGGTAGGGACCATAGTTATTGGAACAGCGGGTATTCAGAGTCGGCATGCCGAACGTTTCATGATACGCGCGCACCAGCAGATCGGCCCCGGCCTTGCTTGCCGAATAGGGCGAATTTGCAGCCAACGGCGTTTCTTCGGTAAAGTAGCCGGTATCACCCAGGCTGCCATAGACCTCATCTGTTGATATCTGCAGATACCTGAAATCGGCAACAGCACAGGACTGCCAGTGCCTGCGGCTTTCCTCCAGCAGAATCTGTGTGCCGAGCACGTTAGTCCGGACAAAAATTTCCGGCCCGGTAATGGAACGATCGACATGGGACTCGGCGGCAAAATGCACAACCGCGTCAATCCGCTGATCGGCAAGAAGCCGTGCCACCAGGGCGGCATCGCCAATATCCCCTTTGACAAAGCGGTAATTTTGATTCCCTTCAAGCGCGGCCAGGTTTTTGAGATTTCCGGCATAGGTCAAACAATCCAGATTAGTGACCATGCATCCCGGGTTGTTGTCAATAAAGGAATGAATGAAATTGGAACCGATAAAACCGGCACCACCGGTAACAAGAAGAGATGAAGGAGTAAATGTCACAGTAAATATCGCCCTTTTAGTATGTTAGAAATTATTTTCATTTTCCGGCTATTCTGATATGGTAGCAACGACTTTCAGCTCTTTTATCTTTTTATCCGGAGGGATATATGACTACCAAGACCACCTGCCGCTGCGGCGCCGAACACCATGGCCATCTCTGCATGTTAAAAAGTAACGGACAGCATGATGAAATCGCAAGGATAAGCAGTGATCCGAAATTCTATTGCTTCATCTGCGGCGGAGAGGCTAACTGTGCCGAAAACCTGTGCGAACCGACTCCGATAGAGTAGTCCGTACGACCGTTTGCAAACAGTACCTGGAGGTGTAGCGTCACAGGGCAACCGTGCGCGTCACCCCTCCAGCACAGCTTTACAGGAGTTCTCCAGCAGCAGACGTCCTTCCAGATCGTCGATAAACTGCCGGGCGGAACGGCCGCTCCTGCGGGCGGTAAACCGGGCCCATTTCAGAGCATGATCGCACAATTCCTCGTCCGGTACGGGAAGCCCTCTCGAAGCGGCATACCCGCGAACAATTGCCAGATACTCTTCCTGGTCAAACACATAAAAGCCGAGGGAAAGGCCGAACCGGTCCGACAGCGCCAGCTTCTCTCCGACCGCCTCTTCAGGGTGTATTTCCGCGTCGGAGCTATTGGCAGAAATCCGCTCCGGCATGAGATGCCTGCGGTTGGATGTTGCATAAATCAGGATATTTGACGGGCGTTCCTCAATATCCCCGTCAAGCAGTGTTTTTAGCGCCCTGAAATCCCCCTCCCCCTCATCAAAGGAGAGATCGTCACAGAAGACGATAAAGCGGAAGGGAGCATCCCGCAACAGACCGACTATCTGCGGCAGCGACATGATATCCCATCGTTTCAACTCCACGATCCGTAAACCACGAGGCGCAAACAGCTTTAACAGACCTTTGACCAGCGAGGATTTGCCACAGCCGCGTTCTCCCCACAACAAAACATTATTGGCGGGGAGAGCCGCGACAAACTGCGTTGTGTTGCGGACAACTTCATCACGGATATCATCAATGCCTACCAGGTCTCCCAGGTCAAACAGATGCGGATGAGCCACGGCAGCCAACCGGCCGACTTCTCCACTCCGCTCCCAGCGAAACGCAAGGTTGCCGGCGAAATCAACTGGCTGTTCCTGGGGTGGCGCCAGACGATCGACAAGCGTTCCGATTTTATCAAGCAGTGTATCTATTTTTTCATTGTAACTGATCATATTCTGCCTAACAGCCACAACCGCAGTTATGGCAGACTTTTCTAAATTCACCAGATGGGGCTATGGTTTCCGGTGCAAACGCCACGCGCCTGACAGCTGCAGCAATGTCTTCCAGAATATCAAGACCCCGACTCTTCCCGATAATATGACCGATACACTGGTTGCTATGCCCATCCTCCGGGGAAGAAATTTTCACCACATTCAACAGGTCGGCATAACTGTTTATCGTTACAACAGAATCCTGATTGCGCACAACGGTCAGTACCACCCCCAACCGCTCCATATCGGTGACAACTCCAGCCAGAAATTCCTGAAACGAATGACCGTCAAAGTCAAAATACCAGTCTCTTCTGAGATACTCCCGGGCATGGATCGTGATAATCATCTGTTTAGTACTTTTACACGTCATTTCTGTCACTCCGTAACAGCGATCACAAAGCTACCGGGCACTCGGCGTCCCACGCAACAAACCCGTCTCCTGTAAGATTCAAAAAAGAATCAATACGCTGCCGGTAAAACCCAGGCTGTTCGACCTCTTTCAAAACTAAAGAGAGTTCATCTGCGGAAATCAGGTGCTGACGGTGCATGAATCCATACAACTCTGATATCGCTGTCAGATGGCGTTCCAGAGTGGCAAAATCCGGGTCCAGCGTATGGGTGATAAACCAGGAGCCGGCAAACTTGGTCACAATTCCTGGCTGTGGACGGGCAATATTCTGCCGACCGAAATCGATCAGATAATCCCGAAGATAGAGATCGGCGCTAAAGGCCAGTTCAGAAGCCCGTTCGGCGGCCATCCCCTGCTGCTGAAGAAACAGATAGAATTGTTTCAGAATCTGCTGACAGCGCCCGTCAACAAGCAGCTCCTCATCAATCGTATCAAATTCAAAATCATCATGTTCAAACTCAGTGTCGGGGCTCTGCATCATAAGTTAAATGTACCTTCTTGGTAACTTTGAAATTATTTTCTATAATTTCCATCCATACAACAGCTTTGTCAACGAACTCGTCCTGTCTATCAGGGCTAGGCAGGATTGAGCCCTACCAGCTCTTTATGAACAAAACGACCGTTCTTCTGGATCAGAACATCATCAAACCAGATTTCGCCATCGGCAAGAATCCGCACCAGATCCCAATGGACAGAGGAACGGTTGCCATTGTCGCACT
>JAQUCU010000076.1 GCA_028686055.1 Desulfuromonadaceae bacterium
TCATAATCAGCATTCCATATTCTGGTGTTTTCAATCAGGTCCGCATAGGCCAGGGCCTGCTCCCTTACTTGCAGGAGCAACAGCTTATCGGCTCTGTCACAGAGAAAATAGGCAACAAGAATATCTACGAGCGCAAGGATCACGGACAGGCTGATGAAAAACACCCTGACAGTGCCTAAATGGCGAAATGGCTTTGGCCATACTTTATGGGGCATACATAGTACCCTCTCAACTTTCGCACCTACGTAACCGGCTCGGAAAGGCATTCGTCAAGATGGGGAACCAAGCTTTTCTGTACTATCCCCATCAACCATTTTATTCTTCCCTTGAGCTCCATCGGTACCCTCCTCTGTTATTGTTTGTTTATCAGACCAATAATATCGGATGGTTACTTATGAAGCTTAATTTTTATGTAAGATTGCTCATGAAAAACTGAGCAGAGTTTATCTTCGCACAGCCCAAGCAATTGTTGCAATACCCGGATAAGGGTATTGCCGTTACAACCAGGGTAAATGTCCTGATAAATACGCCAGAGAAGAAAAGATGGAGAAGATGTACATGGACAAGCTCGATGGGGTTATCAGAGAAGAGGAATACTCACGGTTGAGTAAAAAGTTCAGGAGTGACTTGACGGATGTAAAGTTCAAAGTAGAGCAGTTGGAGGGAAAAAACGAGACCAGTATCGACAGCAGCAAGCGTTTACTCAAACTCCACTTGGGCAGGCGGGGATCTGGCCCCAAAATTCAGAAAACACTTTGATATGATTGCAGTTTATAATCAGGCCTACCAAATAAAAAAGGCCACTTTCCCTGAGGAAAATGACCTTTTTGATATTTGGCGTCCCCGAGTCGATTCGAACGACCGGCCCCTTCCTTAGGAGTTAATGAATGTAAGCATTTCACTGCATTTTAGTGCTCCTCACAATATATCAAATATCTTCTATTTATCATTGACTTATAGCGTTATTACCTGTAATAATCCTCTCATAGTATTTCACTGTTTTACACCACAAGGCAACTGAATAAGTACCACTAAAGTACCACTCTGATTCAAGGGGAGGACATTACCATGAAAGCCAAGTTTGACGATCCAACTATCAGGAATCTACAGACAGCAGCCAAAACCTTTGATTGTATGGCAGAGAAAGAACCCGGCTTTGGTATCCGTGTCCATCCTTCCGGCACCATGACATTCTTCTACTTGTATAAGATAGATGGACAACGCCGGTTTATGGCTTTGGGGACTTATCCGACTACCACATTAAAGAAGGCGCGGGAACTTTACCAGGCAGAAGCTATAAAGGTTAAAGCCTTGCGGCGTGGCAGTGCCGACGGTTCCGATCCTGTTCTTGAAAAAAAGCGAAAGCAAGAGAGACGCATTGCAGAAGCCGCAGAGCAATCGCAGGCGCTTACCGTGGCGGGTCTTGTGAAGGAGTACGTAGAGAGACACGCCATGAAGTTCAAGAGATCATGGCAAGAAGATGAACGGCTTTTGAATAAAGAAATTGTATCTGTATGGGGTAAACGCAAAGCCTCAGATATAACCAAGCGGGATATGACCCTGTTACTTGAAAGCATCGTTGATCGCGGCACCCCCGCCATGAGCAACCAAGTTTTGAAAGTCGTTCGCAAGATGTTTAACTTTGCCGTTGAGCGTGACATCCTACAGCACACGCCTTGCACAGGCGTAAAGGCTCTCTCGCCTAACATACGCCGGGAACGTACCTTGAATGAAACCGAGATGAAAACCTTATGGGGGAGCATGAACAATGCAGCCATAAGCGACGAGATCAAACGAGCGCTTAAGCTGGTGCTTTTGACAGCACAGAGACCAGGGGAGGTGTCAGGGATGCATGTCAAAGAGATTGACGGCCATTGGTGGACTATACCAGCTGAAAGATCAAAGAACGGCAAAGAGCATCGAGTATATTTGACCGACACGGCAATTGAGATCATTAACGCAGCAATAGAGGATAATAAGAAGGGCCTTATAAACCACAACCTGAGGATGAAGAAAGAGAAGAAACCAGAAGTCCCTATAACTGACCCATACAGCGGCTTTATCTTCCCCTGTCCACACAAGGACAAGGTACAGGCTATTGACTCACACGCTTTACCTGTTTCCGTCCGCCGGAACCTGGCATGGCCGTTGACTGATACCAAAGGCAAGCAGCTTTATAAGAAGGACGGCAAACCGACCACAGAAAACCGGCTGTTGGTTGATCAGTTCACCCCGCACGACTTGCGCCGGACGGCCGCAACCTTTATGGCCAGTATGGGTTATATGGACGAGATCATCGACGCAGTGTTAAACCATGTCAAGCAAGGTATAATCCGCACCTACAACCGGCACGATTACGCCAAGGAGAAACAGCAAGCCCTTGAATCTTGGGAGCGCAAACTATTATCCATTGTCACCGAGAAAACAAAAAAGGATAATGTTACCAGTATCAACGAGGGGAAGCGCAAGGCGGCATAACAGGGGCATGGTGGAATTTGAAAGGAATGTGACATAATGGAAAATCCAATAATTACTGAGGTCAACGAGCTTTTGGGTGATCTTCTTCAACCTTCACTGCCTGAATGTTATAAGGAGGATCATAGTTTTGTTTCTTTATCTTCAGCAGCGAAATGCCAGAAATGCACTGTAGAAGATGTTGAGGAGCAAGTTAAGAAGGGCAAGTTTGGGTTTGCTCAAACGCTATTAATTGATACTGAAAAATATCTTGATGGCAGAGAATTTCTTAGAAAGCCTGTTTTCAGGATAACGGATGTGCAGGTGGGAGCAATACTTGATAAAGATGGCTATATAATTGACCTTGATACAGATCTGAATGGTTGGCTGTGGTCATGCCCACCTCGGCAGGTTCGTGTTGAGGTTAAAGATTTGCGGGTTCTGTTACCAAACTGCGATTTAAGTGATTATGTCAACAGCAGCGAACCGGAGCAATGCCCGGTAGAAGCCAATACTTCAAGCGTTGCTGCAAAAAACTTAAAGAAACGACAGACTACCGACATTGATGCTAAATCACAGGAAATCATTTCGGTTATTAATAACAAAGTCAGAGAACACATGGGAAAGGGACGTGAAGAGATGGTAATTAATCATACGAGGTTTATTGATGAAGCTGGAATATGCCAGGGTAAAGACCGAGACCGAGCGTTTAAACTCGTTAAAGAATATATATCCAACTATGAAGGCGACTTGAGGTACCATGGATTTAAGTATGCCAATAAACCTGTAAGATCCGGCAGACCTTATTTTTTGACCGATGAAGAGGGGTTAAAACAGGAAGCGTAGTCATAAGCCCCCCTACAAGGGTAAGCCCCCTATATCGATAGACGCCCCTTAACTAATTGAGTTATGGGGTTTTTTTGTGGTTTCTTCGTCGCATTACATAATATTTCAAGGATATGATTAGGATATCTTCCCGGCCGGAAGGAAATAACCTTTTTGGAGAAACATTATGAATGCAAAAGTCTGGATGATGAGCAGGAAAGATGTATGTGAAGTCTTTGGCACTAGTAGCGCCGGATTGCATCGAGGAATGGCTGATGGAAGATTTCCAAAGCCCTACCGAACTGGGGAAAATTCGGTACGGTGGAAAAGTAATGAAGTTTTTGATCGAATTGATCAGTTGCAAATAGCCGAGCCAATACAGGTGGCACCAGGTTGTAAGCGTGGTCGCAAGCCTAAGAACGCTCTGAAGGGAGAGTGATCTATGTCAGCTTCCAATAGGTCACTGTTTGAGAAAATTCTGCCCACAAAAGGATTATATTGTGTCGCATATAAAAAAGAGGGTGTGGACGGCCTGATTCAGAAATTTTATAAATCGATTGATGAAATCAAGGCTAAAATTCACGTACTTGATGCCGATGCAACTATAACTGTTTATCTCGCTCAAGCGTCATATGCTACTGCTCTAAACCGTAAGGGCGAAAACTCTATCTGGGTTAAGTCTTTCTGGATGGATATCGATTCCGGCCCAGAGAAATATGCCGAAGATCCAAACAATTCTTACCCAACTCAGAAAGAAGGCGCACAGGCTCTGCTCTTGTTTTGTAAAGAGGTCGGTTTGCCTTGGCCAACTATCATCAACTCAGGCCAAGGCCTCTATGCCTACTGGAGCATGGCTAACGATCTTTCACCTGAACTGTGGAAGGAATCCGCATTAATTTTGAAGAAGCTTTGTGTTGCCCACGGATTCAAAGCTGATCCTACACGTACAGCTGACATTGCTTCTGTGCTTCGCCCAGTTGGTAGTACCAACCGTAAGTATGGCGAAAAGTCGGTTGATCTCCGACATGAAGCGAGCGAGATCGAGTTTGCAGCGTTCAAAAAGATCCTGAGAGAGGCAGCGATTAAGATAAAGTTTCCTGATGCCGGATTGCCGTTACAGAAAATTTCTGGCCTTAACAGCGAGTTTACCAGCGGGGGTGAATACCCACCATCCAGCTTGGTTCAGGTGGCCGAAAATTGCCCCCAGATAGCTCATGTTCGAGACTCGAAGGGTAACGTTACTGAACCGTTATGGTATGCCTTTATAGGCGTAGCACGTCACTGCGTGGAAGGTGCGCCGATGATTCATGAATGGTCGGCAGGGTATCCAAATTATTCATCAAGTGAAACAGCACAGAAAATTACGCAGCATAACTTCCCCCCTACAACTTGCGGCCATTTCAAAAGCATCACCCCTTCACTATGCGCTGGATGTAAGTATGTTGTGACGTCGCCAATCATGCTTGGCGTTGAAAAATCAATTTCAGACAGTGGAGCAGCTTGCAGTGATAAGCCCAACAATAGGGTTGCAGCAATTTTGGATGTTGCCGGCGGGCTTGAGTTGTTTCATGACCAGCATAATGTTGCTCACATAATGCTTGACGGTCAATGCCACAAACTTAGTTCGCAACCAGTCAAGCAATATTTATCATATCGCGTATACCAGCGTACAAATAAGACCCCAGGCTCTGAAGCCTTAAAACAGGCAATATCTGTCTTAGAGGGAAGGGCTATATTTGAAATGCAAAAACGGAAGCTAGAAAACCGAGTTGCCCGTCATGATGCTGCCACGATCTGCTATGACATGGGTGACAGCAGGGCGGTTTTCATAATAGCCGGTTCATGGTGGATAGATGCTGCGCCTATTATTTTCAGGCGGCATAAGCACCAACAGATTCAAGTAAGTCCATGCATAGGCGGCGATCCTTGGCGACTTTTTGACTTTCTGAATGTAGCTTCCGCCAACATGCTTCTAATTCTGGTAACGCTCATTTCTTACTTCATACCAGGTATCCCACATCCAATTTTTCACCCATATGGGCCGCACGGAGCTGGTAAGACCAGTATTTTCAAAGGTTTCAAACTCATAGTTGACCCATCTACCATAGCGACTCTCATGTGCAGTAATGATCGGCACAAAGTGCTCCATGTACTCGTTACACACTACATGCCGCTGTTTGACAACTTGAGCGGATTATCCGGCGAAATTTCCGACTTACTATGCCAGGCCTGCACCGGCGGAGGAATTGAGCAACGACAGTTATACACGGATGATGAAAGTATCATTTTTGAAATCTTACGTTGCGTTGGGCTAAACGGAATCAATATATCCACGATCAGGGCGGACTTACTTGACAGGACATTGCTGCTTCAGATGGAACGAATCGAACCATCGCAGCGAAGGGAAGAAGGGGAGCTTTGGGCCGCCTTTGAAATATCACGACCAAACATCCTCGGCGGTATCTTCGACACGCTCGCTAAAGCCATGCAAATTTATCCGACTGTGCGGTTAGATAAACTACCGCGACTCGCAGATTTCGGTCGGTGGGGATACGCCATTGCTGAAGCATTGGAACCTGGGGGTGGGCACCAATTTATTCGGGATTATGAAGCTAATATTAAGCTTCAAGGTGATGAAATCATCCAAGGCAACACTTTGGCAACTGCTTTACTCAGCGTCATGCAGAACCGTAGTGTTTGGGAAACCACCGTCCTGAAGGCATACGATTTGCTAATGATAACTGCACAACACCCAGGACGAGATGACCACACTTTCCCGACGGCGTCAAAAAACCTCAGAAACTACCTTGAGAGACTACGACCAACGCTTGCCGAAAACGGTATCTCTTACTCAATTGGAATACGTGGGGGTGATGGCTACCCCATAATATTTCGGAAGGCGGTATGAACCTGATGAAGCAAATGAACCAGAAGCCTCATACTTGATTGTATTTATAAAAGAAGGCGGCGGTGGCAGCGGCAGGCACGGCGTGGGGGCTGGAGTGATAAGCCCCCACATAGGGGGTTTTGGTTCATTTGGTTCACCACGTTCATGAGGTATAAAGCACAACTGACAGAGTATCACTTTTTTCAACCACCACCAGAGTGTTTAATCCACCCAGTAAGGAGGGATTCAAAATGGATATAAATGAAAACATGAACTACGTAGATAATTACATGCAAAAACTCAGAGCAGCACGGGCTATCTCGAAACTGGAAAGAGAGAAGGCAGGGCCGCCAAAGAATCTCAAAGATGAAATTATTGAGTTTTACGAGAGTCTTCCAGAAAATGAACAGAAAAATGGATTACACATGGACTTCTTAAAAAAGAGGTTCGGTTGTCCATCTAAGATTGGTGTAATTTTGACAGAAATAGGTTTCACCAGTAAGAGGAGTTGGAGCCGTCGGCCTTATAGAAGATATTGGTTCGGCCCAGAAATTAAAGTTGACGAGGAGATTAAACATGTTCAAGAGTGATATTGATCGGATTGACGCATTTTTCAAGCAGTGGGATTACTCAAAAACGAAAGAAATGACAATGAAGGGGCTCACGGCTAAATGCATTGCCAAGAGTCTTGAATGGGAAATTGAAGAGGTAAACGCCTTTATGACTCTTCAACGAGGATGGAGGAAATTGGATCTTGCAGAAAATACTTATTGGTTTGAGGCAGATGCCTTCAAGTCATTATCGCAAAGAATTGAGGCTTATTTGCAGCGTTCTGAGTGAGTCTGACAAAGAGGGGCTACCCGGACAAGGTAGCCCCATATTTAATTACGAGAGTGCTGCAAATTCGACAGATTTTGCTTTCAAATGGTTAAGCATTCTATCTGCAGCTGCTGGATCTATTAAGCCGGAACTTTTACATTTTGTTGCATAAGCTATCATCTTTTGAAGGATTGATATTGACTCTTTTGAATTAATTTTTCGAGTCCCCTCTGCATACCCAAATGCAATGCTTAGAATAGCTATATACGCACCATTTTTATAAAAATCATCTAAGCACTGTGCCAATTTGAGGCCACCGGCCTTAGCTGGTGTAATACCAAAAAGATCATTAAGCTGTGTTACAACTAACTTATCGTATTCTCGCCGCTTATTAACACCAAACCCCAAAAATCCCATAGTCCCTCCCCATTTTGTTTGTCATTCTGGCTGTTCAATAATTTACCTGCAATTCTGGCGTGCTTCTTCGATAGCCGGTCCAGCACCTTCAAGTGGGAACTCAAACTGGTAGCTATATGCTTTTACTACTGCATTTTTACCATTTTTAAATTGTCCAACACTCTGCTCGTTCATAACGAATCCAACATCTAAAGCGTTTGAATACTTAGTACCTGTTAAAGTGCTGTAAAAGCTCTTTCCATCAATTGTTATCACCATATTGTCTTTTGTACTTTTTCTCTTTATTAAATTTCCCAGTACCCTTGAATTGTCAGACCATATAATTAATGACACTTCCGGCCTGCAACTATTGTTTCGATTGTAGCTTATGACGAATGATACAGGTCCTTTGCCATTTCGAAAGGTTTGGGTTTCCGTCGCAGTCGAACCTTGAACCATCCAGTACCCGGCGGCAAGCGCCTCTGGTTTGCTTGTGGCCAATAATAGAACAATAAACAGAGCTGAGATAAATATTCTTTTCATAGGAATCCTTCCAGATTGTAAAGTTCTTACTAATAAATAGGATTTTATACTTCATCAATACTTCACAGCGAAGATGAGTCCATAACCGACAATAACAGCACCCAAAACTCATGTTTTCCCGCGAGATTACTTTAACCGGATTACATTGATTGTGCTGTCAACGCCATCAACCCTGAGTTTGTAACCGCCGCCGGAACTGTAGATAATAACTTCGGGGCGATAAGCATAGTGGTAAGTATATGCATAAGATGATTGTTCCCATATTTGGCCATTAACCAATTTGAAAATTGTTTCGCCGCTCCAACCTTCAAATGCTCCGTCTATTCGACTCTCAATCACATCACCTGAACTTACATATCCAGGTGATGGATGTGATGCCTGAGGTGCCTGGTAAATTTGTTGTTGGTTGACTATCCTATAGTTTTCTGTTTTAGGCTGCAGATATGTAGATTTACCGAACTTCTTTTCAAGATAGGCATCATTAAATTTCAAAGCAGGTGAATTATTCGGCTGTTCATCAACGTAAGTATCGGTGTTTGAGGCAGTTGCCTCTTTTCTTTCAGCTGCAATTCTGGCAGCTTTTTCTGTTTCAATAGCCAACCTGTTTATGGTTAACGTCTTACGTTCACTGCCACTGAAAACATGTAATTTTATTATGTCTGTAGTGAACCTGCTTAATTCGGAAGTTCTTTTCACATCCTTTTTATTAATTGAAAGAATAATGTCACCTTGATTAAATCCAGCTCTATCCGCTGGTGAATCAATGGATACTCTGGTTATAGTTGCACGGAAACCATATATTCCATATTTCATGAAACTGGAAGGGGCGTCTCTATCAGCAATATTTGCCCCATAGAAATCGAGAGCATGCACTGGGTTGGCAATGCTGATGATGAAAAATGCTATAAGCAAGGATCGTGACAACAAAGGAAGTCCCCTCAAATAAATAGTTATAGACGGATTAAATGCCTCACGACCTTGTAAAGTTCTTACAATGAAGTCTGTTAAGAACTTTACACGTTCAATTTTTAACAGCCAGATATTTTACACCGGATGTGAATCAAGGTCCGGTGGGTGTTAAGAACTTTATTTACTGTAATTTCAGAGACTTGTGTCACATTAGATATGGATGAGTACTCGGGGGGGGATAAGCTGCCCCCTCTTTGGTATCTGCCATAATAAATATTTTAAAAAAACTTTACTCCAATGTTTCACCATCAAGCCAGGGCTGCAATGTCAGTTCCATCGAGTCCAGGTTAAACGCCACCAAGTTTCCAAGGTCTGGCTGCTGATTGGTGAAAGCTCCGTTGTCCAGATAGATCCGGCTGCTCATCATGGATATTTCTATCAATTGAATAGGGCGGATCGTATGCCCCGTTATAAGTTTTCTTCCTCCAATCTTCTTGGAATTAACCAAAGCAACCTCACCCCATAACATTTCCATTTCGCTTGTCTGGCTGATAGGGTCATCTTCTGCCATATTCAGGGCTGCATGCACAAAAACAAAATCATCTTCCATTAGAATTGTCGGTAATGCGTCCAATAGTGCCAGATAACGGACGGGTATTTTATCTACAGATGAAACACCAAAACTGAAAAGCGTATACCAACCCCATTGTTTTTCCCAATACGGGGAGCAATCGTCATGCTGGCCGGTAAAACAACGCAACATCATATCATCATGATTACCCCGGATCGGGCGTACATCATGCCCGGAGTCCATCAACTGCAGGATTATATCTAGCACTCCCCTGCTGCAATTGCCCCTGTCCACGTAATCGCCAAGTAGATACAGGCGGTCACTATGTTTCAGACTCAGTCTGTCAAGCAGAGCGCGGAAGGTTTTTGAACCTCCGTGTATGTCACCTATTACGTAACGGGTCATGATTAGTTACTGTCTCTGGTTAAATTCACGCTCAAACCAGACGATTAGAAGTTCAGGTGTAACCCCCATATTTATCTTGTTAAAGGTGAAAATTCACCTGTACGTGTATTGACGACACCATTTGGGCCAGCTGGCGCATAATAAGTTCCATTTCGAGTGCTGACATAACCATCACCTGCAGGAGCATAAAACTCGCCGGTATATGGATTTATGGCTCCCGTGTTTACTTCCACCTCCTCTGCACGTGCTCTTGCTTGTCGTGCCTCTTGCTCTTCTGTACGTGCCTTTGCTAGTGCCTCAGCAGCCCTCACAGGTTTTTGTTCAAAATAATATTCCGGATTACGTATTAATTCCTCAAGTAAGGCCTCCAATTCTTTTTTCTTCTTGTAACAATAATCATTACTCCCTGGTATTGTATTATGACATTCCATTCTTTTTCGGCTGATTTGAGATTCTAAGTCGCTTTTTTCGTTAGATATAATCATCTGATCACTTGCGGAAAATTTCTTTTCTGCTGTAACTAATGGATCTACAAAAGCCAGTGGATACTTTACAAGATTAACAGCTTTGCTGACATTCTTCTCACTGACTCTCTCGTAAGCACCATTCATGATGTCTGCTATAGTCCAAATAATTTGATGATACCTAAATCGATCATTCAAGTTCGATAGGCTTGATATATTCTGCTCAATTGTCTTGTTTGATTTAAAAATGTATCCAATCTGAATAGTTTCAATTATTGGGTATTTGAAAAGTTTTTTAATGCATTTAGACGTTACTTCGTTCAACGGATCGTATTTATTAGGAGTACAGGCCAATTCAACAACCGGCTGGATCAAAGAGGCAAAGCTCTCCTTTATGTTGTTGCCATTAATTCGGTTATATATGGTTGTAAGTTTGTTTTTGGGGTTTGGTCTAGGTTTCCAGCTATTTACTGGAACGGAGAATTTAGAATTAGCAACTACATGGGCAAAATCACCTTCTATACTTTTTTGCAAATCAGGGTCAAGCAGCAAAAGAGAGTCTGAAACAATATTCTCAAATAAATTGTCATTCTTTGTTTCTATGACGATGTTCTCGTAAGCAAATGATATTTCGCAACTAAAGACAACAAAAAGTAAAATAAGTAAATTGACTTTCATATAGCTACTCCAGAACATATAAAACTATTTTCGGGCAACACCATATCACTAACAAACATGAATGCAAGCGTTCTAATCTTTTGCGAGTGCATAGATGGATAAGGCCAAGCTGATAATCGGGCTTCCTGGAGGCTGTCAGTGCGTCATGATATGAGTGTTGTGATTTGTGGCGGGAGAGTTTGGGGAGTGAAAAGATATTTATTGAGGATAGCAGGAAACAAAAGTACCACTAAAGTACCACTCAGGATGAATAAAAGAAAAGGCACCTGCAAAATATCATTGCAAGTGCCTGTTTTTATTGGCGTCCCCGAGTCGATTCGAACGACCGGCCCCTTCCTTAGGAGGGAAGTGCTCTATCCAGCTGAGCTACGGGGACGTGTATTGAAAACTGATATGATATAGCAGAGAAGTTGATCCGGTTCAACCTCTTTAAAAACTAAAAGTTAAGAAGTGAAAAAACCTTCCCTTCCGGCAAACGCTTGCGCCCTTCAAGAAAATCCAGTTCGGCCATGAAGCAGCACTCTACGATCTCCCCCCCCATTTTTTGCACCATATCAACAACTGCAGCCATGGTGCCGCCGGTTGCGAGAAGGTCATCGGCTATCAAAATCCGTTCGCCCGGTTTGATAGCGTCTTTGTGGATCTCGAGAGTGTCTGTGCCGTATTCAAGGTCATATGTTTTGCTGAAGGTTTCGGACGGAAGTTTGCCGGGTTTGCGAACCAGTACGACGCCCGCACACAATTTGTACGCCAGTGCCGCGCCGATAATGAAACCACGGGCTTCAACCCCGACAACCTTGTCAATCCGCTTGCCGATATAACGGTGCGAAATAAGGTCAATCATTTTCTGGTATGATTGGGCATCCTGCAACAGGGTGGTGATGTCTTTGAAGATTATCCCTTTTTTGGGGAAATCATGGATATCGCGGATTATGGTTTTTAGGTCGTTCATCATCATCTGCTCTCCTTGTTTATTTTTATTTATGTCTGGCTCTGCGTGTAAAGGAACCGCAATTTTTCGAGACTTTTGGCTTCGATCTGGCGGATGCGCTCCCGTGTGACGCCGAACAGCTGGCCGATGGTGTCCAGAGTCTGAGGTTCATTGTCGTCAAGGCCGAAGCGAAGAGTCAGTATTTTCTGCTCGTTTTCAGAGAGTTTATTGAAGTGCTGAGATATCAACTCAAATATATTGATGTTCTCGTGCAGATCTGCCGGAGGGATCATGGAGATGTCTTCAATGGTGTCGATCAGAGCAAAATCGTTTCCGTCACCGATCGGAGCCTCTAACGAACAGGTATGGCGCAATAGGGTCATCAGCCGGCGTACATGCTGGATCTTTACCTCCATCGTATCGGCAATTTCCTGAATGGACGGTTCCCGGTTGAACCCCTGGGAAAGTTTGCGGGTTATCCGAATCATGCGGCCGATGTCGTCTGATACATGGACAGGCAGGCGAATTGTACGGGATTGGTTGATGAGTGCCCGCTCTATAGACTGACGGATCCACCAGGTGGCGTAGGTTGAAAAACGGCACTCTTTGGAGAGTTTGAAGCGTTCTACAGATTTTATCAGGCCCAGGTTGCCTTCTTCAATCAGGTCCAGAAAAGGCAGGCCCCGGTTTATATAACGTTTGGCAATTTTGACAACCAGCCGCAGGTTTGACTCAATCATCTTGTTGCGGGCAGCTTCGTCTCCCTTTTCAATTTTTCTGGCAAGGTCT
>JAQUCU010000077.1 GCA_028686055.1 Desulfuromonadaceae bacterium
ATCCATTAACAGATGATGACGTCAGCAGTTCGGCCTCTGCCGCTGGCGAACCTGACACCACTAAGACCGTCAAACCGAAGGGTGTTAAATCAAAGGTCGCCAAACAGAAAGCTGCCAAGTTGAAGGCGGTCAGTATAAAAAACGACAACTCCTCCGCTTCCCAGGCGAAAAGCAGCAAAGCGAAGTCCTCAAAACGTATGCCTGTCAAAACGAAGGTCACTGATAATGCAGGTCTGGATGCTCCTGCCCAGTTCGATCTGCACGACAGCCAGTGGTATTTGAACCGGGAGCTGACCTGGCTGTCTTTCAATCGCCGCGTACTGCACGAAGCCGAGGACTTGCGCACGCCGCTGCTGGAACGGCTCAAATTCATTGCCATCGTCAGCAGCAATCTGGACGAGTTCTTTATGAAACGCATCGGCGGCCTTAAACAGCAGATTGGTGCCGGGATGCGGGAACTGACGCTCGACGGCCGCACAGCACGCCAGCAGGTAACCGAGTGCTATGCTGAAGTCCGCGATATTGAAGCGCGCAAGGAACAGTCGTTTCGCGAAATCTGCGCCCTTCTGGAAGAAAAAAACATCCTGATTGAACGCTATGATGAGTTGACTCCCAAGGAAAAGAAGCTGCTGAGGGAGTTTTACTATGCAAACATCTTTCCGCTTCTGACTCCGCAATCAATCGATCCTGCCCATCCGTTTCCATTTATCTCGAACCTGTCGCTCAATCTGCTGGTGTCACTCCGCTACCCGAAGGCCAAACAGAGTTCTCTGGTGCGGATAAAGGTGCCTGTTGATACCGGAACCCCCCGCTTCATCAGGATCGGCAAGGGCGAGCATTTCATCCGGCTCGAAGAGGTCATGATGAACAACCTCGATATGCTTTTCCCGGGCATGGAGGTCGTGTCGTGCGAGCTTTTCAGGGTAACCAGAAATGCCAATACCGAAAAGGATGAAGATGAAGCCGATGATTTGATGGAGATGATCGAATCGGAACTGAAGGAACGCAAGTTTGCCCCGATCGTGCGGCTGGAAATAGGCAACGGTATGAACCCGTTACATCGCGGGCGCCTGGCGGCCGAACTGGAACTGGATGAAGCGACTGACGTTTTTGAAGTTCCCGGCCTGCTGGCTATGCGCGATCTTTTTGAATTGACGCGGCTCGACTATCCACGGCTGCATGACCCTCCGCATCACCCGATAGACCATCCGCAGCTGCAGACGGGCCGGAATATTTTCCATATCATTCGTGACGCCGGTGCGATTCTGCTGCAGCACCCCTATGAATCGTTTTCAACTTCGGTCGAGCGGTTTCTGCGTGAAGCCGCTACCGATCCCAAGGTTCGCGGGATCAAGATGACGCTCTATCGTACCTCACGCCAGAGCAGGATTATCGATGCCCTGGTTCTGGCCGCGCATAACGGCAAGCAGGTTGCCGTTGTTGTCGAGCTGAAGGCGCGTTTTGACGAGGCTGCCAACATCAGTCTGGCGGAGCGGATGGAAGAAGCCGGAGTGCATGTCACCTATGGCGTTGTCGGTTTGAAGACCCACTGCAAGGTCATCATGGTTGTGCGCCAGGATTATAACGGCCTGCGGCGCTATCTCCATGTCGGCACCGGCAATTATCATGCTGATACCGCGCGTTTGTACAGTGACGTCGGGATGTTGACCTGCGATCAGGTCATTGCCGAGGATGTCACCGAGTTGTTCAATTTTCTCACCACCGGTTTCATGCTCAAGCGCAAGTATTCAAAAATTGCTATCGCACCACGAATGCTGAAAAAGACACTTCTTGACAAAATAGAGCGCGAGGCCGCCCTGCATCGGACCGCCGGCGGCGGTTTAATCCAGTTTAAGGTAAACGCCCTCGAAGATGGAGATATCGTACGGGCACTGTATCAGGCATCGATGACCGGAGTTGAAATTGACCTGGTAGTTCGTGATACCTGTCGGCTTCGGCCCGGAATTGCGGGTCTTTCTGAAACTATCCGGGTGGTCAGTGTCGTTGGAAGATTTCTGGAACATGCCCGCATCTACTATTTTCACAATGGCGGTGCCGAAGAGTATTTTATCGCTTCGGCAGATGCGATGAAGCGCAACCTGGAGGCCAGGGTTGAAATCCTCTGCCCGGTGGAACCTCCTGAATTGACCCGGGAGCTGCGCGTGGTATTTGAAACACATCTGGCGGACCAGCGCTCTGCCTGGGATATGCAGCAGGATGGTACCTATGCTCAGCGCACCCCTGCTGATGGGCAGGGGGAAGGGGAGGGGAGTCATCGGCTGTTGATTGCACGGGCAGAAAAGCGGCTCAAGGAAAATCTTAAAAAGAAGAAGATCAAAAAAACCGGGAAATGAGATGTTGGTCAAGGATTATGGCATCAGCCGGCACGCACATTTAATTTCGTAACACTGTTGTAGGCATCAAAAAAACTGATATAATAAAAACCGACGTATGACTCTTTTGGTCAGATAACGGATGGAAATGGGCTTGATAGAGAGTGCGCAGCGGCAGCAACTTCTGAGAGGAGGTCAGATATGAGCGATCAAAAGAACAACGACGTGCCTGAAAAAACAGAACAGGGTTTAGGAAAGACGGAATACTCTGTCAGTGAGATTCTCAAGCAGCGCGGGGTCTCACGGCGTGACTTCCTCAAATTCTGTACTGCAATGACGGCGGCGCTATCGCTGCCTGCATCGTTTGCGCCTTCTGTTGCCCAGGCGTTGGACGAGGTCAAGCGCCCGACACTGGTCTGGCTGGAATTCCAGGATTGCGCCGGTGACACCGAGGCTCTGCTGCGTGCAGCCAATCCAACCGTCGGTGAGATTATCCTTGATATCCTGTCGGTAGATTATCATGAGACGATTATGGCTGCGGCCGGCCATCAGGCTGAGGAAGCGCTTGAAAAAGCCATTACTACCTACAAAGGCAAATACCTCTGCGTTGTTGAAGGCTCCATCTCCATGAAGGATGGCGGCGTGTACGGATGTACGAGTGGGAAAACGCATCTGGAAACTGCCCGCCGGGTCTGCGGCGGTGCCCTGGCGACAATTGCGATTGGAACCTGTGCCTCATATGGCGGCATTCCCGCAGCGGTTCCAAACCCGACCGGCGCCGTCGGTGTCAGGGATGCAGTGCCGGGTGCAACCATCATCAATCTGCCCGGTTGCCCGTGCAATGCCGATAACCTGACCGCTACGGTTGTCTATTACCTCGTATTCGGCAAAATTCCCGCAATGGACAGCAAGGGACGGCCGCTGTTCGCATACGGCAAACGCATCCACGACAACTGTGAGCGTCGGCCCCATTTTGATGCCGGACAGTATGTCGAACACTGGGGGGATGATGCCCACCGCAAAGGGTTCTGTCTCTACAAAATGGGGTGCAAGGGGCCGGCCACGTTCCACAACTGCCCGACACAGCGTTACAACGAAAAGACCAGCTGGCCTGTCGGGTCGGGTCACGGCTGCGCTGGCTGTTCCGAACCGCAATTCTGGGATACTATGTCGCCGCTGTACCACCGTCTGCCGAACGTTCCCGGGTTCGGCATCGAGGCGACTGCCGACAAGATCGGTCTTGGTCTGGTGGCGGGAGCCGCTGCGGCCTTCGCTGTCCATGGTGCATTGAATGCGCTGCGTAAAGACAAAGAACCCGAAGAAACAAAGGAGGGATAAGATATGGCCAGGATTGTCGTAGATCCGATTACCCGAATTGAAGGTCATCTCAGAATTGAAGCCGAGATCGAAGGAGGTTTCATAAAAGATGCCTGGAGTTCCTCCACTATGTTTCGCGGCATCGAGAAAATCCTTCGCGGGCGTGACCCCCGTGATGCCTGGTTCTGGACGCAGCGCTTCTGCGGTGTCTGCACCACTGTTCATTCGATCGCTTCCATCCGGGCAGTTGAAGATGCCCTTAAAATCAAGATTCCCCCCAACGCCCAGCTGATTCGTAATATCATCATCGGAGTACAGAATGTTCAGGATCATGTGATTCATTTTTATCATCTGCATGCTCTTGACTGGGTTGACATTACGTCCGGCCTGAAAGCCGATCCTGCCAAAACAGCCGCTCTGGCAGCTTCGCTTTCAGATTGGCCGAACAACTCGGCCACTTATTTCAAGGAAGTGCAGGACAGGGTGGCGGCATTTGTTGCGTCCGGGCGCCTGGGGCCGTTCGCCAACGCCTACTGGGGACACCCCGCCTACAAGCTGCCGCCTGAAGCCAATCTCATGGCGACCGCTCACTATCTTGAAGCGCTGGAGTGGCAGAAGGACATCATCAGAATTCACGCCATTCTTGGAAGCAAAAATCCGCATCCGCAGACGTTCCTGGTGGGGGGCATGGCGATCCCGATCGATCCGGATTCCCAGAATGCCCTCAATGCCGATAAACTGATCGAGATCAAACGGCTGCTGAAAAAGGCCCAGGAGTTCGTTGAGAAGGTGTACATCCCGGATCTGCTGGCGGTCGCCTCCTTCTACAAGGAATGGGCCGGCATTGGCGGCGGCGTCGGCAACTACCTGTCGTATGGCGAATTTCCGGATGCCAATGGCACCCTCTGGTTCCCTGCCGGGGCGATCCTGAACAAGGATCTCTCCAAAGTCATTCCGGTAGATCAGGGCAAGATTGCCGAGTACGTCGATCACTCCTGGTTTGAAAACAGCGCCGGCGCCGGAAAGGGTCTGCATCCGTTCGTTGGCGAGACCGAAGCGAACTATACCGGACCAAAGCCGCCGTACAAGAATCTTGATACCGATGCAAAATATTCATTCGTAAAGGCGCCGCGGTATGAAGAGAGAGCGATGGAGGTGGGTCCTCTTGCCCGGATTCTGGTGGCCTATGCATCCGGGCACAAGGAGACCAAAGCTGCCGTAGATATGGTACTCGGCAAGCTAGGGGTCGGTGCTCCGGCACTCTTCTCGACGCTCGGTCGTACCGCTGCCCGGGGTATCGATGCTCTTCTGATCGCCCAACAGACACCACGATGGCTGGATGAGCTGATCGGCAATATATCCAAAGGTGATTACCGCATCCACAACAATGAAAGCTGGGATCCCGCTACGTGGCCTGCTGAAGCAAAAGGGTACGGGTTCCACGAGGCTCCCCGCGGGGCGCTCGGCCACTGGATCAGGATCAAGGATAATAAAATCCTCAATTATCAGGCGGTCGTCCCTTCTACCTGGAACGCGTCACCACGGGATGCCAAAGGACAGCGCGGGCCGTATGAAGCGGCTCTGGTCGGTACGCCGGTTGCTGACGAGAATAAACCACTTGAAATCCTGCGCACCATTCACTCCTTTGACCCCTGTCTTGCCTGCGCCGTCCATGTGATGGATAGTAATGGCAATGAGGTGGTCAAGGTAAAGGTATCCTAGCCCTGGTAAACGGGACAAGTGCGTTAACGAAGTAATTTTCTTCCAAAACTGCTGCAGAAAATACTTCTGACTTACTAAAAGGGGGCCGAGTATGAGTGAATCCTGCAAATTTAAATGCTACATCTGGGAGTTGCCGGTTCGCTGGTGCCACTGGGTTAACGTGCTCTCCATTGTGACGTTGGCCGTGACCGGATTTTTTATCGGCACGCCGTTTTCATTCGGCAGTTCGGCCTCCGATTTCACGATGGGCTGGATACGGTTTGTCCACTTCACTGCTGCCTACGCTTTTGTTGTCAGTGTACTTTCGCGAATCATATGGTCGTTCATCGGCAATAAATATGCGGGATGGAGGGAATTTCTCCCATTTCTGACTGTTTCGGGCAGGGAGAAGATGGTCAGGATGTTCCGCTACTATATGTTTATGGACAAGGAGGTCCCTGAGACGATCGGGCATAACCCGCTGGCGACTACGGCTTATCTTGCGCTGTTTCTGCTCTATATCCTGATGATTCTTACCGGCTTTTCGTTGTACGCCGAACATGCCCCGGGCGGACTCATGCACAGGACGCTCGGGTTCATGTACGCTCTGTTCTCCGCTCAGGGTATGCGCCTTGCGCACCATATCAGTATGTGGCTGATTTTCGGCTTTGTCATCAATCATATCTACAGTGCCTGGCTGATGGACATCAAGGAGCGCGGCAGCGAGATCTCAAGCATGTTCAGCGGTTATAAATTTACTGTGAAAAAAGAAAAGTAGAAAAGCTGCAGGTGTGATGAAAGGAAGCGAGGTTATGTGAGTTGGTTGATTTAATTCGGCCAATGCTTGCAGCTCAGGAAATTCCGCGCCCTTATGTTCTCTCTTTTTCTGACGAGGGCTGCCCCCTTTTTCTGACGCTCTAGATAAAGAGCCGCATTTATGCTCTCGGGATAGTTTCCTCGCGTAATCTCAAAAACAGACATCCGGCTGACACCCCTGCGCCAACCGGTTCTGTGCTCATTCGGCGCAGCAGGAAAGCATGGTGATATCCCTGTTGAAACCCTGGGCACAGAGCTTGAGTCCTTCGCTAATAGATGGGTACACATGCAGCGTCGTTGTAATGTCGGTCACTGTCGCCCGCAGATGCAGAGCCAGAGCGGCCTCATTGATCATGTCCGCACCACGGTGGCAGACGAGGCTAACCCCCAAAAGCCGTCCGGTGGCCCGGTCGGCGACCATCTTGATCACGCCGGCTGTCATGCCGGTGACGTGCGCCTTGGAAATGGCATTGACCGGCATGCAGTTGACCATGCAGTCAAAGCCTGCCTGACGCGCGCTAGACTCTGAATGCCCCACCGTGGCCACTTCCGGATCGGTAAAGATCGCCATGGGCGCGGCCAGATAATCAATGGCACAGCCGCAGCCTGTATTAAACATGTCGTCCACCGCGACAATTCCCTCCCTGGCACCGGTCGTGGCGATCATCATTTTGCCGACCACATCGCCGGCCGCCCAGATACCTTCCGCCGAGCTGCGCATCTGCCGGTCAGTTATGATAAACCCATTGCCATCCAGTGCCACTCCCGCCGTATCAAGCCCGATATCTGCCGTGGCCGGGGCGGTACCCACCGCCAGGAGCAGTTGTTCGCAGGCGAATTCACGATGCGCTCCGTTCACAGTTGCAGTTACCATATTCAGCTCCCCGAGCTTCTCTGCATGGGAAATGCGTACATCAGTAACGACCTCGATGCCTTCCTTCTGCAGAATTTCCTGTAACGACCCGGAAATTTCATGTTCGATGGCAGGCAGCAACCGGGGGCCATGTTCAAGAATTGTTACCCGACATCCCAAGCGCTGGTACATCTGTCCCATTTCAACGGCAATCACCCCGCCGCCGATAATGACCAGAGAGGTCGGCAGCTTTTTGAGCAGCAGTGCGGTGCGGCTGGTGTAATAGGAACATTTCTCCAGTCCCGGCAGGTCGATGATGCGCGGGTTGCCACCGGTGGCGATGAGAAAACGTTTGGCGCGGTAGAGTCGGTCATCACACACAACGGTGCGGGGATCGCGGAATCGCGCGGTTCCCTTGACCATCTCCAGCCCCTTCATGCCGGCGAGAACATCCAGGTAGCGCTCCTTGCGCAGCCCGGTTACCACTGCTTCCCGGTGCCGGAAGAGCCGCTTGGCGTCAATGCCATGGGGATGCTTTTCAGCGGTAACGCCGATAATGCTTCCCAGATGAGCCTCATGTCTGAAGAGCGCCGCATGAATAAGCGTCTTGCTGGGTATGCATCCCCAGTTGATGCAGGTGCCTCCCAATACGCTTTTTTCGAACATAAGAACCCGTGCTCCGTAACTCGTGGCATGCACCGCTGCCGCAAATGCCGTTGATCCGGAACCGAGTATTATCAGGTCGTATGTTTCGCTCATGTGCGTTCTCTCAGATCGACTCGATGCAAGTCAGGTACTTTTGACAATGACGCTACTCGCTTAGCTATTCTCGATTCGAGCTCTGTGCCGCGAATTAAACGATACGGTATAATAATAAAATTTTATCGGAACTATACGCATTCATTGGTAGGCTGTAAAATGATTTATCTGCGGAAGGATCAGGAAATTCCTGAGGCAATCCTGCCGGAGTTGCGGGCACAGTTCAAAGTTGTGGGTGAATTGCATGACCGAAACCTGATCGCCGGGTATGACGGCGTGTTCCTTGATGATGCGGTAGAAAAGAAATATCCCAAGGCTCAGAAAGACAACCATGATCTATACTCACTGCGTTCCGGTCAGGACAATCAAAGAACCAAAGAGCCCACTGGATTTCTGAATAGTTTGGAGAGTCGTTAATGCCCCATGCCAACGTCTTCGACATGTGAAGGACGCTTCAGCAGGAACAGCAGCGGGATGACGATCAGGAAGGCGAGGCCGATGATGAAGAAGATGTGGTTGAAGGCCAGTGCCCCTGCCTGGCGGCGAACCGCGCCGTACATGATCCCGAGCGCGGTCGTGTCGGCCTGGGAGGCCGCAACGCCCTTGGAGATCAGCATCTGCTTCAAACTCTCGAAACGGGTCTGCCAGATCGGGTTGTACGGAGTGATATTGGCGGCAAGAGTGGTCTGGTAAAACTGCTGGAAACGGGTCAGCATGGTCGCGGCCATGGCGATACCAACGCTGCCGCCGATATTACGCAACAGGTTGAACATGCCGGTGGCATTGCCCATCTCCGCCCTGGAGATTGATGCCAGAGTAACAGTGGTAAGCGGCACAAAGATCATCGCCAGACCGAAGCCGAGGACGATACGCGGCCAGGTGTAGTTCCAGAAGGCACCCTGCAGGTTAAGCCCCTGCATGATGAACATCGAGGTCGAAGCGAGCAGCAGTCCGAAAAAAACGATTTTTCTGCCGTCCCGTTTGGCCAGCGCCGCCCCGACCAACGGCATTGTGATGAGGGTGGCAATCCCCCCGGGAGCCATGACCATGCCGGCATCGGTGGCTGAATATCCCATCAGCGTCTGCAGGAACAGTGGTATCAGCATGATCGAGCTGTAGAGGGCAAAGCCGACCACGAACATGATCAGGTTGCCGGCAGAGAACGATATGTTTTTGAACAGGCGCAGGTTAATGACCGGATGTTCGTGAGTCAGTTCAACCCAGATCAACGCCACCAGAGAGATGACGGTAATGATGCTGAAGGTTATGATGAAAGACGAATTGAACCAATCCTCCTGTTGCCCCTTGTCAAGCATGATCTGCAGCGATCCCATGCTGACAACCAGCAGAAAGAGCCCCCAGTAATCGATGGTGAACGCCTCCTTTTTCCTGCGCAGATAGTCAGGGTCAAAGATGAAGAGTGCGCACATGATCATGGCTATGATGCCGATCGGCAGGTTGATGTAGAAGATCCAGCGCCAGCTCATGTTGTCGGTGATCCATCCTCCCAGGGCTGGGCCGACGATCGGACCGAACATCGCGCCTATCCCGAATATGGCCATCGCCATGCCGCGCTGGTTCGGGGGGAACGTCTCCATCATGATCGCCTGGCTGATCGGGATCAAGGCTCCTCCGGCGGCTCCCTGCACAACCCGGAAGAATATCAGCGCCGCCAGGTTCGGCGCTGCACCGCAGAACAGCGATGCCAGCGTGAACAGCACGATACAGGTCATCAGAAAACGCTTGCGGCCGAAAACCCGTGACAGCCAGCCTGTCATCGGGAGTACCACGGCATTGGCAACCAGGTAGGAGGTCAGTACCCAGGTAACCTCATCCGTTCCGGCATTGAGGCTCCCCTGCATATGCGGCAGAGCTACGTTGGCGACCGATGTATCAATGATCTCCATGATGGCCGGCAGCATGACGGTAACTGTGATCAACCATTTATTTATGGTTTTATCATCGCTCATTTAAAGGGATTCAAATCCTTCAAAACTTCACCGCCTGACCTGCCTGTCATAATAACCGGAATTACGCTCATGCCGACCCGCAGCAGATGCTCCGGATCTGAATTCCTGTCGATGGTGATCTTGACCGGCACCCTCTGCACGACTTTTACGTAGTTTCCCGAGGCATTTTCGGGCGGCAGCAGCGAAAATGCCGAACCGGTACCGGCCATGATACTGTCCACGCTGCCGCTGAACTTTTTGCCCGGATAGGCATCGACGGTAAACTCGACCTTCTGCCCCGGCTGCAGCCAGGTGATCTGGCTCTCCTTGTAGTTGGCGGTAATCCAGGCATCCTGCAGCGGCACAAGTGCCATCAGTGGCTGTCCCGCCTGGATGTTGACGCCGGCCTCCACCGATTTACGGGTTATGTAACCATCCCGGGCCGCGTAGACCTTCGTGTACGAGAACCGCAGTTTAGCTTCATCCAGCTGGGCTTTCTGCTGAAGTATCTTTGCCCTGCTGCCGGTTTTGATCGCCAGGCCTGCTTCAGTCTGCGCGCGTTTAAGCGCCTCCTCGGCCTCTTTCAGCTGCGCTTCACCAACCCGCCGGGCGGTTCTTGTGCGATCAAGCTGCTCTTTTGGCAGCACGTCGCGAAGATACAGCTTTTCGGCACGGTTCTGGTCCAGCACCGCCTGGTCGAAGCGGGCTCTGGCAGACTGCAGCGCAGCACGGGCCCCCTCCACCTTCAGCTGCTCACCGCCGGTTTCGTTCTCGGCGATGCCGACACCGGCAGCAGCTTTTGCAATCTGAAGCTGATAGTCCCGTTCATCAATTTCAACCAACAGGTCCCCCTGTTTGACAAACTGGTTGTCCTCCACCAGCACCTTCGCCACCGTGCCGGAAACCTTCGCTGAAACCGGAAGGATACGGGCTTCGATAAAGGCGTTGTCGGTTTCTATATTGGTCCTGCCGGAGATGAGCCATCTCAGGCCCAGCACTGCGCCGATAATAATGACTGCCAGCAGGATGATCAGCGCCCGGGTCCGTTTGCTTTTGCCAATTTTCAAATCCGGCACTGATTCTGCCGTGGGGTTCTCTGATGATTTCTGCTGCTCTGCTGATGGTGATGTGGTGTCATCTGCCATATATCCTCCGGAAAAATCGGTCGGTTTTTACAGTTCTCCAAGCGCATTCTGCAGACGGGCCGTTGCCGTCTGATAATCATAGAGCGCCCGGTAGTAGTCGGTTTTAGTCTGTGTTACCAGAGTCTGGGCATCCAGCACTTCAGAGGCAATTCCGACCCGCTCCCGGTAACGCTCCCTGTTGATGCGCAGGTTCTCCTCACTCTGCCGTATTGCCGCTTCAGCGACAGTGATCTGCTCTTTTGCGACGTTTGCGTCGTTTCGGTCAGTCGTGATCTCAAGCAGGGCACGCTGTTCGGACAGTCTGAGGGAATCCTGCTGCTTTGAGCGCTGCCTGACCGCTTTCTCGTGTGCCGCCTGCGATGCAAAGCCGTCGAACAGGTTGATGCGAATGCCAAGGGTCGCCGAGTAGATGGTCTGCTCCCGCACCTTGTCGTTCTGTACATAATCCATGCCGAGTCGGGTATAGATCTCGGGGATATAGTTTTCCCTGTTTTCCTGCACGGCGAACTCGTGCGCTTCCAGGATCCGCTTCTGCGCCTTGATGTCGTGGCGGTTGGCCGGGGTGTCGGCTGTACCGGATGCGGCCAAAGCGGCATCGTCCATGGTTGTCGATCCATCCAGCTCCCCGCGAAAGCCCGGGTCACTCCCGGTGAGGAAGTTGAGCAGCAGCCAGCGGTTCTCGCACCTGTTGGTTAGCGCCATCAGTTTTTGACGGGCGGAGGCGAGCCGCACTTCAGCCTGCAGCACATCATTGCGGGTAACGGTTCCCTCCTCAAACATGACCTGCGCCACACGGCGATGTTCCGTTATCTGTGCGACCTCCTCCCCGGCGGCCTGAATCAGCCTGCCCGCTTCAAGAACGCTGAAATAGGCTTCAATCACCTGCAGCGTGACATCGCCGCTGGTGGAAAGGAAACCCTGCATAGCCGCTTCGGTGTAGGCGTCCGCCTGCCGGATCCGGGCATCGCGACGCCCAAAATCGTAGAGGGTGTAGCTGACATCGACACCGGCGGAAGCAAAATCCGCTTCCTGGGTTTCTGCGGTGACTCCCGCTATTTTTACCGCCTGGGGGTCAAGCTGCATCGTATATGCGGCGTTGGTGTCAACACGCGGATAAGAGGATACCTTTGCTAATCGGCTGTTTTCCCGTGCGATGGCGCTGTCCCAGGCCGCGGTTTTCAGCTCCGGATTATGGTCACGGGCCTTTTGCAGGCATTCCTGCAGAGAAAGAGGCGCGCACCAGGAGTTGACTGCCATGCCAAGAAAAAGAATTGTTGCAAGACCTGCAAGGAAGTTCATTGACCCTCCGTCCCGCGTAATATCTCCAGCATACGTCCAAGTTCTCTGACCTCACTCTCGTTCAGTCCCGAGGTGAAACGTTTCTGTGACCGTTCGGCACACCCGGAGAGGGTGCTCTCCATCGCTTTGCCCTGCGCCGTAAGACAGATCCTGTAGGCCCGGCGATCTTGCGGGTGCTGACACCGTTCCAGCAGGCCGCCCCGTTCCAGTCGGTCGATGACCCCGCCCAGGGTGGAACGATCGATCTGACATTTTTCAGACAGTTCCACCTGTGTCAGGCCATCCTGCTGCAGGAGGAACGAAAGAAGAGCAAATTGCGGCGGGGTGAGATCATGCGGTTCGATTTCCTCCCTCAGGATGGCCCAGACCCGCTGGCAGCTTTTTGCCAACAGAAATCCGATACTTTTTTCAACATCATACATACATGGAGTACCTCGTATAGTGGTATGTATGTAGTTATGCAGATAA
>JAQUCU010000279.1 GCA_028686055.1 Desulfuromonadaceae bacterium
AAACCGTCAGAGAACTTCATGCGGCTGATGTCAAGCGAGAGTCCTATTTCCGGACAGTGGCAGAGATTCTTTGTGTAACGATTCCAAAGGATGGTGTCACGTTTCATTCGTCCCTCCCGGATTGCAGATACACAAAAGGCGGAGAATTCTCCGCCTTTTGTGTCAATGTATGCACTTCTTTACTTTTTGATGTTGTAGAACACGTCGTGCCCTTTGAACAGGGATGTGCTGTCCAGCTCATCCTCGATCCGGAGCAGCTGGTTGTACTTGGCGACGCGGTCGGTGCGGCAGAGCGAGCCGGTTTTGATCTGGCCGGAGTTGACCGCCACAGCCAGGTCGGCCAGGGTGGTGTCTTCGGTTTCACCGGAGCGGTGCGAGATAACGGTCGTGTATCCTGCCCGTTTGGCCATTTCGATCGCTTCGAGGGTTTCGGTCAGGGTGCCGATCTGGTTAAGTTTGATCAGGATGGAGTTGGCGACCCCTTTCTGGATCCCTTCTCTCAGAATCTTCGGATTGGTGACGAACAGGTCGTCGCCGACGATCTGGATCCGCTTGCCGAGGCGCTCAGTCATCAGTTTCCAGCCGTCCCAGTCGTTTTCCGCCATGCCGTCTTCAATGGAGATGATCGGGTATTTGTTGACGAGGTTTTCGTAGAAATCCACCATCTGGACCGGTGTTTTTTTCTTCTGCTTCTCGTTCTCAAGCGTATAGACGTTCTTCTTCTTGTCGTACAGCTCGGATGATGCGACGTCCAGTGCCAGAACGACATCTTCGCCCGGTTTGTAACCGGCCTTGACGATCGCCTCCATGATGACCTGCAGCGCTTCCTCGTTGGACTTCAGGTTGGGAGCAAAGCCGCCTTCATCGCCCACTGATGTGTTGTATCCCTTGCTTTTCAGGACGCTTTTCAGGGCGTGGAAAATCTCCGCACCCATCCGCAGCGCTTCCTTGAAGCAGCATGCGCCGGCCGGCATGATCATGAATTCCTGAATATCAACGTTGTTATCGGCGTGGGCGCCGCCGTTGATGATGTTCATCATCGGCAGTGGCAGTTCGCGGGCGTTGACTCCGCCAATGTATTTGTACAGCGGCTGTCCGGCTTCATCGGCTGCCGCCTTGGCTACGGCCAGTGATACGCCGAGAATCGCGTTGGCTCCAAGGTTGGTCTTGAATTCGGTGCCGTCCAGTTCGATCATCTTCATATCGATGCCGACCTGGTCTTCGGCTTCCATGCCGATTACCTCTTCGGCAATGACGTTGTTCACGTTGTCTACCGCCTGCAGAACCCCCTTGCCGAGATACCGCGATTTATCACCGTCACGCATCTCCATGGCTTCACGCTCACCGGTTGAAGCGCCCGAAGGTACGGCGGCGCGTCCGAAAGAACCCGATTCAAGAAAAACTTCAACTTCCAGGGTCGGATTACCACGGGAATCCAGGATTTCTCTGGCATAGACATCGACGATCTCACTCATTGTACAGCCCCCTTGCTTGGAATAAAGTGATCAGAGAGAATGCTCTCCGGTAAACTCAGTCTGTATAGCACATAAAACGGAAAATAACAGCCTTCAGGTAATAATTTTCCAATTCAAAGTCAGGGGGGTGAGCGATGACTCTGCTTCACAAACAGTTTTAAACATGGTATGACAAAAAACGGCACTTGTCGCGGAGAGCCGGAATAAGTTTGAGAATCCATCTACATCGTACCGGAAACCAGGGTGGGGAGTTGCAGATATGAAGATCAGAATACTGGTTGTCGATGATGAACTGAGCATGCGGGAGTTTCTCTCGATCCTGCTGGAACGGGAGGGGTATGACGTTTCGGTTGCCGCCTCCGCAGCGGAGGCGTTGCGCATGATGGAGTCGGCGCTGTTTGACCTGGTGCTCTCCGATGTTAACATGCCGGGCCTGTCCGGTATTGAACTGCTAAGGCGCATCAAGGCGCTATCCCCGGAAACCGCCGTGCTGATGCTCACCGCCTTTTCAACCTCAGAGCAGGCGGTGGAGGCGATGAAGCTTGGTGCATACGATTATATCTGCAAGCCGTTCAAAAACGAGGAAATCAAGCAGCTGGTCAAAAATGCGCTTGAGAAGCAGGGGCTTAAGCGTGAAAACGTGCTGCTGAAAAAGGTAGCCAGTGAGCGGGACAGTTTCTGCGGCATCATCGGCAAGAGTCGGAAGATGGTGGAGCTCTTCGATATGATCCAGAAGGTTGCCGCCAGCCAGAGCAGCGTGCTGATCCTCGGCGAGAGCGGCACCGGCAAGGAGCTGGCAGCCCGTGCGATCCATACCTGCAGCCCCCGCAAGTCAAAACCGTTCGTAGCTGTAAACTGCGGTGCCATCCCGGAAAGTCTGATTGAAAGCGAGCTGTTCGGGCATAAGAAAGGCTCCTTCACCGGCGCGATCGGTGACCGGCCTGGCCTGTTCGAGCAGGCCGAGGGGGGGACGCTGTTTCTGGACGAGATCGGCGAACTGCCGCTGCTGATGCAGACCAAGCTGCTGCGGGTGCTGCAGGAACGCGAATTCAAGCGGGTAGGGGACGCCGTGACCCGGAAGGCCGATATCCGTATCATCAGCGCCTCGAACCGTGATCTTGAAAGCCAGGTAAAGGACGGGACGTTTCGGGAAGACCTGTTTTACCGTCTCAACGTCGTGCAGCTGGTCATGCCGCCGCTACGGGAGCGGATCGAGGATATCCCGCTGCTGATCGAATTCTTCTGCCGGAAATATCAGGCCGGCGGTCAAGGCAAGCCTGCCTCGATTACTCCGGGAGCGCTGAAGCTGCTGATGAATCATCCGTTCCCCGGTAATATACGCGAGTTGGAGAACTGCATTGAGCGGAGCCTGATTCTAAATCCGGCGGAAATATCCGAAAGCAGTCTGCCGAAGCAGCTGCTGGCCAATAAGCCGCCCTGTCTCACCACTGAATGTGATATCCCCGATGGTGGAATAATGTTGGAGCCGCTGTTGGAGGAACTGGAGAAGAAATATCTGCTCAA
>JAQUCU010000280.1 GCA_028686055.1 Desulfuromonadaceae bacterium
GTATAAAATTTCTAAATTATAATTATCAAGTCTAATCCCATAAGGAGGATTGGAAACCAAAGTTCAAGATAAATTTTCTTTTTGATAATCTATAAAATCCTTTTTTATAAATTTAATTGTATCATTTACTCAAGTATTGATTGCATTATTTTTTGCTATATTTAGAGTTTCTTCATCTAAATCACTTGCAAATATATTATAATTTTTACTAAATATTTTATTTTTAGCATTTTCTTTTTCTTTTTTCAAAATACTCAAATCTATAAATTTCCAATCTTGAAATGCAAACTTTCTGTTTAGTCAAGGAGCTATATTTCTAGCAATCATCGCAGCTTCTATAACAATAGTTCAGCTTCAACAAAATAAATCATAAAAATTTTCTCTAAATTTCCAATTTGAAAGTAATACAAGTCAAGCGGCAAGATTTTCTCTAAGAGGAGCTTCAACTCAAACTTTTCTATATCATCTTTTGTGTAGAGGAGTTCAAGATGAATCTATCAAAACCTGACAAGTATCACCAATTAAAACTATTTCTATAAAGAGTCAATTCAAAGTATTATTTTCTTTTATTAATCATCATCATAAACTTTCTATAATTGCTTTTTTACTTATTTTTTGTATGTCTGGTAAACTAAAGAGTTTAGAATTTTTTGAGTTAGCATTTACTATTATAGGATTGTTTTCATTTAAAAAATAATTCCAATTTATCGATTTTACAAGTTCAAAAAGTTTATCAAAACTATCAATTTTATCTTTTTTTGCTAATTCTATATAAACTTTGTTTCCTACTCTTGACCAAAGATTTAATTTTATCAATGCTTCATCACTAAAACTTGTTGTTATTTGTCTATCTTGAGAATTCAAAATAGGAAGTCATAATAATTCTATTTCTTTTTTTGCAATAGATTCAAGTCAAAAAGGACAAGTCAAAACTAAATTCATAAAGTATTTTAATTAAATATTTTTATAAAGATATAGATTTTATTTATAAAATCAAGAAAAAGAAATGTTAAATACTTTATAAAAACAATAAATTGTAAAGTATTATTTTTTGTGTATAATAAAGAGAGAATTTTGTACAAATATTTTATTCATATCATTGTTAAAAAATGGATAAAAAACTAATTTCTATAGTTTTACCAGCTTATAGAGAAGAAAAAAATATTCCAATTATTTACAAAGAATTAAAAAAAGTTTTAGAAGATATTTCTGATTATGATTTTGAAATTATTTTTGTAAATGATTGAAGTCCTGATGAAACTTGGAAAGAAATAGAAAAATTAGCAAAAGATGATAAAAAAGTAAAATGAATTAATTTAAGTAGAAATTTTGGGAAGGAAGTTGCTATAACTGCTGGACTTGAAAATTCTATTTGAGATGCTGTAATTACTCTTGATTGAGATTGACAACATCCAGTTGAAAAAATCCCTGATTTTATTAGAGAATGGAAAAGTTGATACGATATTGTTTATAATAAAAGACCAAAAATAGAAGGGGCATCTTTTTTAAAAAATATTTCAAGTAAGATTTTTTATAAAATATATAATTCGCTTTCTGATTTTAAATTAGAAGAAAACACAACTGACTATAGATTGCTTGATAGAGAAATTGTTGATAATTTTCTTGAATTCAAAGAAAAAAATAGACTTTATAGATGAATAATAGATTGGATGGGGTTTGAAAAAAAAGCTCTTATTTTTGATGCAAAAGCTAGACTTGATTGATGAAAAGAATGATCTTATAGTTTTAAAAGTCTTTTTAACTTAGCATTGAATAGTTTAACTTCTTTTTCTATTTTTCCTTTAAGATTAGTTGGGTATTTGTGAATTTTTATGACTTTTACTTCTTCTTTATTGCTTATTTTTGTTTTGATAGATAAATTTACTATCAATAAGTTTATGTTTAGTAATATAGCAGCAATCTTGCTTATGAATACAATTTTGATTTGAATAGTTCTTATAAGTTTGTGATTTATTGCGTTATATATAGCAAGAATTCACGAAGAAGTTCAAGCAAGACCTATGTATATAATTAGTAAAAAACTAAATATAGAAAAAAGTAAAGAGTTAACAAAAAGATTTTTTAATATATAAAAATATTTTAATTCAATGATAAACTTTTTTAAAAAATACCAAATTTATATATTTATCACATTTTTTTCAATTTTAATTATTTGAATAGATTTTTTTACAAAGTCTTGAACTTATTTTTTGCTTGATGTTGTATTTTCACCAACTACAGTTTGGAAATGATTTTTTGAAGTAAGTATTTATCGGCATTTGTTCAATTTTTTTAATTATATATTTTGATATATATTTTTTTCAAAAATTCATTTTTTTTTAGTTGTATTTTTTACTTGAATTTTAGCTTATAAATTATCGCTTATTTTTGCTAAAATACTAGATATAGATGATAAATACAAAAACTTTTTTTCTTACACTATTATATTATTTTTGTATATTAATCCAGTTTTTTATGAAAGAATGATGACTCAAGTTTGAATTTTTTTATGAATGATTTTAATTTGATTTTGATTATATTTTTTACTAAAAAATATAGTTTTTAAGGAAAAAATTTCTAACTATTTATACTCATGAATTCTTTTTTGATTTTCATTTTCTGTGATGAATCATGCTTTGTATATGATTATTTTAATTTATTTATTTTATCTTATTTTTTTTATAAGAAACAAAAAAATATTTTTTTATACAATTTTGTCTTGAATTATTTTTTTACTTATAAACTTAAATTGGATAATTTGAAATATATTTTTGTGAAAATGAGAAACTTTGTCTTATATAAATATTTTAGATCAAGCTAATGTAGAAAATTTTTATACAAACTGACTTGCTCCGCTTTGATCAGCTCTTACTAGTTTACAACTTTATGGTTTTTGGTGAGAACGATATTATCATTTTTTCTTGCCAGAAACAGTAAATCCCAGTTGGTATATAGTATGATTTATAATTTTGTGAATTATAATTTTTTGAATTTATAG
>JAQUCU010000078.1 GCA_028686055.1 Desulfuromonadaceae bacterium
CTTCATGGAACGGAGATCCCTGAAATTCCCTGAGCACCTTCCTGGCGATCGAAGGAGACATGGGCGAACCGCCTGCCTTGATTTCATCAAGGGCGGCGAGGAGCTGCAAAGGTTCAGCCGTTTTCAGTATGTAACCGGTCGCACCGGCCTTCAGGGCTGAAAAAACCGTTTCGTCATCTTCCGAGACCGTGAAGACCATGACATCCAGATCAGGGACCGCGTTTTTTATCGCCTTGACCGCCAAGTCATACGAGAGGCCGGGGAGACAGAGGTCGAGAATCACCAGATCCGCGTAATTATCAGCCAGATACTCCAGGGCTTCTTCAACGCTATCCACGGCGGCAACCACTTTATCAGGGCTTTGTTCCTCCAACAGCGCCACAAGCATGGTCCGAACGACCGTGGTATCTTCAACGACGATAATCTTCATACAACAAATCTCCGATGGTTATAACAGCGTTAAGCAGTTATGCCCGCGAGAGAAAGCGGCCGTCCCGGGTATCTACTTTTACCTTTTCGCCCGATTCAAGATAGGGGGGAACCCGTATCTTCAGCCCGGTTTCGAGTATCGCTTCCTTCGTCTCGGCTGTCGCCGTGGCATTTTTCATCACCGGCGGCGTTTCCGTCACCGTCAATTCGACCGTCATCGGCAGATCAACGTTTACCATCCGTCCTTCAAACAGCCCCAGAACAACTTCGGCGCCATCGAGCAGATAGAACGAGAGCGGTTCGAACTCTTCGGCCGGCATCTCGAACTGTTCATAGTTTTCAAGATCCATGAAAACCCCGCTACCACCGTCGGCGTACAGAAACTGCCCCTTATGGCGCTCGAAATCAGCCTCATCCACCTTGTCGCCCGAGCGGAATGTTTTGTCCAGCACCTGCCCGGTGATCAGGTTGCGGTAGCGGGTTTTGACCATGGTATTGGCACCGCGCGCGGTGGGCGACTGGGTGGTGACATCGGTGATCAGACAGGGAGCGCCGTCCAGCTGGATGACAAGCCCTTTTTTGAAGTCGGACGTAGAAAACATAAAACTGATTCTCCTTGATTATTTGTATCGTTACTAATTGACTCGCAGCAAAATCAATCAATGTAACAGGGATGAAGCGGATACAGGGGATAACGGCAAACGACCAAGATACAAACTTTTGGGGTTAAAACAAAGAGTCCTTGAGTCTTTATGTTTCAAAGGCCTTATCCCCTTAATCCCTTTTATCCCTGTAAAATGTTTTTGGTTTTAAGTGTTTATTTCGAGATTACTGGTTCCTTCCGATATTCCGCCGTCGGCCAGAACGGGATGCCGCCGCGCGGGGTGAACTCGCCCCGCACTGTCAGCCAGACCGGGTCAAGCAGCCTCACCAGGTCATTGCAGATGCGGTTGACACCCGCTTCGTGGAACTCGCCATGCATCCGGAACGAACCGAGGTAGAGCTTCAGACTCTTGCTCTCGACACAGAGCGGGCCCGGCTGGTAATCGATGACGATCTTCCCGAAATCAGGCTGCCCGGTCATCGGGCAGAGGCAGGTGAATTCGGGGCATTCAATATGCAGGGTTCCGACAACCCCGGCCGGGTTCAGTTCCGGCCGGGAAAACGGGCTTGGGAAAGCTTCCAGCAATCCGGCATCCGGCTTGTCATAGTTGTAGGTTGTTGCGCCTGAGCCGAGCGATTTCAGTTGATCGTGCAATTTCATGTTATTCACTTCCTGGGTGATAGTGGGTAGGCAAACTGCGGTACCATAGCAACGAAGGACGCAACGGGCAATCATTTTTGTGGCGATGCACTCAAACCGCGGCCACCGGCAGCACGCTCCCCGCCTCGGGCATCAGATAGCAGCGCCACCCGGCAGGGAGCATTCCGGACGCCAGCGCCAGCGCTTCATCCAGTGTCCGTGCCGGAATCATCCCCATTTCCTCAACCTGCTGCGGCGGAAACAGCGACACCAGAATGATCCGGAAACGGAGTGCCTTCTGCAGGAGGGAATAAGCGGTCTGGCCGTTGATCTCATACTGCGCCCGCAGCGCCGTTTCAAACACCTCCAGACTCTTATGGCGGAACCAGTTGAAAAAAGTACCGTTGCCGAAGCCGTCGCGGCATTCCGCGAGCAGGATCATCACCCCCCCGTCGCGGAGAGCCTGCGCGGCATACTCCATCGATTTATGGGCCTGGACCAGGTTGATATCCTTGGGAAAGCCGCCGCAGGAGGCGACAACCAGATCACCTTTTTCTGCCAGTTGACAGGCGAATTTCTCCCGGTAAAACCGGCATCCGGCTTCGTGCGCCTCGCGCCAGTGGCCGGCAAAAGCGGCAATGATGCTCTTGTCGGCGGACAGTACGGTATTAAGAATAAAAGCGGGCTTTGCCAGCGCACACCCTTCGACCATTGCGCCATGAACCGGGTTCCCGTCCAGGTTCCCGGTGGTCGCCAGTGGATTCCTGCCGCTCCCTTCACCCGGGTTAAGCACGGCAAAGTGGCTGGCCATGCAGGCCTTCCGGCTGGCTATACCGGGCAGGACGCTCTTGCGCCCACCGCCGAAACCGGCAAAGTAGTGAAAACCTATCGTGCCGGTCAGAATCAGGTGATCGGCCTCCACCGCCTTGCGGTTGATGCTGACCCTGATGCCGTTCGAGGTAGTGCCGATATGGGCCAATGCCCCGGGATCGTCGCAGTCGTGGTCTGAAACACGAATTCTGCCGTACAGCGGTCCAAGAATCCTGCGATGCTCATGTTCGGTCTGCTTGCGATGGATGCCGAGGGCAATCAGGATTTCAACGTCCCGGTCGGCAATCCCCTGACGGTCCAGACGTTCAAGCAGCAGCGGGAGATATATTTCACTGCCGGTATAACGGGTAATATCCGAGGTGATTATGACAACCTTCTCACCAGGCCTGAAAGAGGAGAGAACGTGATGACAGGTGTCCAGCGCGGCTTCAATTATATCAGCGGGGGATTCATCGACAGCAGGCGGCGAGGGAGCGACTACTCCCGCCAGGCGTTCCGGCGGGAGGTCGAGGGCGAATGCAGTTGAACCGTATTTCAGTTCCATCCGGGGCGTCTCCGGTTAAATCCAGGCATCGCCGCCGTCGTACTCATAACCGGCCCCTTTGGTTCTGGGGGTGGTTTTGAACTTGGCTTCGCGGGCCAGCCGCTTCATTTTCCCGGCGGCAGTTTCTCCCAGGTCGGATAGTTTACCACGTGTTTCACGCCCCGGCGCCGGTGCCAGCAGCAGAGCGGCTGCGGCACCGATAACGGCACCGGAAACAAGGGCGATCACGGCAACTGCAGCGTTATCGTTCTTTTTTGACATTGCAGACTCCTTTTATCGATGTATCAGAACTATACTTTAAAGAGGTTCTGGTTTTAGCACAACAGCCGAATGTAATAAAAGCAAAATTTACAACACCCGCGCCAGATGCCGCCGGATCATATCCTCGAAGTCGGCGTCACGGCTGCCGCTGTAGACAAGCGACGAACCGATCTCGGCCGCCAGGATCGCACAGAGGTATTTCTGCGGCAGCTTCCTGATCCGCTGCCGGTACGCCGGCGAATCTCGCAGCATGCGCGGCAGATGGCTGAGGATCGCTTTACGGAAGGGGGGCTGCAGGCAGAGCTCCGGGCGGGCCGAAAAGAACTCGAACAGCCGGGTATAGAGACTGTTGATGTTCTGGCTGATTGTTTCGGAAATTTCACTGTAGAGGAGAGTTCCGCCGGACTCCGTCCGCCATCGCAGGATCAGGCGGGCCTCGTCTGCAGCCCTTTTTTCCAGAATGACCAGCACATCAGCGGCATAGCGTTCCTTCTGCTCCATAAATTCACGTTCGGAAAGCAACAGATTGGCCATGATTTCGTACGATGACGAAATAACGCCGCATTTATTGGCCGAGGCGTCACGCATCAGTACCACGCCGCTCCTCTGCAACCCAACCCGCGCCTCGGGGGTGATGTAGGAGTTGGCCCCTTCTATGATTACCCCTGACGACGGCACGCCATCTTCATCCAGGAATGAGTGCCAGTTCCGGGCGTCAATTGTTTCCGGCCGGCCGCCGGCCGGGATGAAGAGATCGGCCTTGACCGTAAAGACCAGGCTGCTGTAGAGGCGATTGAAATCATCTATGTCCAGCCACTCCTCAACAAGTCCTGCGGGGGTTCGGACGACCTTGCGATGCGATTCCTTCAGCCCTTCGAGACGCCTCCCGGTACGGTAAATTATATATCCCCCTTCTCCGAGAAAATCGGGGTTGAAGGCATCCAGGTCGTCTGCCAGCACGATGCGACGCAATTCGTCATGACTGATGCCGTTCGGATCGTACAGCGCCGCCGTGCCGTCCAGAATCAGGCGGACCTGGACGGCACGGCATCGATCCAGCATGATGCGAAGTAAATTGCCGGCAACGTCGCCGTTCGGGCCGCCGGTCATCTTGAGCGAGAACCGGTCGCGGCGGATGTCGATCCCGGCGGTTTCAGCCATCGTAATTTCCGCAAAGGTCACCACACCGGTAGAGGTGACACCGTACTCCTTGTGGTTGATGCCGAAGCGCTTGCTTGACATGATGCCAACGCCGAGGAGATAGCCGCGCTTTTTTGACAGGGAGGCGATAGCCTCAATCATGCCGTTGTGCATATTCTCGTCAGGGCCGATCTCGATCGGTTCATCATCACCGTAGTAGTCAACGACCCGCCGGTCTCTGGCCACCCCGTTTTCAGTGATAAAAATATCCAGAAAAGCATTGGCGATGCCGTATTGAAGCTTGTACAGCCGGCAGTTTTCAGCCTCGCCCCCGGCCTGCTCCAGGTCGGAGACATCCAGAATCACCGCCAGCTTGGAACCACCCTCATAAATATCCTTGTTCTTCAGCTGCTGGGTAGTGGCCAGGACATACACTTCGCGAAAAATAGTGTTGGCCGAGGTGATGTAATCATCGGCACTGCGGGCGATAACGGTGCGCCAGCCGCCACGGGCAATATCCGAAAACCCGACATGATACCCGGCGCCGAAACGGCTGAAGAAAAATGTCACGCGGAACGGGAGTGCTTCCGGGAGGTCTGCAGTAAATTCCCGCCCAAGCATGCGCAGATACACCGGGTCAAGCCGGAACGCCAGCGCCTGTTTCTCAACCACAAAAAAATTGGTCTTGAGGGTGTGGGTGACCAGCAGCAGGCAGCAGCGATAGACCGCACGCCGGATATCATCCAGCCAGCGATGGCCGGTGTTATAATTTTCCACCGCATCCTGCGTTTCTGCAAGAGCATCGCTGTAAGGTTTCTCCCGCCCGGTCAGCTCCGGATCAAAGCGCAGCCGGAACAGACGAATCAACAGTTGCGCCATTTCCGGATGGTCATAAAAAGCACTCTGAACATCATCGAGACCGAAACGCTCCGGCTGGCCGTGGGCCAGACTCGTGTGGCAGAAAGCGATGCAGGCGTTAACCAGTGCGGCATCTTCACCGGAGAGGAGCCCTGCAACAACATACTGGCGATAGACCGGTGATGATGTTGACAGTATCTGCGTCGCGCATAGCTCTGTTTTCAGTTGAGCGGCCAGGAGGCTGGCTGGCATGATCGCAGCCTCCTGGCGGTTGATAACAAAAAAAGAACCGAGGAAATAGGGGTGGATGCCATTGGAGATCGTCTGGCAATAGGCTCTCCGGATTCCGATTTCCAGACGGTTGAAGACCTCCAGCAACTGCAGCAGGAATTCTCCTTCCGGAGGGTTGCCGACGGCGAGCAGCACCCGGGTCTCGGTGTGACCTTCCCGCCCAACCTGGGAAACATCAAGGAAGAGGCCGCCTGAGGCGTTTGCACTGTCGAACAGCCATACCAGATACGCAATTCGCGCCGGTGGCGACATCCGGATGTAATTCCGGTTGTTCAGCCAGAGTATTTTCAGCAACCGCTCGAGTTTTCTCAAATCAAATGCCGGGAAGGAGGAACGCAGCTCGGTCCGCACCTTCCGGATCAGCACCGGCGGGATATCAACCTCCCTCGCCAGGTCTATTTCATCGTTTTTGCGGCGATCAAACTCAAAACGCTGAACTTCAAGTTCATCATCAAGGTCCGGCATATCGGCATTGGAGTGGGAAAACATCGCATAGGAGATCTCTCGTTCCCCCAGCCGACGCAGAGTCCGATAGAGTGAGCCGGGTCGATTGACGCAGGCGATCACCAGCCGTTTCTCCTGATCGGTCAGAATCAGATGCCGGTTATGCTGCAAGCATCCCATCTCCCGGGCCAGCAACTCCAGCGCGTCGTCTTCGTCTGACATGGCCTGAAAAAAATAGGGACTCATATGCTGCTGGAGCCAGGCGGCGTTTTCTTCTGCGGCGATCCGGGACGCGCGAGCGTTGCGACGGACAAGCGAAGGCAGGTGCATGATCTGTTCTCCCTGGAGAATAAGTTACGGCGTTGCAGTATAACGTCATATTTGCATTCGGCAAGTTTTTTGCCGGAGGGCAGACATGCTAAAGCTTTTCTTGACCGTATGTGGTTTGAATTGATATAGTCGCGCGGATTTTTATTCCATCAGCAAACAGGAACAAACCGGTGCCAGAGAGACTTTGCACAATCCAGCTGAAGACAAACGGCATAGCCGTTCTGACCATCCCCGGAAATCCGGCTTTTTCTCCCGGCGATCTGCTGGGGGCGCTGCAGCGCCAGATAAGCGCCCTGACAGGCAAGGATGAAGTCAAGGGGCTGCTTTTGACCGGCCCGGAGAGCGGCTTCTGCCGGTGCCATATCGAAAGGAGCACCTCCCCCTCTGATGCGGCAGCGCTATCCGGATTCGGCCAGCAGGTCATGTTCCACCTCGGGAAAAGCGGCAAGCCGTGCATTGCCGTGATCGAGGGAGAATGTTCGGGACTGGGCCTGGAGGTTGCACTGGCCTGTGATTTTATTGTGGCGTCACGGGCGGCCGACTTTGGCTTTCCGGACATCGCCGCCGGCTTGATCCCCTTCTGCGGCGGCAGCCAACGCCTTGCCCGGCTGGTGGGCAAATCAAAGGCGAAAGAGTTGATCTACAGCGGCGACCTGATCGACGCTGAAGAAGCCTACCGCATACGATTGGTTAACCGGCTCTACCCGCACGGTAATGCACTGGCGCAGGCGGAGGAGCTGCTCACCCATATCTGCACCCGCAGCCCGAACGCCGTCCGCATCGGGGGCGAGATTGTCAATGCCGGTTACGATATCGACCTGCAGACCGCCTGCATGCTGGAGCGGGATGCGTTCGCCCTCTGTTTTTCAAGCTTCGACCAGCGCGAAGGGATGCAGGCCTTTCTGGATAAGCGCCAGCCACAGTTCAAAGGGGAATGACCATGCCTTTGGAACGGGGCTGTGTACAGGTTTATACCGGCAACGGCAAGGGAAAAACGACCGCCTCCCTCGGACTTGCCATGCGGGCGGTCGGACGCGGACTCAAGGTCTGCATGTTTCAGTTCATCAAGGGTGGCGGTCGCTACGGCGAACATCTGGCCGCCGAAAAACTGGCACCGTTGCTGACAATCATCCAGACAGGAAGACCGGGATGGGTCAATACAGATAACATCACCGAAGACCGGCAGGTCGCACAGGGAGCACTCCTCCAGGCACAGGAACTGCTGACCTCCGGTGAATACGATCTCTTTATCTGCGACGAAATCAACGGTGCCGTCGGCTTCGGCCTGATCGACGTCGAACAGGTACTGGAGCTGATCCGCTGCAAACCGGAGAGAACGGAACTGGTGCTGACGGGGCGCAACGCTCACCAGTTGGTGATCGAAGCGGCAGATCTCGTCACCGAGATGCGTGAGATCAAGCATTACTACAAAGCAGGCGTGCCTGCCAGAACCGGCATAGAGATGTAGGAGTAACGACAAATCCCCCCTACCCCCCCTTTTCTTAAAGGGGGGAACAAAAAACCTCTCCTTTTCTTGAGGCTGAGAATATGATTCCTCCCCCTTTACGAAAGGGGGATTGAGGGGGATTTGATTTATTTTGAACCGGTCACAGCTCAATTAACTACAAACATACGGGGGTAATTTAAAATGGCTGAAAGAACATTGCGCATACTCGTCGGAAAACCCGGGCTGGATGGTCATGATCGTGGTGCGAAAATAATTGCCAGGGCCTTTCGTGACGCCGGCTTTGAGGTCATCTACACCGGTCTGCACCAGACCCCCGAACAGATCGTATCGGCCGCAATCCAGGAGGACGTTGACTGCGTCGGCCTGTCGATCCTGTCCGGCGCCCACAACACACTGCTCCCGAAGGTTATGCAGACCCTCAAGGAAAAAGGTGCCGGCGATATCATGGTTTTCGGTGGCGGCGTCATACCTGAAGACGACATACCCGGACTGAAGGCCGCCGGCATCTGCGAGGTTTTTACCCCCGGCACTTCAACAGAGGACATTGTCGCCTGGGTAAAGAGCAACGTCCACCCGCGGGCCTGATGCCGTACAAAAAGCTCAGCATAGAGGTAAGGAACCGGGTCGGGTATATTCTGCTCGATGCCGGTTCACGCTTCAACAAACTCTCCATCACCACGATCAGGGAACTGAAACGGGCCTTCGCCCAGGTGGGTGAAGATGAGTCGGCCAATGCGATCGTTCTCAGCGGTTACCCGGGAGAATCCTTTGCCGTCGGAGCCGACATCGGCCAGATGGTTCACTTCACTCCGGATGATGCCTTCCACTTCGCAGAACTGGGCCAATCGCTGTTCGACCAGATCGAGTCCTGCCCAAAGCCGGTTATCGGGGCCCTTAACGGCATTACAATGGGGGGCGGGTGCGATCTGGCCATGTCATGCGACATCCGCATCGCCATAGAAGGGTTGCGGATCGGCCATTCCGGGGCGAAGCTCGGCATCATCACCGGATTCTGCGGGACACACAAACTGCCCCGCATCGTCGGCAGGAATTACGCCGGCGAGATTTTCATGACCTCAGAGATATACAGCGCAGCAGATGCGCTTCACATGGGGCTGGTTGACAGGATCTATCAGGAGAACGAGTTCTGGAAGGAGGTCTGCTGTTTTGCGGAGCGGATCTCCGGCCGGCCGCTGACCGCGCTTTCCGCCGCAAAGCGACTTATCAATGCCTCTGAAGACACCGACCTGCGCAGCGGCTGTCTACTGGAACGGGAGACGGCGACGCACGTCAACTTCCTTCACAACATGCACAACTAACCGCAGAGGTTATTCCGCCTCCGGCGTAAATCATTCCACCTCTACCGTCAACAGCTTTGCGTACTGCCGCCGTAACCATTCAACACCATCACTGGTCCCTGGATACCAATACGTTCGATTACACTCCTCCTCAGCACGACACACCCCCACTCTACTGTGTAACAAAACAACCCTAAAATAACCATTGTGTTAATGCCGGCAAACGGAACATAGTGCCGCAGTAAACGGCAACTGACTAATTCATAAGCAAAACGTGCACAATAACAGTGCATATTATGCCTCTGGCATGGATTCTGCTTACAAAACGGGCACTAGCGTTACGATGTGCACGTTTAATGTCCACATCTGCCCGCACTTTAATCCATCAGGAGGAATCATGGCAAAGGTTGACGTAAAAATCGAAGGAATGTACCAGGAAGTTTTAAAACGCAACCCGGGCGAGACCGAGTTTCATCAGGCTGTTCTCGAAGTTCTTGAGTGCCTTGGACCGGTTGTGGTCAAGCATCCGGAGTACCTCGAGCGCAAGATCATCGAGCGCATCTGCGAACCGGAACGTCAGATCATTTTCCGGGTGCCCTGGCAGGACGACAAAGGCATTGTTCAGATCAACCGCGGTTTCCGGGTTGAGTTCAACAGTTCACTAGGACCTTACAAGGGGGGGCTCCGTTTCCATCCCTCCGTGTACCTCGGAATAGTCAAGTTTCTCGGCTTCGAGCAGATCTTCAAGAATTCCCTGACAGGCCTGCCGATCGGCGGCGGTAAAGGCGGCTCTGACTTCGACCCCAAGGGTAAGACCGATGACGAAGTCATGCGTTTCTGCCAGAGTTTCATGACCGAACTGTACCGTCACCTGGGCGAGCACACTGACGTCCCGGCCGGTGATATCGGCGTAGGCGGCCGCGAAATCGGCTACATGTTCGGCCAGTACAAGCGCATCACCAACCGTTATGAGCCTGGCGTACTGACAGGCAAAGGACTCACCTGGGGCGGGTCGCTGGTGCGCACCGAGGCCACGGGCTACGGTGCAACATACTTTGTCAACGAGATGCTGAAGGCCCGCAAGGATTCCTTCGAAGACAAGACCTGCCTTGTCTCCGGCTCCGGCAATGTGGCGATCTACACCATCGAGAAGATCCACCAACTGGGCGGCAAATGCGTCGCCTGCTCCGACTCCAACGGCGTGATCTACCACGAGAAGGGGCTTGACCTTGACCTGATCAAACAGCTCAAAGAAGTAGAGCGTCGCCGTATCTCTGATTATGCTGCAGTACACAAGGATGCAAAATACATCGCGAATGGCAACATCTGGGATATTCCGTGCCAAGTTGCCATGCCATCAGCCACCCAGAACGAAATCAACGGCAAGGATGCCGCGACTCTGGTTAAAAACGGCTGTATCGCCGTCGGCGAAGGCGCCAATATGCCGACCACTCCGGAAGGAATCAAAGTATTTCTGGAGGCAAAAATCTGCTACGGCCCCGGCAAAGCTGCGAATGCCGGCGGCGTCGCCACTTCCGCACTCGAAATGCAGCAGAATGCCGGCCGGGATTCCTGGTCTTTCGAGTACACCGAGAAAAAGCTGGAAGACATCATGGTCAACATCCATCGCAACTGCTTTGAAACAGCAGAAGAGTACGGCGCACCGGGCAACTATGTACTGGGTGCCAACATCTGCGGCTTTATCAAAGTAGCCAATGCAATGGTTGCCCACGGATTAATCTGATATCTGATAGTTGCGACATAATTTAAAAAAAGCCCGGTTACAGCCGGGTTTTTTTTAATCGGAATCAAGCACAATCACAAAACAGCAGCCTTTTCCACTCCCCCACAGCCCCTTACTGCATCCATACATTACAGCAGCTCCAGTTATATTTCATAGTATTTGACACCATGTTTAGATACTTGTATTCTTATCGTGTTACTAAATCAGAATTCTCACTCACGCACATAACTGGGGGCTGCATGCATATGGCAGACGCATTGCTGTCACCTGCCGTCGGCGGGACGATGTGGGGAGTAACAGCCGGTGCCATCGCCTACTGTTCCCAAAAAGTCCGCACAGAAATGGATGATCGCAGGACACCTCTGATGGGGGTCCTGGGTGCATTTATTTTTGCGGCGCAGATGATTAACTTCACGATTCCTGTCACCGGGTCCAGCGGACACCTTGGAGGCGGGCTGATACTCTCGATCCTGCTCGGACCGTATGCCGCTTTCCTGACCATAGCTTCCGTGCTGGTTGTTCAGGCATTCTTTTTTGCCGACGGCGGTCTACTGGCACTGGGATGCAATATATTCAATCTTGGCCTTATACCGGCCTTCATCGCTTACCCCCTTTTTTACAAAAAGATCGTCGGGAACACCACTTCTCCAACCAGAATATCCGCTGCATCAATGATTGCAGCAATCATCGCATTGCAGATGGGGTCTCTCGGGGTTGTCCTGGAAACCGTCTCCTCAGGTATTTCCTCACTCCCTTTTACAACCTTTGTGCTCATCATGCAGCCGATCCATCTGGCGATCGGGATAGTCGAAGGGCTGGTAACAGCTTCCGTTGTCTCTTTTGTGTACAACGCAAAGCCGGAAATCATTCGGGGTGTTATCGAATCGCATGCGATAGCCCATAGCCAGATGCGCAACACCGTCCTCGGCTTTATGGTGGCAACGCTGCTGATGGGTGGCGTTGTTTCCTGGTTTGCCTCTGATCAGCCTGATGGCCTGGAATGGTCAATAACCAGAGTGACCGGGCAAAAAGAGTTGAATGCCCCGAAATCGGGTATCTACAAATCCCTGGCCCTTCTTCAGGAGAAACTCTCTCTGTTGCCAGACTATTCGTTCAGAAAACCTGCCGGGAGCGATCTGGTTGAAACAGCAGCACTTCAAACACACAACCTGAAACTGCATGAGCACCGGGTCAGCGGATTAGGCACCAGCGTTTCCGGTATCGCCGGAGGAACAATGACTCTGGGACTGCTGCTTCTAATCGGCTTTATGCTCAAACAGAGAAACCGGATCATCCCGGACATCACCGGGGCAGACGGGCAGCATGTTAATTTACAACAGCAATCACCCTTGACAGCGGGCAGGGTGCATGATATCCAGTATGATCAGTTTCATGACAATTGAATAAGAGATCACGGTGCCCGCAAGGGCTTTATAGGGAAGAGGGGTGCCACTCTAATGGAGCCATTCCCCCGCGGACCCGCCGCTGTAAGCGATGACAATGGGCAAAATGCCACTGGTTGAGAGACCGGGAAGGCGCCCGGAGGATGAATCGCAAGCCAGAAGACCTGCCGATGATCTTAGCACTCAACAGTTCCCCATGGTAAAGGGAGAGTGAAACTACTATCAGACTTTGAATACGTAAAGTCCGCATACTGC
>JAQUCU010000281.1 GCA_028686055.1 Desulfuromonadaceae bacterium
GGTCGAAAAGATACCCGGCAGAATAATAGACAGATGGGTGTTCATTATACCAAGGGCATCCGCCGTCAGATATGCCGGCACCAAAGTGACCTGAAAGGGCAGGAGCATCACAACGATATAGAGAAAAAAAATCCATTCCTTCCACCGACTCTTCATCATCATGAAGGCATATGCTGCCGGTGCGCTTATAATTACCTGGCCAATTACAATGGATACCGTCAATATTATAGAGTTCCAAAAGTAATCCCAGTAAACGCTGTTTTGAATAAATGCCCTCTCATATTGCTCCAGTGTAACCTCACTGGGAATCAGCTTAATCGATTTATTCCCCGCATGTTCATCAGTATACTGGGCAACCTCCCAGCCGGGCATTAAGGAATCCAGAACCGTTACAGCCGTAGGGAAAACCATGATGAAAGCCAGTAGGGCAAGCAGTATTATGAGGAAAACTCTCTTGGGTTTATGTCTCATGTTAACCTCCATTTGTGTTAGTTTGTACCGGGGATAACGCAGGCACAAACCTTGAAGTGTGAATTATGCTTATATAATTCATACTAATCCCCCATGCTGTTACAGTACTGCGAATTTGGACGGCAGCACAAATTTGCTGATTTAAAAATCCTTGATTTTTAAATCCGTTATCTTCCAAGCCGTCTCTGTGCTCTGTGATTTAAGCGAAACATAAATATCAAAAAGATTGTAATTATAGCTGTGATGATAAAAGCAGCTGAGGTCAGCCGTCCATAATCCGTACTGCGAAACATATTGTTCATATAATGCTGCAGCATATATACACTCTCATCCGGATAAGCTCCGGTAATCAGAAACATTTCACGAAATACCTTAAAGCAGTTTACTACTGACATTACCAGCACGAAGAAAATTGTAGGGCGCAGACATGGAAGCGTGATTTTACGAAAGGTTTGAATAGCCCCTGCTCCGTCCATTGATGCAGATTCATAATAACTACCGGGAACCTCGCTAAGGCCTGCCAGATACAGAACCATCATATATCCGAGATTCTTCCATAGATAGATAAGTGCGACGACGAATACCGCCCATCCGCTATGCAGAAAATCTATCTCTGGAATCCCTAATATGCCAAGCATACGGCCTACCGTTCCGCCCGGTGCAAACCGTATGGACCAGAAAATCGCCACCGATGCCACAGGCACCACTAGAGGTGAAATATAGGCAAGACGAAACAAGCGGCTTTGTTCTCCTATACTTTTAACGGCTATTGCTACTAAAAGCGGCAATATCATATTTAGGGGCACACATATCAGCAGGAAGAGCAGCGTATTCTTAAGTGCCAACTGAAATGCCTCATTTTGCAGCGTGTTGACAAAGTTATACAGGCTGAACCTGCCGTCCACATTATAGGCATAATAAAGGCTCCCCACAAAGGGAATTAAGAAGAAAATCAAAAAACCAATTAAGCTTGGGATAAGAAATATGTATATCGTATCTTTTTTCATTTCAGCCTACCTTATATAATTAACTAGATGATTTATAATTACCTTTATTTTAATAGTTATATAATGAATCAGGTCTACTGTTCCTTAAAATACAGTTCAACTCCGGCTGCCATATTTCTTGCTGCAGCATCTGCTGTTATTTCACTATTAAAAAACCTTCCGGCTTCTTTATTTATTATTTCCTCTATAGCAGTCCGTCTTCTGTACTCTGGTATCTTCTCAACATCATCAAGTATCGTTTCGCATTCCTTAACCATTGCATCCACATCAATGTCCAACCCATAATAACCCTTCAAATCATCAAGCTCTATTCTTAAATGCTCTGTGGCCGCTTTCCGGTTAACCGGTTCAAAGAATCCGGAAGCCTGAATGTCCTCTCTAAGCAGGAATTTAACAAATCTCCAAGCGGTTCCCTTATACTTACTGGCAGCATTAATACATATGAAATCACATGTAGTCACCTTATTGGCTTTATCACTTCTTCCTGAATCTGACGGCAAATCATATCTATACATCTGTTCAGACATGTGTGGATTATAAAAAGAGAAATTGATTAGTTCGCTCATAGAGCCTCCATTAGATTCACGAAAAAAAGCTTCTTCATATAGCTTCGCCTTATTCTCTACATCGTATCTGATTATCAGCCCTTCCTTACTCCATTCCCTGCACTGCTGCAGAAGCTGCACCATCTCCGGCGAATCCAATTTTTGATTCTTATTCGCTTCGTCTACAAAATAATCGTACCTGTCAATAAAGCGGCGAAAAAATATCGTATAATCCGTATTATAATATAATACTCCGCTTCTCTTTACATCCTTGGTAAGGTCAAAGAACTCCTCCCAATTCGGACTTTTTCCGGTCAGCTCACTAATCTCAATATTTGCATATAAATTGCCAAACATCATAAACAACGGAAAAGAATAGATATTACCCCTCGAAAACTCCGACTTCAATACATTCATATAATATTCATCCTCTGATACCTCAGTATCAGCATCTATCCAATTTGACAGATTACACAAGTATCCATTATCTCCGACACTGGCAAAATCCAAGCCAATATTCACATATATGTCAGCACCTTTGCCGGACATCAGTTCGGCATTAATTCTTTCTGTATCTGCCTTATCTTTTTCTATATCTCCACCCTCGAAATTATTAATAACATTAACTTTAATTCCGGTTTCCTCTTCAAACTTTCTAGCTGCATCCGCATAGAAATACCTCGTAACATCCATAACCTCAACTGTAATCTCTGTTGCATTGTCTTCCTTGGGTAATGCCGCACTGTCTGTCTGAATTTTTCCTGCACCGCATCCGCTTACAAGAACGATAAGTACAACAAAAATTAACAAAAGCTTGAATTTCTTCATTTTGTTTAGTCCCCCTATTTTAAAACCTCAATGTGGCTTCACTTTATTCCTATGTTAATATCATATATTTATTTCATAAATCTGTCAATTCACTATTTCCCTTAACTATTGCTCTTTAAAATACAGTTCAACTCTTGCCGCCAT
>JAQUCU010000282.1 GCA_028686055.1 Desulfuromonadaceae bacterium
TTAATTCTCTTAGGGTAATGGGAAAAGTTAAGAAGTTTAAAGGCATTGAAGGCAAACGTAATGATTTTAAAAAGTTTTATGTTCAGCTGCCAGAGGGCGCTAAACTAGAGAATGTGGAGGCGTAATCATGGCAATAAAATCATATAAACCTTATACACCAAGCCGTAGATTTTTAACAGGAATTGATTCTAGTGACATTACTGCAAAAGCGAGTGTTCCTTCTCTTCTTGTAAAAATAGCTGCGACTGCAGGTAGAAATAACAATGGTAGAATCACTTCTCGCCATAAAGAAGCAGGTGCGAAAAAACTTTACAGAATTATTGACTTCAAACGAAGAAAATTTGATGTAGAGGGAACAGTTGCTGCTGTTGAATATGATCCAAATAGAAATTGTAGAATCGCACTTGTGAATTATGCAGATGGTGAAAAAAGATATATTCTTCAGCCAAAAGGCTTAAACGTTGGTGATAAAATTCAAGCAGCTGAAAGCGGTTTGGATATTAAACCAGGTAATGCAATGAAACTTAAGAACATCCCTGTAGGTACTCTCTTACATAACATCGAACTTAAACCGGGTAAAGGCGGACAAATGGCACGTAGTGCTGGTGGTTACGCTCAACTTATGGGTAAAGAGACACAATATGTGATGGTAAGACTTCCTAGCGGCGAGATGAGACAAATCTTAGCTGAATGCATGGCTACGGTTGGTGTTGTTGGAAATGAAGAGTGGGCAAACGTTGTTATTGGTAAAGCGGGTCGTAATAGACATCGCGGTATTAGACCTCAAACACGTGGTTCTGCAATGAACCCAGTCGATCACCCACATGGTGGTGGTGAGGGTAAAACCAACTCAGGACGTCATCCAGTAACTCCATGGGGACAACCAACTAAAGGTGCTAAAACTCGTAAGAAAAAAGCGAGTGATAAACTGATTATTTCTAGAAGAAAAGGAAAATAGATGGCTAGATCGCTAAAAAAAGGTCCTTTTGTTGATGTTCATTTGTTGAAAAAAACACTAGAAGCAAAAGAGACAAAATCAAACAAGCCGATTAAGACATGGTCTCGTAGAAGTACTATTATTCCTGATATGATTGGTTTGACATTTAACGTTCATAACGGTAGGAATTTTGTTCCTGTTTATGTAACAGAGAATCATATCGGTTATAAGATGGGTGAATTCGCACCAACTCGTACGTTCAAGGGTCATAAAGGCTCTGTTCAGAAAAAAATTGGTAAGTAGGTAGAATATGAGCAAAGCAATATTGAAATTTATCAGATTATCTCCTACCAAAGCAAGATTAATTGCACGTGAAGTTCAAGGAATGAATGCAGAACTTGCTATGGCAAGTTTAGAATTTATGCCAAACAAAGGTGCTAAAGTTATTTCTAAAGTGATCGCTTCTGCTGTATCTAATGGCGGATTTGAACCTGAAGAAGTGGTTGTTGCTTCATGTCGTGTAGACGCGGGTCCTGTACTTAAACGTTTTACACCAAGAGCAAGAGGTAGTGCTAGTGGCATTCGTAAACCAACTTCTCATATCATTGTTGAAGTAGCAAAAGCTGCAAAGAAGGAAGACTAAGATGGGTCAAAAAGTAAATCCGATTGGTTTAAGACTTGGTATTAACAGAAACTGGGATTCTAGATGGTTTCCAGGAAAACAAACATTAGCTGTTAATATTGGTGAAGATTATAAAATTAGAACATTCTTGAAAAAAGAGCTTTATTATGCAGGTGTGAGTCAAATTTTGATTGAGCGTACTGCTAAAAAGCTTCGAGTGACTGTTGTCGCTGCACGTCCTGGTATTATTATTGGTAAAAAAGGCTCAGATATTGAGAAACTGAGAGTTAAACTTGGTAAACTTATCGATAAAGATGTGAACGTTAACATTAAAGAAGAGAGACGTCCTCAAGCTTCAGCTCAACTTTGTGCAGAAAACGTTGCTATGCAACTTGAACGTCGTGTAGCATTTAGACGTGCTATGAAAAAAGTGATCCAAGGTGCACAAAAATCAGGGGCAAAAGGTATTAAAATTTCTGTTGCTGGTCGTCTTGGTGGTGCTGAGATGGCAAGAACGGAATGGTATCTTGAAGGACGCGTTCCACTTCATACCCTTAGAGCCAAAATTGATTATGGTTTTGCAGAAGCTCATACAACGTATGGTGTTATCGGCGTCAAAGTTTGGATTTTTAAAGGTGAGGTTCTTGTAAAAGGACTTGCTCCAGAAAAAGAAGAAGCATCTGAAAAAGATAATTCACGCAAGCCAAGAGCGCGTAGAGAGAGAGGTAAAAACTAATGTTAATGCCTAAAAGAACAAAATATAAAAAACAGATGAAGGGCCGTAACCGCGGTGAAGCCAGTAGTGGTGCTTCTATCTCTTTTGGTGAAATCGGATTGAAAGCTATTGAAGCTGGACGAATTGATTCACGCCAAATTGAGGCATCAAGGGTTGCGTATACACGACATGTAAAACGTCAAGCCAAGACTTGGATTCGTGTATTCCCAGACAAGCCATTAACTGCTAAACCTATCGAAACACGTATGGGTAAAGGTAAAGGTTCTGTTGATAAGTGGGTTATGAATATTAAGCCTGGTAGAATTATTTTTGAAATGGCCGGTGTTCCTGAAGAGTTAGCGCGTGAAGCGTTGACACTTGCAATGCACAAATTGCCTTTCAAGACAAAGATTGTAACTCGAGAGAGCGAAAATGAAGTATATTGATTTAAATAGCAAGAGTGCAAGCGAGCTTGTAGAGTTGTTAAAAGAGAAAAAGGTTCTTTTGTTTACGTTAAGACAAAAGTTGAAAACAATGCAACTGACTAATCCCAATGAGATTAAAGAAGTTAGAAGAGATATCGCACGTATTAATACGGCAATTTCTGCTCAAAACAAGTAGGGGTAACTAATGGCTTTAAAACGAGAGATTCAAGGCGTAGTTGTTCAGAAAACTGGTGATAAAACCATCACCGTTTTGGTAGAGAGACGTG
>JAQUCU010000283.1 GCA_028686055.1 Desulfuromonadaceae bacterium
GTTCTCGATGAGTTCCCCGGGAGAACCCATCGCAATGATCTTACCCCTGGATATGATTGCGACCGTGTCGGTAAGAAGCTCCGCCTCCTCCATATAGTGCGTGGTCAGAAAAACCGTCTTCCCCTCCTCTTTCAGACCCTGCAGAACTTCCCACACCTCGTGCCGTGCGCGCGGGTCGAGCCCTGTCGTGGGTTCGTCGAGGAACACTACCTCGGGGTCATTCACGAGCGCAATCGCAATGCCAAGGCGCTGCCTCAAGCCGCCGGACAGGTTCTTGTACTGCTCGTTGGTTTTGTCCTTGAGGTTCACGAGCTCTATCAACCCGTCGATATCGGTGTTCCTGCGGGAGAAAAGACGCGAGTAGTACTGGATCGTCTCCCTTACCGTTATCCTGTCGAACGAGCTGAACCCCTGAGGGAGGACGCCGATGCGGGGTACAATGTCGTGTTTCTTCTTCGTAACGTCCATTCCCAAAAGGATCACCTTTCCGGACGTGGGTGTGCGGATCGTCTCGATGATCTCGACGGTAGTGGTCTTTCCGGCGCCGTTCGGGCCCAGGAGGGCGAACACCTCGCCTTTTCTGACGGTGAACGATATGCCGTCGACCGCCGGCAGATCACCGTAACGCTTCGTCAGCTTGTCGACTTCGATTGCATATTCAGGTTCTTTGGTCATAAATTTCCATTGTGCCGTTAGGGGCAACGGTCATCCTCGGCCAGAACCCGAGGTGGCTTAGGATCTTACCGGTCATCGCCGGCGGCCAGGCAAGAAGACGGTCAAACAGCTGCCACCGGTGCTTGAAATAGATAAAGCTCGGGATAAACGTTGCGCCCAGGTGCGCTTTGGTCTTCTCCGTGCCCTGTCCCGCGTAATAGAGCGGGATTTTTTGCTCGATGCAAGTGCGGACATTTTCAAGCCAGGACAGGAAATACAGATTGTATTTACGACCGGAATCCTGATCCATGCAGAAATACATATCCACCATCGCTTCCTGCCTTACGACGAGAAGGTTGAAGGCGACGAGCTCTTCTTCCAAAAAATAGAGCATGTATGCGGCGCCCGGAACTGCCTCACAGATTTTTTCAAAAAATAAACGGTTGTGTACGCCAAGGGCCATGGGGCTGCGCTCCACCGTTTTCAGATAAAGCGTGTAGATCCTGTCCAGAAAAGGAGAAATATCAAGACTTCGCATTACCCGGACTTCGGGAGCAACACGCATTTTACGGCGCAGGCCTTTTCTCGCGACCCTTGAAAGGCTGCTCAGGTATTCCTCAATGCTGCTGAAATTGATCGGCAGTCGGGCACACGACCGATAGTTCACCTGATTGAATTTTTTGAACACCTCCCCGGGAATGTTGCCGTACTGATTGAAGTTGTACAGCGTTACGATGTCGCTTTTCAGCTCCGCCGCGAGTGTTTGCAAGGCACTGAAGGCCATTTTGCATGCCGTATCGAGGGTGCCCTCATCGATATCAGGATCAATTCCGATTTCACTCCATTCCCCTTCCACCAACCCCACGCCCAGAATACGTGGTTGGAAAACCGAGGGGATGAGACTGCCGGCAGCTTTCAGCGCTTTTTTGCGCCAGCCCTTCACAAAAGCGGACAGATCAAAGCGGGTTTCAAACAGAGGCAACAGGAGAACAGGAGTGTTGTCTTTAAACACCACGATGCTGCGCAGGTTAAAACCGTCAACACCTGATTCCTCGAGCAGGGAAAGGAGAGAGGCGGTGATGGAAGGCCCGGGGAAAAGCCGTTCAAGCTCTGCCGCCGACACTCCGTCCAACCGCGGCACGCACTTGCAGGAAAGGTTATTCATGGAGAGCCGGTCTTCGCCTCAGGATGGCGATCGAAAACCACATCTTCTTCTGAGGAAGCGATCGCACCCACAGGGACCGGCCCGCCGCTGTTGGAAAACGTTCCAAAGCCTTCCCGGACAAGTCCACCTGAAAGGAATAGCCGCCACCGATCCTTCCCCCTGATGGATAGACGTTTAAATGCCGCGGATCCATGAGATGAAATCCACACCCCAGCGCCTTGACAACGGCTTCCTTGACGGACCAGAGCAGCGCTGACGCCTCTTCCGGATCTTCGTCCGCCAACCTCAAGGCATGGTGAAACTCTTCTGGATGGAATACCCGGTGAAAGGGGTATGCACCTTTAAATTCATCGCCCCCCGCTACATCAATGCCGATATCAGACTCATCTCCACAGAGGGCGGCCCAGACTTTTCCTCCACCCTCGGTGAATGAGATGGCCGGCCCTCTTGATTTTCCCACCAGAAGACGGGGCCTGCCAAGCAGGCCGGATACCACCTGAATCGGGAGAGCAGTTCTGCTGGATGATTGACAGCTTTTCCAGAGGGGACTTTCCCTTTCCAGAAGATGCTCCCACAGGGTGGAGACGAGGCGATGTTTGATTTCTTCTGCGTTCGTCCCATACCCCCCGGCGGTTTCGAAGTCATGTGGCAGGGAAGCGTAGAAAACCGGCCCCCTCTGATAAACGGGATGCATCGAATGGACTGTTACGCCTTGGCGATCCTTTGCCGCACTGACCACATTCACTTCCATTTTCCCGTCCCCTTGCTCAGTCATTGGCCCAGTGCATCCTCATGTTATGGACCTGCATGAGGGTACAGCCCTGATCATCAATCCCTCTGGCGTCCCATGCGAGGCTTTCGTTGTCCTGCGACCGCAAGCGTGCCTCCAGGATTATCTGCTCCCCTGTCCGGCATTTTCGCAAAAACCTCATTTCCCCTATCTCCATTGGAATCAAGGATCGTCGCTCCGCTGGGTCTGTTGCTGCGATCTGGAAGGCTACCAACTGCAAAAGGGCCTCGAAAAGGTACGGAGAGTATTGGTACCGGGTGTTCCGAAGATGCGCAAAATCACTGCTCTCCCGGTAGGTGGTCCGGCCCCGCGCCACTCCCGGCCCTGCACCGTCAAGGCTTTCCAGTACGCGATACCTGCCTTCGAGGCCACT
>JAQUCU010000079.1 GCA_028686055.1 Desulfuromonadaceae bacterium
CATGCAGACCAACAGGCCGCCGTAGACCATCATGCGGTATGAGGACATGAAGCGCAGGAACTCCGGCGTCGCTGACAGTATCGTCGCACCGATAACGCTGCCTGTTATACTTCCCAGGCCACCCAGCACAACCATGCTGAGAATATCAACCGATTTAAGAAAACCGAAATCGGAGGGGTTGATATAGCCGACGAAGTGGGCGTAGAGGCCGCCGCCGACACCGGCTATAAATGATCCAAGAGCGAATGACTGGACCTTGTAGAGTGTTACGTTGATCCCCATCGCCTCAGCTGCAATCTCGTCACCCCTGACAGCCATAAGTGCCCTGCCGAAGCGAGAGCTGTGAATGAAGCTGACACAAATGATTGTCAGCACAACAGCGGCCCAGACGACAACCGGCATGGGGATGCTCGTGTTCGCAGCCGGTACGCTCAGTCCGAGGGCCCTGTTCGTGATATCAAGATTGAGGAAAACCACCTTGACAATCTCGGCAAACCCAAGCGTGCAGATTGCCAGGTAATCCCCGGTCAGACGCAGGATAGGGAGCCCGATCAGAGCAGCAACACCAGCCGTAATGAACCCGGTCAGGAGCAGGTTGAGACTGAACGACATGTTGAACTTGATGGTAAGGAGGGCGCTGGCAAAGGCACCGATGCTCATAAAAGCGGCATGTCCCAGAGAGAGCTGACCGGTCAGGCCGGTAATGACATTCAGGCCGAGCGCCAGGATTATGCCGATCCCGATATTGACGAAGATCTGCAGATAGTAGGGGTTTATGCTCCCCAGCAGTTGTTGTAAAAAATCACCCATGTGATAACTCCGGTTCCTGTGTTTACACTTTCTTCTGTATTTTCCGGCCCAGCAGTCCGGTCGGCTTTACCAGCAGTACCAGCACCAGGATTGCAAAAGCGATCGCATCCCGATATGACGAAAAACCGATCGCAACACCGGCCACTTCGGTAACGCCCAGCAGCAGACCGCCCAGCATGGCTCCCGGTATTGAGCCGATTCCCCCCAGCACTGCGGCTGCAAAGGCTTTCAAGCCGGCCATCAGGCCCATGTTGAATGAAACCGCATTGAAGAGCAGTCCGACCAGTACACCGCCAGCGGCGGCAAGTGCCGAGCCGAGTGCGAATGTAAATGATATTACCATGTTGACGTTGATACCCATCAGGGCAGCTGTGTTGTAATCCTCTGAAGTTGCGCGCATTGCCTTGCCGATTTTGGTTTTGTGCACGATGAACTCAAGGGATATCATCAGGGTGGCGGATACCGCGATAATCAGGAGCTGCAGCGTTGAAATCTCTGCAGAGCCGATGGTAATCTGTTTGACCGGGAAGACACCTTCCGGATATCCCTTGGCATTGGCCCCGAAGAGCAGCTGCGCCAGCGTCGAAAGGAAAATCGACACGCCGATAGCGGAAATGAGGGCTGATAACCGCGAGGATTTGCGGAGCGGGCGGTATGCAACCCGCTCTACCAAAACACCGAGCAGTACGCAGACCAGCATGGCAATAAGCATGGCAACAAAAAAATTCACCTTTAGAATGGATGTTGCGAACAGACCGACAAACGCACCAACCATATATATTTCACCGTGGGCAAAATTGATCAGGGTGATGATGCCGTATACCATGGTATAACCCAGTGCAATCAGCGCGTAGGTGCTTCCCAGGGCGATGCCGTTAATCAGTTGCTGGAAAAACATGGAGAGCTCCTCGTTGAAGATGTTGCTTGATTATCAATTAGTGCTGTTTCTGTGCCGCACCATACCCGAGTATGACCAATCCTGCCAATACCAATGTCATGCCGAATGCCGCGGTAAAAGTCAGTCGCTCTTTGAGAACAATAATTCCCAGCGTTGCGGCGGTGAGCGGTTCTGCCAATGATAATGTGACTGCGTGCACGGCCGGGACCGACCGAAGGCCGCGGGCAAAGAGGATATAAGCCAGAGCGGTGGTGACAAGCCCCAGATGTAGTATCACAAGCAGGCCGCCCGGTTCAAGTGTCCAGCGGAGGTCGGAACGGAAAAGGAACGGCGCAAGCAGCATCCCTCCGCCTGTGAACACGACGGCGATAACGGCATCGGGTGAATTTCCCGGCAGCAAACGCTTTATTGCGAGCGTGTACCCTGCGTATGAAGCACCGGCAACCAGTGCCATAAGCACGCCTGTCGAACTTACCTGCGATACGCTTCCCGGTGCGGGGATAAAAAGAACCAGTAATCCGGTAATTGCTAATAACGTCGCTATCAGCCAGCGACGGTCAGGGCGCTCTGCATGTACCAAAAAAGCAAACAGCCCGGCAAACAGGGGCCCACTGCCGATTCCGACCATTGTGCCAACTGCAACCCCGGTCATGACGACCGCCTCAAAAAATGCCAGTTGATAGGTTGCCACAAGAAGTGACGCCAGCAGCGTAATTCTCGGTTGCCGAAAACATTGCCGGGTAACTTTACCACTGAATAGGGCGATCAGCAGCAGAGTCCCGCCGCCGACAGCCAGGCGCAGCGCACCGACCGCCATGGGGTGTGCGCCGTGAGGCGCCAACGCCTGTGAAGTGCCGGTAGTACCCCAGAGAATCGCCGCCAGCAGGATCAGCAGTGTGCCGTGCGATCCGTTTTTACCCACCGATAGAAACCCTTGATAATGAACCGAATGACTTGATAGGCTTACTCACTTTCACAAAAATGCGGCGCCGGCAGAAACCGACGCCGCACGGGTAACGGCATAAAAGAATGACTTCCTAGTCCATTTTTACCGGTACTTTGGCCTTCAAAACAAACTTGCCGTCCTTGACTGCCAGCAGGCAGAGCGGAGTTTTGATCGGTTCGCGGTTGGCGCGGATCGTGATCGTGCCGGAAACTCCCTTGAAATTCTTTGTTGTAGCCATGGTTGTCTTGAAAACTTTCGGGTCGGCGCTGTTGGCACGCTTGATGGCATCAGCAATCATCATGACGCCGTCATAACCCTGGGCGTCGAACAGACCTGGCAGTGCGCCGTTGAACTTTTTCTTGAAGGCTTCGATGAATTTTGCGGTTTCTGGAGATGCCTGTTCGGGAGCGAATCCGAGAGCGGACATGGAGCCTTCGACCGCAGAGCCGCCCAGTTTGATGAATTCAGGGGAAAACAGGCCGTCGCCGCCGAACATGTTGGCCTTGATGCCCTGTTTGCGGGCTTCCTTCATGATCAGGGCAGCCTCGGTATAGTAGCCGGAGAAGAAGATTACATCGGGGTTCTGCTCCTTGATGTTGGTAACCTGGCCGCTGAAATCCTTGTCACCGTCTTTGATTTTTTCATCGGAAACAATCGTTACGCCCTTGGCCTTGGCGGCATCGCGGAACGTCTGGGAGAAGCCGACGCTGTAGTCGTTGTTATCAGAGGTGATGATGGCGACCTTTTTGTATTTGAGGGTGTTGACAAAGTAGTCGATACAGGCCGGGATGGCGACACTGTCAAGCAGTGTGTTGCGGAAAATGAAATCGCCGTTCTCAACGACTCCCGGTCCGGTGGCACCGGCGGAAATAAGAAGAACCTGTGCTTTCTGGGCGATCGGTGCGGCAACTTTCGTAATACCTGTTGTAGGGTCGCCGACGATGGCAACGACATTGTCGCGGCTGATGAGCTTCTGGGTAACGGAAGCTCCTTCCTGCTTGTCGCCGCGGTTATCGGCTTCGACAATCTCAATCTTTTTGCCCAGTACTCCACCGGCAGCATTCAGCTCATCGGCGGCCATCTTCATACCTTCCAGGGTCGGTTTGCCGAACATGGCAACGTCGCCTGTGAGAGCGCCAAGGAAGCCGATCTTGATCGTGTCGCCGGTTGCTTTGGAAGCCGAAGCATCTTCTTTCTTCTTGCAGCCGGCAGCAACGGACAGTGCCAATACAGCGGACAATAACAGTGCAGTACTCTTTTTATAGTTCATGTGCGTCTCCTTCCTGCGTAAGGTGTGGTGTTTTCTGTGAACGTTAAAGCGAATCAGGCAGGCCTTCGAGTATTGATGCTTCGAAGGCCTGGGGACACTAGAAAGCGTATTTTGCGATCAACTTGATGTCGTAAGGGTTGTCAGGAGTGTTGCCGGCATCGATGTTTTTGAAGTAATCGCCAAGAAATACGTAACCGGCACGACCGCCTACGGTAACTGCAGGCATAAGCTGGTAGTTGGCTTCACAGTTGATTTCAGTCCCGAGGTAATCGCTGTTGTGAGTTTTGGAGACATCCTTGGCTACTGCGGCAAAGCCGGCATTGGCGCTGCCTGACAGCTTGGGTGTAAAGGTGTAGTCGTAGCCGACTGAACCCATGATGACGCCCTGATCGAAGTTATTGGAATCATACACAATGGCGTTATCGATCGTAGTAGCATTTTTGTCGCGGTTGAGCATGATCATTTCAGCATCATAGAAGCCGCCGCCTTCAGCCCCGATTGGAGATGCAGGGACATAGAGGGAGTTTTTGCCGCCGCCAGTATAGAGGAACTCGCTGCGTACCGTTCCGCCGGCAAGCGGCATTTTGGCTCCGATGTTAAAGGCGTAGCCTTTTGCCTTCTGTGTGCTTGAGAGGTCGCCGAACTGTGCCAGCGCAAAACCGGTCAGGGTTACCGGCCCTACGGAAGTTTCGGCGTTCAGGCCGACGGTATGCACCTTGACGTCATTAGCGGGGTTTGCAGTTGTAGTAAAAGTGGTTGTTGGACTGTATATGGGAGTGCCATCAGCTGTTTGACCAATGGGAACTGCTGAAGCAGTGGTTGTAGAGCCATTGCTGCGGTTGTCATCAATATAGTAATAAGCCGCTCCGACCTTCAACCTATCGTTTACCCTGTACTTGGCGTCCAGCGCGAACATGTCGTTGGTGTATCTGCCTATTTTATCGATGCCGGCCCAGGTATTGGCATCCGTGTTGTCGGCAAAGCGGAAGAAGCCAGCCTTTACGCTTGCTTTTTCATATTCGTGAGACAGCAGGATACCGGCCATGTCGGCATCAAAGAGAATCCCTTTAAATGAATCGTTGTAACCCATCATACCAATCTTGGCATTTACGCTTTTGGGCAGGTTCAGGTCAAGGTACAGGTTCTTGGTTTCAATATTGACACTGTCAGCACCAAGTCCACCACCGCTATTACGCCCGACAGTATAGGAACTGTTGCCGTACCAGCCGTAGTCCAGCTCGAACCTGGTCACCAGTTTTACATCCTCGCTTGCCTTGGCTGTGTAGCCGAGGCGTACACGCTGCACGAAGTAGTTCTCTGTGGGAGCGCCATCTTTGAGGCCTTCAGCGTTTGATGTAGCACCGAAATTGCCTGCTGCACTGTAGTTCGACAGGTCATAGAACGATGTAAACGCTCCGCTGAACTGGTTCTCCAGCGCCAGTGCCGGAGTTGCGACTGCTGTGGCAAAACCCAGGGTTACAAGCGTTGCCATGAGATTACTTCTTTTCATGTACGACCTCCTCTGTCTGATGACCTGCATGATAAAATACTCCCGCCAAGGGGGGAGCTAAAGAATCTGGCTTAAAAACAGTTTTGCCCGTTCGTGAGTCGGAGCGGTAAAAAAATGTTCCGGCGATCCCTCTTCAACAATGCTGCCATGATCCATAAAGATCACCCGGTCGGCAACCTCACGGGCAAAACCCATTTCATGGGTGACGACAACCATCGTCATTCCTTCCCGCGCCAGGGTCTTCATGACATCAAGCACTTCACCGATCATCTCCGGGTCAAGAGCAGAGGTCGGTTCGTCAAACAGGATAGCCTTCGGGTTCATCGCCAGCGAGCGCGCGATCGCCACACGCTGCTGCTGGCCGCCGGAGAGCTTGGCGGGGTAGGCGGCGGCTTTTTCTGCAATGCCGACTTTTTCAAGCAGTGCCATTGAGACCTTTTTTGCTTCATCAAACGGGCGTTTGCGCACCACGGTCTGGGCCAGGGTCAGGTTTTCAAGAACAGTCTTATGCGGAAAGAGATTGAAGGACTGGAAGACCATGCCGACCTCTTCACGCACCTTGCAGATATCAACCTTAGGGTCATTGACATTCATGCCGTCGACGATAATGCTGCCGCTATCGACCGTCTCAAGGCGGTTGATGGAACGCAGGATCGTGCTTTTGCCAGAGCCGCTGGGGCCGATAATGACAACTTTTTCGCCGTCCCGCACCGTAAAGGAAATATTCTTAAGTGCCTGGAATGATCCGAAAAACTTTGAAACTCCACTGATCTCTATCATTGCTTGTCTATCTGTTGGCATTTAAACGCTCCTCCATCAGGCTGATCAGCTTGGAAAAGAAAAGTGTCATAATCAGATAGATCAAGGCGATCACGGTATAGGTTTCAAAATAACTGAAGGTCTCTGAGGCGTATTCACGACCACGCCGCAGCAGGTCGGAAACAGCGATGATTGAAACGAGAGACGAGTCCTTGAGCAGGGCGATAAATTCGTTGCCGATCGGTGGAAGGACAACCCGGAAGGCCTGTGGCAGTATGACTTTGCGCAGTGCCTGGCCGCGGGTCATTCCGAGTGAAAGTGCTGCTTCCATCTGTCCTTTGGGAATAGACTGGATGCCGGCCCGGAATACCTCGCCGAGATAGGCGCCGTAACAGACCGCCATTGCGATTATGGCGCTGAACATGTCCGGTATTTTTACAAAACGTCCCAGTGCGTAATAGATATAGAAGATCTGGACCAACAGCGGGATGCCGCGAATGACCTCGACATAGAGAGACGCTGTGCCGTTGATTATCCGGTTACCGGAAATGCGGCCAAGTCCGGCGATCAGGCCGATTATGCTGGCAAGAAGGATGGCACCGACCGTGACCTTGAAGGTAACCAGTATACCATCAGGAATGAACTGGAAGATTTCACGGTACGGTTCCGGTTTGACAAACGCGAGATAGAGGCAGGTCAGTATTGCCCCGAAAAAAGCGATACGCCAGGCAGTAAACAGTCCTGTGTCGCTTTTTACCGGAATGGCTGCACCTTCGCCGACATCGATTTTTATATGGTTAGTGGGATTCTGTGGCATAGATATAAGGACGGGGGACTTTGAATCAAAGTCCCCCGAACACCTCTAACGAAGCCACTGCTTGCGGAGTTTTTCGTCGATCTTCTTGGCTTTGACAGCTTTGATCCCCTTGTTCAGGAGTGCGACCAGGGCGGCATTACCCTTCCTGACGGTGATACCGTACCCCTCATGCGTAAAGGCGGCGCCGACGATCTTGAACTTTGAACTGTATTCTTTTCTCTGCAGTACAAAGTTGGCAGCAGTCGGCTCATCGCAGACTACACCGGAGATACGGCCGGCAGCCATATCTTCAAAAGCGAGACCAACTTCATCGTAGGTCTTGATCTCTACGCCGGGGTTCTTTTTAATCTCAAAAGCGCCTGTAGTCCCGATTTGAGCACCAACCTTCTTACCTTTCAGGTCGGCGATCTTTTTTGATGACTTATCGGTTTTGGGGACAACAAGAATCTGGCCGATCTGGATGTAGGGTTCGGTAAAGTCATACTTTTTCTTCCGCTCGTCGGTTATTGTGACGGAGGAGATGATGGCATCATATTTTCCGGACTCAAGCCCGGCGAAGATGCCGTCCCAGGCGGTGTTCTTGTAAGTGACGGTTATTCCGGCCTCTCTGGCCACCGCGTTCATAAAATCTATATCAAATCCAACAATACGTTTGTGTGTATCTACCATTTCCATTGGAGGCCACGTGGCGTCAGTTGCAACCTTGATACTCTTCGGCGCAGCCATGGCTGTTGCAGACAACGATATTACCAGCAGGGAGGCAACTGAAAAGAAACGGAACATTTTCATGCGTATTTCTCCTTTTTTGATGGTGCTGAATTATTAAATGGTAAGACAAGAATGGTGTTTTATATAAATGCTATGTTGCATTGTCAATAAAAAACGTCTGGAACTGGGCAGCAGAGCCACATTACTCTTGTCAGGGTAAATGAAAATGCGTAGAAAAGACGATATGGGCTTTTAGTTATATTAATTAATAGTACGTCCGGACTTAATGTTATGAATAGATACAAGGCAGCGTTATTGCTGCTTACAACGACTTTTTTTTGGGGTGTTACATTTACTGTCGTCAAGCAGTCAGTCGAAAGCATAGATGTTTTCGTTTTTTTGGCGCAGCGCTTTCTTCTGGCCTTCGCATTAATACTGCCGATAGGATTGTACAAAGGGAGGAGTCTTGATGTAACTACCATTGTTCTGGGGTGTGTCATGGGGTTTTTTCTTTTCGGGGCATATGCCTTTCAGACATTGGCGCTACTTTATACCAGCGCCTCCAATACCGCATTTCTAACCGGGTTGAATGTAGTTATAGTGCCGATTCTTTCGTCGCTAATGCTCAGGCATCGGCTATCTACCGGAGTCAAGGTGGCAGTCATGCTCTCGGTGGTCGGCCTGATACTGCTATGCGGTAACGGTTCCTGGGATCTTAACAGGGGAGATGTACTGGCCGCTGTCTGTGCACTCTGTGTATCTCTGCATTTGATATGTACCGGTGAATTTGTCCGGCGCAGTGATTTTTATTGGCTGACTGTTATCCAGCTGGGAGTTGTGGCTCTGCTCAGCTATTCAGTCGCGCTTGCTCGCGGCAAAGAGGTGCTGGTCTGGTACCCGAATTTGCTGATTCCACTTCTGATATGTTCCATTATTGCAACGGTGTTCGCATTTCTGGTGCAGACATCTATGCAGAGATATATAAGTCACACCAATACGGCGCTGATATTTTGTACCGAACCTGTTTTTGCTGCACTATACGCACGGTTGGCATTGAATGAACGTTTTGGCGTGTACGGTCTTGTGGGCGCACTATGTATCCTGGTAGGAATGACGATATCCAACTTGCCGGAGAAGGTTAATAAACTCAAAACTTCATAGCAAAACTGGTGACATACAGAAATTCTGAATAACAGCCTTGACAGATGAAGCAGGGCGGAATAAATCCAGCTAATAAAAAATTATGTTGTAGGGTGATTTTTCTGTTGACACCCCATTTATAAAAAGTGTATAAGTCCAATTCCTCTAGATAGAGGTGCAGAAACGCTACTGACCTGAATGGAGATGTCGGTGAAATTCCGGCCCTACAATTATTCCATTCCCAACCGCAAATTGTCAGAGCGACCAGCATTGGTGCACAGCCTATAAGTTAGGCAGTATCATGTTTTGTATGTAAAAACCATATGAGTGTTTAACTGCTCACAAAAAAACACCAAAAACAGATAAAATAGATTGACACTGCTAGTATATATTTGTTAGTTTCGCGATTCGCTCCTGTTTGGAGCAGTTTGATATTTTTGTGTCTGGAGAATTTGACGACTATGCCAACAATCAACCAGCTGATCAGGTCAGGTAGGGAAAGTAAGAAAGACAAATCAACGGCCCCGGCTTTGAAGTGCTGTCCGCAGAAGCGCGGAGTTTGCACGAGGGTTTATACAACCACGCCTAAGAAGCCTAACTCTGCTCTTCGTAAAGTTGCCAGGGTTCGCTTGACTAACGGTCTTGAAGTTACCTCATATATTCCGGGAGTTGGTCACAACCTTCAGGAGCACTCTGTTGTCCTTATTCGTGGCGGCAGGGTTAAAGACCTTCCGGGTGTTCGTTACCATATTGTTCGTGGTACGCTTGACTCGGTTGGTGTTAAAGGCCGTCTCCAGAGTCGTTCCAAGTATGGCGCAAAACGCCCGAAATAATACCGAACCTGTTTAACTGAGGGGATACATAATGCCGAGAAGAAGAGAAGTACCTAAAAGAATAATTCTGCCGGATCCGAAGTTTAACGACAAGGTCGTTGCCAAGCTTATTAACTCGCTTATGCTTGCCGGTAAGAAGAGTGTAGCCGAGTCGATCATGTACGGTGCTCTTGAGCTTGTTGCTCAGAGATCGAATGACGAAGCGGTGAAGGTTCTTAAGAAGAGTCTTGATAATATTAAACCGACCTTGGAAGTCAAGTCCCGTCGTGTGGGCGGTTCTACTTATCAGGTGCCTATCGAAGTGCGGCCGGAGCGTCGCATGTCCTTGGCAATGCGCTGGTTGATCAAGTATTCGACCGCTCGCAGCGAAAAAACGATGAAGGATAAGCTGGCCGGTGAGATTCTGGATGCTTATAACAATCGTGGTTCTGCAGTGAAAAAGCGTGAAGATGTTCATAAGATGGCTGAAGCAAACCGTGCCTTCGCCCATTATCGCTGGTAAATAGTAATATTCGTTTCTGGAGGATTCAGTGCCCCGCTTAGCACCACTTGATAAATATAGAAATATTGGCATCATGGCTCACATCGATGCCGGAAAAACGACTACGACCGAACGTATCCTGTACTATACCGGCGTATCTCATAAAATCGGTGAAGTTCACGAAGGCACTGCTACGATGGACTGGATGGAGCAGGAGCAGGAACGTGGCATTACTATCACGTCAGCTGCAACCACCTGTACCTGGAATGATCATCGTATTAACATCATTGATACTCCTGGCCATGTAGATTTTACTATTGAAGTTGAACGCTCTTTGCGAGTGCTTGACGGTGCTGTTGCCGTGTTCTGCTCCGTTGGTGGTGTTGAACCACAGTCGGAAACTGTATGGCGCCAGGCAGATAAATACGGCGTACCCAGGATCGCTTTTATAAATAAGATGGACCGAGTCGGTGCTGATTTCTTCCGCGGCGTCCAGATGATAAAAGACCGTCTGAAAGCAAATCCGCTTCCTATCCAGCTGCCAATAGGCAAAGAAGAGAACTTCAAAGGCATCATTGACCTTGTTACAATGAAAGCCATCCTGTGGGATGATGAAACACTTGGTGCTACCTTCCGTACGGAAGAGATTCCGGCAGATTTGCTGGATGAGGCTGTTGAGTACCGCGAAAAAATGATTGAAGAGATATCAAGCCATGATGATACCCTCATGGAGAAGTATCTTTCCGGTGTGGCATTGACAGAGGCTGAAATTAAAGCCGCAATTCGCGCTTGTACTATTGCCATTAATTTCTGCCCGGTTATCTGTGGCTCATCTTTTAAGAACAAAGGCGTGCAGAATCTCCTGGATGCCGTTGTTGATTATATGCCATCCCCGATGGATATTCCGGCAATTAAAGGTATTGATGCTGAAAGTGGTGCAGAAGTGGAGCGCCATGCTTCAGATGCCGAGCCTTTTTCTGCCCTTGGTTTCAAAATTATGACCGATCCTTTTGTTGGTCAGTTAACTTTCTTTCGTGTTTATTCAGGTGTTGTTCAGTCCGGTTCTTATATATATAACTCGACTAAGGGCAAGCGTGAGCGTATCGGCCGTATCCTCAAGATGCACGCAAACAAGCGTGAAGAAGTTAAGGAGGTTTACGCCGGCGATATCGCAGCAGCTGTTGGTCTGAAATACACGACCACTGGTGACACTCTTTGTGATGAAGCTAAAGCTGTTATTCTGGAGTCAATTGAGTTTCCTGAACCGGTAATTTCAATTGCCATTGAGCCTAAAACAAAGGCTGAACAGGAAAAACTTGGTTTTGGATTGCAGAAACTTGCAAGTGAAGACCCTTCATTCCGTGTTAAGACAGATGAAGAAACCGGCCAGACAATCATCTCCGGTATGGGTGAGCTGCACCTTGAAATAATCGTAGACAGGTTGATGCGTGAATTCAAGGTTGAAGCAAATGTCGGTAAGCCTCAGGTAGCCTATCGTGAAACTGTTACCAAGAAGGTCAAGGTTGAAGGTAAGTTTGTACGTCAGTCAGGCGGGCGCGGTCAGTATGGTCATGTCTGGCTTGAAGTAGAGCCGCAGCCGGAAGCCGGTAAAGGCTACGAATTTGTTGATGCAATAAAAGGCGGTGTTGTTCCCCGTGAGTATATTCCTGCTGTTGACAAAGGCATCAAGGAAGCTCTTGACAATGGTGTACTGGCTGGCTTCCCGGTTGTTGATGTCAAAGTTACGCTTATAGATGGTTCTTATCATGAAGTTGACTCCTCTGAGATGGCATTCAAGATCGCCGGCTCAATGGGCTTTAAAGAGGGCTGTTCAAAAGCCGGTCCAATCATACTCGAGCCTATCATGTCTGTTGAAGTTGTTGTGCCCGAAGAGTATATGGGTGATGTTATAGGTGACCTTAACTCTAAGCGTGGACGCATTATGGGTATGGACTCTAGAGCCGGTGCCCAGGTTGTCAGTTCCATGGTTCCTCTTGCATCAATGTTTGGATATTCAACTGATCTGCGTTCGGCTACACAGGGTCGCGCTACGTATGCGATGACATTTGATCATTATGAACCAGTACCGAAGTCGGTTGCTGAAGAGATAGTTGCAAAAGTAAAGGGTTAATCTAAATCAAATCTGTACCTCAGGAGGGCCTTTCTCATGGCAAAAGCAAAATTTGAACGTAATAAAACACATGTAAACATCGGCACAATCGGCCACGTCGATCACGGCAAGACTACTTTGACCGCCGCCATCACCAAGGTTCTGGCCGGCAAAGGTCAGGCTGAGTACAAGG
>JAQUCU010000080.1 GCA_028686055.1 Desulfuromonadaceae bacterium
AGAATCGGCAGCGATTTGTGGTTCGTAAGATCGAGGTGCAGAGGTGTGATGGAAACGTGCCGGCGGTTGATCGCGTGGAAGTCGGTGCCGGGTTCATCGTTCAGGTGTGGCTCTTCACTGCCGACCCAAAAATACTTGCGCCCGCGCGGATCGGTTTTATCGACTATTTTTCCGATGAAGGAGCGTTTTCCCTGACAGGTAATCAGCGGAGGTTGCATTCTGTCCAGAGGGCAGTTGGGGATGTTGACATTAAGAAAGGTGTCAGCCGGGAGCCCGTTGGCGATTACCTGGCGGGCAACCTGTAATGCAGTTTGTGCGGCATCGGTGAAATAGTCGCTGTGTTCGAAGGTTGCCAGAGAAAAGGCTATCGCCGGAATTCCCATCAGGTTGGCTTCCATGGCTGCCGCAACGGTGCCGGAATAGGTGACATCATCGCCCAGGTTAGCGCCATGGTTTATGCCGGAAACCACCAGGTCGGGTGTGATCGGCAGCATGTTGTGAATACCCATATTGACACAATCAGTCGGGGTGCCATCCACAGCATACCACCCTTTATGCAGCTCAAAAATACGCAGTGGGGAGTGCAGTGTCAAAGAGTGGCCGACAGCACTTCGTTCGCGGTCGGGTGCGATAACTGTTACCGTGCCCAGTTCAGCCATGGCTTCAGCCAGGGCGCGGATGCCGGCGGCGTGGATGCCATCATCGTTAGTAACCATGATGTTCATGGAGCATATCCTTTTAACCTGTTATGAAAACTGCCTGTTTTATCGCAGAAATATTGCGGTAAATCAAGCTGATCAAGTGTTCTGATTTTGTGTTTACAAAACAGCCGTAAGCCGCTACATTCGATAACTCGAAAATGGTATATACTGTACTATAACAAACTACGGCAGGAGGTGCAGGTATGAAGGCAGTTTTAATGGACGCTTTTGGTGGCGTAGATGTTCTCAGAATCGGTGAGGCTGAAAAGCCTGTTCCTGGCGAGGGGCAGGTCCTCGTAAAGGTTTTTGCTACATCAATCAATCGACCTGACTTGGTACAGCGCGAAGGCAAGTACCCGCCGCCAGCGGGAGATTCTGAAATTCTTGGTCTGGAAGTTTCCGGGGTAATTGAGGAGCTGGGGGCCGGTGTTTCCGGCTGGCAGGTGGGCGACCGGGTCATGACGCTGGTTGGCGGCGGCGGGTATGCCGAATTCGCGGTGGCCTACGCAAGCCATTTAATGCGCATACCGGAGAGCATGAGCTTCGAGGAAGCAGCATGTGTCTGCGAATCATATATTACCGCCTTTCTGAACGTATTCATGATCGGCGAATTCAAGGATTCGCAAACGGCTATTCTGCATGGCGGCGGGGGTGGGGTTAATACCGCGGCAATTCAGCTCTGCCGGACGCTGACCCCTTCCAGTAAGCTTATTGTGACCGCTTCTCCTGCAAAAATGGAACGGGTCAGGGAGGTCGGTGCCGATTTTCTGATAAACTTTCATGAAACTCCCGATTTCACCGAAGCTGTGAAGACGTACACGAATAAAAAAGGAGTTGATCTGATTCTGGATCACGTCGGTGCCAAATATCTAGCCCCGAATATGAATTCGCTCGGCTACAAGGGGCGGCTGGTAATAATCGGAGTCATCAGCGGCATTAAGGCGGAGCTTAATCTGGCTCTGATGATGGTGAAGCGTCAGCAGATTATCGGCAGTGTCCTGCGCTCGCGCCCGGTTGCAGAAAAGGGTGAAATCGTCGCGGAATTCACCCGTCGCGCCCTGCCGAAGTTTGCCGATCGCAGCATTGTTCCGATCATCGAAAAAGTTTTCAGCATCGATCAGGTGGCTGATGCTCATCGCATGATGGAGGAAGATAAACACTTTGGTAAAATTGTGCTTAGAATTCAGTAAACAGCGGATGCTCCCCGCTGTTCTGTATTTTATTTGAACTACGCCACATAATCATAGTAATATGTGCATTCTGTAATAACACCAATAATTACCGGAGGAAAAAGATGTCAGATCAGAACCCGCAGGTTATGCTGGAAACATCCATGGGCAACGTCAAAATAGAACTTTTCAGGGACAAGGCTCCGATCACCGTCAAAAACTTCCTGTCTTACGTAAAGGACGGTCACTACGACGGGCTGATATTCCATCGTGTTATCAAGGATTTCATGGTGCAAGGCGGCGGCATGAATGAAAACATGGAGATGAAAAAACCGAAGTTCGCTATCAAAAACGAAGCAACCAACGGTCTGCAGAACAAACGCGGCACTCTGGCGATGGCTCGTACTTCGGTGGTCGATTCGGCTACCTGCCAGTTTTTTATAAACACTGTTGATAACGCGTTTCTGGACCATAAAGGAAAACATCAGGACCATTTCGGTTACTGTGTATTCGGCCAGGTTCTGGAAGGGATGGATGTGGTTGACCAGATACGGGCTGTGAAAACCGGGACTAAGAACGGCCATTCTGATGTGCCGCTTGAGCCGGTTTTTATCACATCCGCCCGGCTTATTGAACAGGAGGCATAATCATGGATAGTAATCAGGTCTGTTATACCTTTGATGCGGCACTGGAAATGGCTATTACGATGGAGGAGGAAGGGTTTCGCAATTATCTGGCCGCTATCCGCCAGTTGACAAACAAGGGTGCCAAGGAATTGATGCGCGAAAATGCGCTGGATGAACTGAACCACAAGCACGAACTGGAGAAAGCGCTGCTGGACGGGCGCATGGGGGGGGAGGGCGATCTTGATCAGACTATTCCTACCATGCACCTTGACTACCTGTTTGATAAGAAGGAACTTGGCCCGCATTCCGGAGTGCGTGATGCACTTATCTACGCCATTCACCTGGAAAAAGGTGCCGTGGATTTCTATGGCAGGGTTTCCAGCGGTTGTGCCGGCGCCCCCATGGGGAAACTGTTTGCTCAGCTTCTTCAGGAGGAGAGCCGCCATCTCCAGGCTCTTGAAGACCTCTACGAACATCATTTTATGACCGAAAACTGATCGCAATATCCTGTACATTCATGCTGGTCAGAAACAAAACCGGCCGACCTGCTCATGGATTCTGATTTGAGCTGGCCGGCCGCTATATTATTCAATCCATTCAAGTGGCTGAACATAGTTTATGTTGTATGTACCGTGTCAGAAGTCCTGCAGATCTTCAGCGGAAAAGACCGGTGAGCCCGACTGGGCCGCCGCGTTCAGGCGTGAGCGGATATCCCTGAAATGGGGGTTTGCTGCATTTATTTCGTTCAGAAGTGTAGTCGCCTCTTCTTTTCTTCCCGCAGCTTCATATCCTGATGCCATCTCGTATTTCACGGCACAGTTTTCTTCTTCACTTAATCCTGGTTTCAGTAGAGCCTGCAGCATGGCGATGGCTTTTTCAATGTCACCGCGCTCTCTCAGGCAGGTGCACTGCATTATCAGGCATTCCACCAGCCGTGATGCGTCTTGCGAAGCCTGACGGAACTCGTTAATCGCCTCATCATATAATCCCATTTCCTTAAATGCCTGACCCAGGTCAAAATGAGACTGTGCGTCGGAGCCCTCCATTTCGTTGCCGAACTTAACGCCACGCGGAGCTGTGCTGATGGTGTCAAAAAATCCGCCTACCGACTCGAGCCAGTTCTCATTATCTGATGATGTCAAGGTTGCCTGGCCCGGTGAATCGGAAGGGGAGCCGGTATTGAAGTCAATATCGATCTCAATTTCCTCATCTGGTTGCCAGGCCGCAGCAGCAGTCTCGTTGGAATGCCCGGCGGCTGACACGGTTTCAAGGGGGGGGACAGCCTCAGCGGCTTCGAAGTCGGAAACTGTTGTCTGGGCACCACCGGAAACGGAACGGAGAGATTGCCGTTTTGATGTAAGCAAGCTTACTTCGCTCTCATTGCCGGCTGCAACGGCAACTTTTATGAGGCCATCAAGGACTCTGATGCTGATCGGATCAATTTTATCAAGTGAGTGATAGATATCCTCCAGGTGCTTCAGAAAACCGGCAGAAATCAGGGTTGATTCGTACTTATCAAGCAGTTCAATTGCCCCTGCGAGGTTTTGCTCTTCAATGACAGATGAGATCAGGCCGAGTATTGCCGCAGGTTCTGCAGGGAAGAAGTTCAGATAATGCTGGTAGGTGGTCTTGACCCGCTGCAGCTGTCCAAGCAGTTTGTAAGCTTTAGCTGTCAGATCCCAGGCATACTTGTTTTTAGGGCTGTTGCGAAGAAGAATCAGGAGACTGCCTATGGCCGTTGCAGCATTGCCCTGACTTATCTGCTCGGAAAGGACCTCAAGCATGAAGTCCGGCTTGTTAGGAAAAATCTGCTGTATGCGGGTACAAACATGAGAAAGCGTTACGTTATCACAGCGTTCAAGAAGCAAAGAGGCTGTTCTTGTAAATACGGCGTATGATTCATCCTTCTTTCCTTGTTGGAGATAGTCTTCTGCAAGTTTGATCTTTATCTGTATATTCTGTGGGTCAACTTTCTGCATCCTTTCGAGCACGCCGAGCGACTCAGGGATATTACCGTTTTCCTTATAGAAATTGTAAACAAGTTTATATTCTGCAAGTGAATTTGCAACGAGTCCGTGCTTCTCATTCAGTTCGGCAAGCGTCAGGGAGATTGAGATATCTGCGGGAAAAAGCTTTTGTAGTTGTTTGTATACCGCAATTGCTTTGAGATAAAATCCGTTTTTTGAAAAATATTTGCCTATTGTCTCAAACTCTTTGCGAGCATTATCCCTTCGTCCGCATTTAACCAGCATTTCGGCCAGTTTCTGTCGTTGGTTGATAGCGTCAGGCTCCGATACCAGAATCTGCTCGTAGACCTTGGCGGCTTTGTCAAACTGACAGCGCAGCGCAAACTTTTGAGCCTCTTCAATCAGCTTGTCCTTTTTTGATTTAGCAACCATTAATCTCCTCTGGTCGAAGTTGTCTGGAAAATGTAACGTATTAACAATTATAAAATATGTAAAAAGTACTGTAGAAGCAGTAGGTTGTCAAGCTTAATATCCTGTTTATGTTAGGATAATCAGTGTCTTATGCGGATTTCTTTTGTTTTGACATGATATCTAAAATACTTTAGGGTACTTGGAATTTGTGGGATGTTGTCCTGATTGAAATTGCATGACCAAAACGGTATCATTTATCTATACTACGGAGGCTGTGGGATGTTTTTCCTACCGAAAGCAAATCCGCTGTACGAAAAAATATCTACCAATAAAATTGTTATTCCGGATGTTCTTGAAAAGCTCGGCAGCGGCGGTTTTACCGGGTATCTTCTTCATTCGGCTCCAGAATTTGAATTCTATGGAATCTTTGCAAAAGGGAAGATGCTGTGCGCTGTCAGTAGCGATAACGGACGGAATAAGACCGGTTTTGAAGCGATTGCGCTTCTGTTTGACAAGGTAATCTCTGCCGACGGTGAGATAAATGTGTACCGCATGACGGCAGATCTCGCAGTATGTGCATATGCAATGGCCCTCGGTCCGCGTCTTTTTAACGGCGAAGAGGTGCGGCAGGTCGATATCAAGGGTGTACTGGCACGTTTGAAGGGGCATGATGTAAACGGGGTTGTCCGTTTTTATACACCCGAACGTTCTGCGATGATATTTTATAAAGCCGGGCTACCGATCGGCTTTTATTATGATGATGCCAGCAAGATTGAATCCTCTCCGGATGAATCCCTGAAAATAGCCGCTCTGCCTGGGGCACGTGTTGAAGTCTGTTCCACCAGAACCCTTGAAGATCTGATGCAGTACGATTTGCTGCAAATGGTTAACCTGCAAAAATTGTGGGAATCAGCCCGGTCAAGGAATGTGCAGTACCGTACGAAAGAAGTCCCTGCAACCGATGTTTCCCTTTCAACAATTAGTGAACAGAAACTGCTTGAGCTTGTTGACGATATTTCTGAGGTGGCCTCTGCATATCTGTCCAGAGAGGGGCGTGTCATCGTTGAGAAGAGAATCAAGGAGATGGGAGGTCCCTCGCAGTTGCGGGATGACGCTAAACGCACATGGTTTCTTTCTCAGGTCGAGGCAGATGCGATTTCCAGTGATTCTAACGCCCGCATTGACGAAATGGTTGATCTGATGAATTCAGAAATTGCCGGTCGACTTGCAGTTTAGTACGTTCTACAACAGAGGCTGATGGTGCATGTTCAGCAGATTCTCAAAGAGTACCTGGAGCTCCACGGATACTGGGTACTGTTCATCGGAACATTTCTGGAAGGTGAAGCGATCCTGCTGCTGGCCGGTTTTCTTGCCTTTCAGGGGTATCTTGATATTCTTGGTGTCGTGTGTACCGCCTGGGCAGGGTCTTTTCTTGGTGATCAATTCTATTTTTACCTCGGCCACTTCAAAGGGAGGGGGTTGCTCAAACGGTTTCACTCGATTGCCCGAAAATTCCGTGAGGCTTTGAAGCTGATTGAAAAATACGGGAACTTTGTTGCATTTATCTCCCGATTTACCTATGGATTCAGAATATTTCTGCCGATAATTCTCGGAATAACCAATCTTGCTCCCCGCACATTTCTCTGGATAAATCTGGCGAGTGCTTTCATTTGGGCTGTTGCTTTCTCTCTGGGTGGATATCTGTTCGGCAAAAGCGCTTCGCTCATGTTTGACAATGTCAACAACTACGAACAGTACCTTGTTATGACCCTGTTTGGATTCATCTGTATGGCGTGGTGTGTTCATGGCTATCATGTCTGGAAACTAAAAAAGCCGGCCAGGCAACGGCTGGCAAGGATGCGGGCCGCGCAGGCATTAAGAAAGGCGGTCTCTTGAACAAAGATATCATTATTATTCTGGTTGAACCCCAATCGCCCGGAAATATCGGTATGACCTGTCGGGCAATGAAAAATATGGGTTTTGCCCGGTTGAGAATCGTAAAAGGTTGCGATCGTTTTGATCCGGAATCGCTCAAGTTTGCCGTTGCCGCGCGAGACCTGCTCGAATCGGCTCAGGTATTTCCCGATCTGGCTTCGGCCATGGCGGACTGCACCCTGACTGTCGGCACTACCCGGCGGCATGGTAAATACCGCCAGGAAATACTCTCACCGGTTGAGGTGGCGGGATGCCTCAGGGAGCAGGTTACTTCCGACTGCAGGGCGGCAATCGTTTTCGGGCGTGAGGACAGCGGTCTGACGACTGAGGAGCTTTCCCTCTGCCGCTGGCACGCCACGATTCCGACCTCCAATGAGTATGGGTCGCTCAACCTGGCCCAGTCGGTGCTGCTATTTTGCTATGAACTCGGCAAGGCATCCGAATCGCCAGGGGGAGGTCGACCTCTTGAACTGGCAAAATCAGAAGAGATGGAAAAATTCTTTGAGCATTTCAATGCTACGCTAAGCAAAATCGGCTTTCTAAATGAGCAAAATCCGGCACACATGATGCGCTCTCTCCGGCGAATTTTCTTCAGGGCGAATCTTGATAGTCGGGAAGTCACTGTGCTGCGCGGGATGCTGACGCAGATTGACTGGGCCAGCTCGGCATTTGACGGCAGGAAGCGTTCGTGACTCCGACGGCCATCGGTCTTGTTGCCGGGACTCTCACAAGCATCGCCGCCATACCCCAGGTAATCAAGACGCTGAAAACCCGTCATGTCCGCGATATCTCTGTCTGGCAGCCGGTGCTGCTGGCATTCGGGGTTGCACTCTGGATGATGTACGGCGTTCTTATCAATGATCTGCCGCTGATTCTGGCCAACATTATACCACTGGTCTGCAATATTTTTCTGACCGGAATGAAAATACGATATAGTAATGATGATCTTTAGCGAGAGTCAGAAATAACTTCTGAAAATACTACAGGCGAGCAATCTTTTTGGACATCTTCTCTGAAAAAACAATCCTCACTGTCAGTCGCCTGACCGCTCTGCTTCGCGGAGTGCTTGAGGAAAACTTCGAGCAGCTGTGGGTGCAGGGGGAAGTATCCAATCTTTCCTACCCCTCTTCCGGCCACTGCTATTTTACCCTCAAAGACTCCGGTGCCCAATTGCGCTGTGTGATGTTCAAAAACGCCGTAAAAAATCTTAAATTCCGGCTTACAGACGGGATGGCGCTGATTTTACGTGGCCGTATTTCGGTTTATGATCAACGTGGTGAGTATCAACTAATCTGCGAATACATGGAGCCGGCCGGAATCGGTGCCCTGCAGACCGCTTTCGTGCAATTGAAAGAAAAACTGGCTGCCGACGGGTTGTTTGACGAGTCACATAAGACCAGCATGCCGCGTTTTCCTCGTAAAATAGGTGTGGTTACTTCGCCTACAGGTGCTGCTATTCATGATATCGTTAATGTTCTGAAGCGCCGGTTTGCTTCACTGGAAGTGCTGCTGTATCCGGTGCGCGTCCAAGGGGAAGGCGCGGCCGTGGAAATTGCACGCGCCATTGATGAACTTAACCGAATGGCCGGGGTGGATATAGTAATCGTCGGCCGTGGTGGTGGTTCGCTTGAGGATCTATGGGCTTTTAACGAAGAGGTCGTGGCCAGGGCGGTCTATCGCTCAAAAATTCCGATCATCTCAGCTGTCGGCCACGAAACTGACTGGACCATCTGCGACTTTGTGGCTGACCTGCGTGCTCCAACTCCGTCGGCTGCTGCCGAGCTGGTAATCGCAAGCTCCGATGAGCTTCGCAGTCAGATTGGGGCTCTTTCTCACCGGTTGCGAAGATCGGTTGAGACCATGCTTGCTGCATATGATGGCCGTCTCCAGGGCCTGTGCAGGGCGCTGCATGATCCGCGGACGATGCTGGGACATCTGGCCCAGAGAATGGACGATCTGACCGGAAGGCTTGATATGGGGCTTGCTGCCGCTGTTTCACGACGCCGTGACCGCTTTGAACGACTTCAGGATGCTTTGCAGTACAATAATCCGCAGGGGATTGTCTATGCTCTGCGGAGACGTATCGAGCTTCTGTCGGCCCGTGCGGAGCATTCGCTGTCACAGCAGCTGGAAAGCGTACGCCAGGAATTCGGCGACAATGCCGCGCGCCTGGAAGTGCTTTCACCACTTAGAACACTAGCCCGTGGTTATGCGATTGCAACGCATGGCAGCGACGGAACGGTGGTGACCGATGCAGGCTCGCTGACAGAGGGTGAACAGCTGTTGCTGAAGCTTTATCGCGGTCAGGCACGCTGCCGGGTTGAATCATTTGAAACCGGCAAAACTTGACGCCCCTGGGCATACATGTATACAATCACCAATATTATTATGAGAGATACCAACTATATGGCTACCGATAAATTTGAAGCATCCCTGAAGAAGCTGGAAGAAATCGTAAAGCGCCTGGAAACCGGTTCGCTTTCCCTGGAGGACTCCCTGAAGGCCTTTGAAGAGGGGGTGAAGCACGCGGCTTTCTGCTCCGGCAGGCTTGACGATGCTGAGCGACGGGTCGAAATACTGCTGAAACAGAAGGATGGTTCGATGAAAAGAGAGCCGTTTGAACCTGCTGAAGGCTGACAGAAAGGGAAACTTTTATGGATTTGAAAGTATATTTAAAAGAACAGTGTACCCGTATAGATGCGGCGCTTGACAGATTTCTGCCGAGAGAAACAGAGTTGCCGCACAGCGTTCACAAGGCGATGCGTTACTCTGTTTTTGCAGGAGGCAAGCGTGTGCGGCCGATCCTTATGCTGGCGGCCTGCCAAGCGGTTGGAGGCGATACCGAACTGGCAGTTCCAACCGCGTGTGCCATGGAGATGATTCACACCTATTCGCTTATTCACGATGACCTGCCGGCCATGGATGACGACGATTTCAGGCGAGGCAATCCGACCAGCCATAAGGTTTTCGGAGAGGCGATTGCAATTCTGGCCGGTGATGCGCTTTTGACTGAGGCCTTCAAACTGACCAGCGATCCACGTTTTACAGACGGCTGCGAACCTTCCGCGCTACTGGCCGTAATTCATGAAATTGCGACCTGCGCCGGTTCATACGGCATGGTCGGCGGCCAGGTCGTCGACATGGAGAGTGAAGGACGCCATGATATTGATCTGGCAACTGTTCAGTACATTCATACCCACAAAACCGGTGCCCTGATCAAGGCCTCGGTTGTGGCAGGAGCGCTCCTGGGAGGGAGCACCGGGCAGCAGCTGGCGGCAATAACCCGCTATGGAGAAGCAGCGGGACTGGCTTTCCAGATTGCAGACGATATTCTCGATATTGAGGGTACGACCGAAGAAATAGGCAAGGATGCGGGTAGTGACGAGGCCCGCGGCAAGGCAACGTATCCTGCCGTAATGGGGCTGTCTGCTGCCAAGGAAGAGGCTCAGTCGATGATGGACGAGGCGATGAATGCTCTCGAGATCTTTGGCGCAGAGGCTGATCCATTGAGAGAAATCGCGCGATATATTGTACAGCGCAAAAACTAGAACCATCACAATTTAATAATAAAGACGGGCTATATATGTCGATTATCGAAAAAATAGATTCACCGGATGATGTCAAGCGGCTTCCTGTTTCACAGCTTCGTGAACTGGCAGCGGACCTGCGGCAGATCATCATCCAGACATGTGCCGCCAATGGCGGCCATCTGGCGCCATCTCTGGGGGTTGTGGAACTGACGATCGCTCTGCACAGGGTTTTCACCACTCCAGCAGACAAGATTGTCTGGGATGTGGGGCATCAGGCGTATGCTCACAAGCTCTTGACCGGACGCCGTGACAATTTTGGCACGCTGCGCACTCTGGGCGGGATCAGCGGTTTTCCTAAACGTCATGAGTCCCCGCATGATGCATTCGATGTCGGTCATGCCTCTACCTCTGTTTCTGCTGCTACTGGCTTTGCTGTTGCCCGTGATCTGGATGGGCGTAAAAGCAAGGTCCTGGCTGTTATAGGCGACGGTTCCATTACCGGTGGTATAGCCTATGAAGCTATAAACCATGCCGGTGAATTGAACAAAGACCTGATCGTCATATTAAATGACAATGAAATGTCGATCGCCGAGAATGTCGGTGCGCTCTCTACATTCCTCTCGCGCACATCTTCCAGTGAGTTTCTGCACCGCTTCAAGAAAAACACCGAGTTGTTTTTGAAACGGACAGATATGGGTGGTCATGTGTTGCATCTGGCCAAAAAAATCGAGGAATCATTCAAGGGACTTCTGACTCCCGGCATGCTCTTTGAAGCGTTTGGCTTTGAGTACATAGGTCCGATAGACGGACATGACCTTCCGATGCTGATCGCGACGTTGGAGAAAGTGAAAAAATTCGATAATTCTGTCCTAATTCATGTCCTTACCAAAAAAGGGAAAGGGTACAAACCTGCCGAAGATAATCCGTCGCTGTTTCACGGGGTAGGCCCGTTTAATATTGAAACCGGCAAGGTGCGAAAAGGGAAGGGTGGCGCCGCCTCATACACTGCGGTTTTTGGTGCAGCACTGTGCAAGCTGGCCGCCGAGGATGATCGTATAGTTGCCATTACTGCAGCAATGCCCGACGGAACCGGCCTTTCCGGATTCTCTAAAGAGTTCCCGGAGCGTTTTTATGATGTGGGAATTGCTGAGCAGCATGGTGCTGCTTTTGCCGCTGGTTTAGCCGCTGGCGGTTACCGCCCGGTTTTTGCTGTCTACTCCAGCTTTTTGCAGCGTGCATATGATCAGGTCTGTCATGATGTCTGTCTGCAAAACCTGCCGGTAACGTTTGCCATAGATCGTTGCGGGGTTGTCGGCAGCGACGGCCCGACCCATCACGGCGCATTCGATCTCTCCTATCTGCGCCATCTTCCCAACCTGACCCTGATGGCCCCTAAAGATGAAAACGAGTTGCAGCATATGCTCGCTACCGCCGTAAATCTCGGTACTCCTGTTGCGGTACGGTATCCTCGCGGAAACGGCTACGGAGTGGCGTTGGACCAGGTACTTGAAACTCTCCCGGTCGGTCGGGCCGAAGTGCTGCGCGAAGGCGGCAGCGCTGCAGTACTTGCCCTCGGTACGATGGTACATCCGGCCTTGGAAGCCGCTGCAGGCCTGGACACGGAAGGCATCAGACTGACGGTCGTAAATTCCCGTTTTGTAAAGCCGCTTGACGAAGCATTGATTATGCAGTTGGCTGAGAAGTGCGGTGTTCTGATAACCATTGAGGAAAATGCGCTGCAAGGCGGCTTTGGTTCAGCGATCTTGGAGCTTTTTGAACAGTGCGGCCTTAAGGGGGTACGGGTGCTGCGTCTCGGGTATCCGGATGCCTACATCCCTCAGGGCGACCAGCGTGAACTGCGTGCCATGCTGGGGTTGGACAGTGCCGGAATTACGGCATCTATTCGTACTTTTCTTACCCGATAGTGATTTAGAAGCGTAAAAAAATCAGAATGTAATTATTATCTTGCGTCACAGCGGTTGCCATGCTATACAATTTGTCTTTCGTCGGTGAGTAGCGCAGCCTGGTAGCGCACCTGCCTTGGGAGCAGGGGGTCGCTGGTTCGATTCCAGTCTCACCGACCAGATAATTCAGCGGCTTACGATCTCATTCGTAAGCCGCTTT
>JAQUCU010000081.1 GCA_028686055.1 Desulfuromonadaceae bacterium
CCGGGCCATGCCCATTGCCCAGTGGCCGGGCAAACCTGATAGCGGAGGTGATGAATGATTTTGACCGTTCAACCGCAGTCAGCAACGGTTCACCCTGGGCAAGCAGGGCAGCAATAGCCGATGCATAACTGCAGCCTGTACCGTGGGTGTTGCTGGTAAAGATCCTTTCGGAACTGACACGGTGGCAGATGCCGCCGTCAAAGAGGATGTCGGTAGAAAGGCGGCCGGACATATGGCCACCCTTCACGAGGACATTAGCCGCACCCAGCGCGTGCAGGTCGACCGCTGCCTGTTCCATCTCGGCCTCGTTTTTTATTGATCTCCCGAGAAGCCGCTCCGCCTCCGGAACATTGGGAGTCAACAGATAGGCGAGCGGCAGCAATTGATCAGAGAAGACCTTGACCGCTTCGCACTCGAGCAGAGCTGCCCCACCCTTGGCTACCATTACCGGATCAATCACCATTGGAATCAAAACGTTGCGCTCACCGAGGCGTTCCGCCAAAGCAGAAATTATTGCCGGTGTGTGCAGCATGCCGGTCTTGATAACATCGATCGGAATATCGGACAGCACCGCATCAAGCTGATCACATACGAAGCTGGGCGGCAGCCCGTGGATCGAAGATACACCGCGAGTGTTCTGGGCTGTAAGCGCCGTCAAAACAGTGGCCGCGTAACTGCCGAGCAGGGTGACAGTCTTGATATCAGCCTGTATTCCGGCTCCTCCCCCTGAATCACTTCCGGCAACGCTCAACACGGCCCCGCGCGGAAACGGACGGACGCGATTAAAGAGTAGCGAAAGTTCCGCAACGGCGACGTCCGGACGCGGACTCGAGAGCACCGACGAAATGACTGCCAGAGCATCCGCACCAGCCTCGATGACCCGGCAGGCATTGACGTTAGATATCCCGCCGATCGCAACTATTGGAATCTTTACTGCGCCGCGTATCGATTCGAGCCCTTCAACACCGGGAAGATGTGATATAATCTTGCTGCCGGTCGGGTACATTGCTCCAAAACCGATATAATCGGCGCCATCCCGCTCCGCACACAGAGCTTCTTCCAGATTATGTGTCGACTTGCCGATAACTTTATCCGCCCCGAGAAGCGCCCTTGCGTCGGCAATATCGCCATCTTCCTGTCCCAGATGCACGCCATCGGCATCGAGCTCTTTGGCAAGCTGAATACTGTCGTTGACAATGAACGTTGTTCCGAAGCGGGCACAGAGACGCTTCAACTCACCGCCGACCGCCAGACATTCACCATATTCTTTGTTCTTGGCTCGGTACTGCAACGCCGAGACTCCGCCCCGCAACGCCTGACAGACACGGTCAACAAGGTCATCCCCATGATCGGTAATCAGGTAGACCCCGGAAACATCAGGCGGCTCTGAAGCATTATTGACGACAAGACGAAATGGTTTGGCATCACCCATGGGTCGGTTCCCGGTCCCGGCATACGGGATACGTACGTTGAAATGCGCAGAAATAATTTCTAAACAGCAAATACAAAAAAACCGCACTGACTTTATACATCAGGCGGCTGGATAGAGTGTACATCCCGCAAGCCGCTTTCCTACGCCGGAATTACCCGGTTCAGGTGCAAAGGGTTCCCGCTGACCGAACACGATTACGTTCAGAGCAGACGGATCTCAGTTCGTTGAACTCCCCCAGGGCCTTGTTGTTTTGTACATTACTGTAATGGAGCTGTAATGTCAATCTGTACAACCATGTTTCAACATGGATCAGAATTCCCTAAAGATAGTAACCCCGCCTCCATAATCAGGACTTCCGTCACTAAATCCCTTGAGGGCATACGCCTCGGTATAGGTTCTCTCTCCAAAGCGCCACACCGCTTTCAGCCGTGTCTCAAGCGGCGCAGACATGCCGTCAAACAGACGTGAACCAAAACGGGCATAAGCCAAAGTCATAAAGCGTTCACTCCAGCTGTACCCTACGCCGGAATCGACCGTAACGAAATTCAGCGCCCCTGTTTCATTGTACGATGCTCCCTGAAAGATGTAGCGACCTTCGGCAAAGGGCTGCCAGTTTCCCAGCCACTTGGAAACGGCTAACCCCGGTCCGGCATCAAACTTTCCGGTGCCAAGCCCATTGGTATCATCGGCAGTCGGGAATTTAACGTAGATTGTCGGCCGGAGGAGTGGAGTCGAGTCGCTGTCCTGAATAAGCGCATAGCCGCTTGTCAACGTGACATCACCGAGGCCGTACACACTGTCGTCAACAGTCCCGCCGCTTGCCAGCGTCGCACTGCCGCCGGTGTAGACGTACTGTCCTCCCATTGTTCTGCGCGCGGTACTCTTGGCGGTACCACCTATAGCAGCCATGCCGGTATTCTTCGTATGCTGATACAAAAACGGCACGGTCAGTTCAAAATCAAGTCGATCTGTAGGGTACCAGTCGACAATGAGCGGCACGGAAGCGTAGCTGCTGGTGGAGTCAGTGCCAAAGGTTCCGCTGGATGCTTCAATTCCGAGACCGACGGCATACTTTGGAGCAACGGACTCGGCGAGCGCCGGGAGTGAAAGTGCGTGAAGGATTACGGCGGAAGCAAAAAGTACCATAGATCTCATGTAAACTCCTCGTTGCATGTATTCAGCGACCAATTCTGCCGCCCATACGTCCGGGCGTTAGCTGTCTCATATGGGCTGGATGGCTGGTATTCCGGACTGAACCTGTTCCGGTTCCGCCACACGACCAGGCACCGCAGCCTGATTCATTGCGCAGGGATACAGAAGTATTCAGAGAGTCGTCGGTAATTTTCTGGGCCAGAATATAGATAACTCCATCTGCTCCCTGTGCCTTAGAGCCACGTACCGTCAAACTGTCCCCAACTTTAAGCGCAATACCATGTTCAACCCAGTAGCGCTGCGGGCCGAGTACTACCACGACCCGGACACCGTCACTATCCATTTTCAGTTGGGCGTTACCATGTTCGTCGCCGGCCTGTACAGAAACAATCCGACCCGTGTTCGTTGTAACTGTATTGGCGTCATAGCCGGTTTCCAGATTCAGGCCGCTCTGTTTGCTATCGCCAAATCCCCAGAAAGCGTGTGCTGAGACCGATGATGACATCACACTAGCAGTCAGCAGGTATATGGCGATTTTTGTCGATCGCATGACAAATCTCCTTACTGTAGAGGGGGACGCGTCCGCCCCCCGCAGGAGTTACTGATTTCTGTTTACTGCGGTGCCGCTGCTGTTGTCGGTGCTGCCAAACCCGTTCCGTCCTGCAGCCCGCCGCCGTTGTTCGGGCGGACCGTTGAACCATTGGCGGTGGTGCCGGTGGTCAGGAAGGTGCCGTCCCGACGCTGCGAATCTGCCGGCCTGGTTGCTGCCGTACCTGTTGCAGTCATACCTGTTGGTGTATGCGTCTGGGCCCGGGTGTGGATCTGGGTTTTGACCGTCATGCCACTCCCTCCGCCAGTGCCGTTACCGCCGCCGTTGCCGCCGCGAGCCGATGCTTCACCTGCAAGAGCCATTGCGCAGAGCGCTGCCAATCCCATTACCATCATCTGATTCGTGTTCATTGCTGTTACCTCCTCGTGGATTGTGTGCTTCTGCCTTTATATGTTCCACGAGTTATGCCAACTGCAATACAGACAGTAACAAACTGATATTATTTACTTTATTCATATGACACATTTGCGGTTACACGATAAATGGTGCAGGTTCTGCACCTGCAGGATAGATTTTGCACCACGCATTCTATTCTGAATCTGCCATGCCTGTCATGCCGTATTCCTTCAGACGGTACTGCAGAGTACGGCGTGATATCCCCAGCCGTTCAGCAGCCAGACGACGATTACCGACAGTAGCTTTAAGCGCGGCGGCAATCGCGTCACGCTCAGCATCTTTCAGAATTCCGCCCTCTTCCCGCGGCCCACCATCCTGGGACGGACGGATAGCCTCCGGCAATTCCGCAACCGTCACCTCACCACGCGCCAGAATGACAGCCCGCTCGATGACGTTCTGCAATTCTCGGATATTACCCGGCCAGCCGTAGGAACGGAGCGCTTTCATGGCCGGTGCGGAGATCCCCGACAGCTTCTTGCCCATGTTGCGGGAATGCATGCGTACAAAAAAAACGGCCAGATCCTGGAGGACATCCCGACGATCGCGCAGAGGAGGAAGTTTGACTGGAAACACATTCAACCGGTAGTAAAGATCCTCACGGAAGTTACCGGCAGCCGTTTCTTTTGCCAGGTCCCGGTTGGTAGCGGCCAGTACCCGTACGTCGGCGCGTATTTCCCTGTTCCCGCCGACGCGCTGGAAAGTCTTTTCCTGCAGAACTCTCAGCAACTTGGCCTGCATTGACAACGGCATTTCGCCGATCTCATCCAGCATGATCGTCCCGCCGGCGGCCATTTCAAATTTCCCCTGGCGTGCGGCTGAAGCGCCGGTAAAAGCGCCGCGTTCATGACCGAACAGTTCGCTTTCAAGCAGATTCTCCGGAATGGCAGCGCAATTAACGGCGACAAAAGGGCTGGATTTGCGCTGACTGGCAAGATGGATATAGCGGGCCAACAGCTCCTTGCCGGTGCCGCTCTCACCGCCAATCAACACGGTCGCCTCGGTGGCCGCAACTTCTCCCGCCAGGCGGTGCACCTCCTGCATGGCCGTGCCGGCAAACAGAATTTCAAGAGGAGGCAGTCCGGCCAAATCGCTTTCATCAAGAGCCGTCAGGCGCTGTCCCCTGTATTGTTCCTCCAGCAGCCTGTCTACCAGTTCTCTGAGGCTGGCAGGATCCTTAAGCGGCTTGGTTAGAAAGTCATTCACACCCTCCTTGATCGCTGCGACCGCTTCTTCAACAGTGCCAAAGGCTGTCAACAAAACAAAAAGTGGAGGTACCGTGAAATTGCGACTGGCCCGGAACAGCTCGACACCTCCCATTTTCGGCATCTTGAGATCTGACAGCACCAGATCGAACGGCCTCTGCTGCAGTCTTGACAACCCGGCAGCACCGTCAACCGCCTGAGTCACCTCGTGACCGGCATCCTCCAAAATGGCAGCCAGTAGACCGCGAAAAGTCTGGTCATCTTCGACAATCAATATGCGTCCGACCTTCATACTGTTCCCTCGGGCAGAACAGCGGGCAGTTTCACGACAAAGAGCGCTCCACCACCCGGCGCGGACACCGCTGCAATACTTCCACCACACCCATCGACAATTTTTTTGCACAGTGCCAACCCCAGCCCTGCGCCCCTTGCTTTACTCGTTCGAAACGGCTCGAACAGACCACTGAGCATCTCCGGTTCAATTCCCGAACCGCTATCCGCCACGGATATTTCAACTTCATTACCATGGCACTGAACCGTCAGAACTATTTCACCGCCAGCAGTCAGGGCCTGAATGGCATTGGTGAGCAGATTGAGCAGGAGCCGATGGAGTCCGTCCTCCGGGCAGCGAACGTTCACCTGTTCCGCAATATTTACGGTCATCCTGACCCCGGCTGCTTCCAGCTGCGGCGCAAGAAGAACTGTCAGTTGCGCGGCAACGGTGGACAGGTTGCCCGGCAGCGAAACAGCCGCATCACTGCGGGTAAAGAGCAGGATATCATCAGCCAGCTGCTCCAGGCGCAGAGATTCCCGGACGATAAGTTGCGCATAATAACGATCCCTGCCATCCGGAAGGCGCTCCTCCAGAAGCTGCCCATAGCCTTTGATACCGGCCAGGGGATTACGCACTTCATGAACAAGCACCGCGCCGACCTCACCGAGACGCGCAAGCTCATTCTGCCGTGCAAGCCGCTTTTCCTGGGCATCCTGACGGCGCAACAGCAGGTAAACAGCCCCTCCCAGCAGCCATCCCAGCACCAGCAGTGAAAATATCAGGGCGACGCCAAGCCGCGCCCGGCGCATAACCGCCTCAGAGCGCCAGGTGTGAAGAGCCAGACGCAGCACACAGGTTTTGCCCGACAGATGAAACGGTGTCTGAAACTCGTAGACATACTCTCCGGTACCGAGACGAACCCGCTCTTCGCCAAGAACCCCGGTTGTCAGCACGCTCCGGTAGCGGTTATCACCGACCTCATTTCCGGTCAGATCAGGATTGCTGTGAAACAGGATCTTTCCGGATGCAGAAATGAGCATCACATACGCAATCTCGCGCGACTGAAACGAAGCCAGTGAATTCAGTGAAAGGTCACGAGCGGCCACTCCCTCCATCGCAGATGCAATTGTCAGTGCCATTCCGCGCAGATTATCCTCGGCAACAGGTGCGGCAGAGGAATAGTTGCGCAGGGCAAACCAGGAGAGCCCTGTGGTAAGCAAAATGGCCGCAATCAGTATCAGTATGGAAATGCTGCGTCGCGGCATAGTTGTCAGTTTTTCCTCCGCTGCAAACTTCTGTTCAAGGAATAACAACACTAAATGAGGTCCCGGAAGCGGGCAGACTCCTGACCGACACCGTATGACTGGCACCATACCAGTCCCCCCGGCCGCCCTGCGTATTTACTTTTGACCGGTTGGAACGCAGGAGCGGCGGCCCATCCCTTTGCCACAGATGCCACATCCCTGCTTGCCTGGTCCGCCCATTCCCGGGCCGCATTCACCATCACACTTGTTAACCGTAAGACCACTCTGGCTGCGGATATCCATGATCTTTGACTGGATGGCCCTTATATCTGCCTGTAGAGCAGCAATCTTCTCTTTATCGGGTGCAGCCTTCAGATTTTCGCGCTGCATCTCGAAACGTTTATTCATCATTTCCTGGCGCAGGTCGATAGTATCGGACCGAAACTTGCGAAACTGCTCTGAAGTTGCACCCGCCTGCGGACAATTGACACATCCTCCACCCATGCCGTTTCTGTAACCGGCATGGGCAACACCGAACATGGAAACCGCCAGACTCAGAGCTATCACTACTACGGACATTTTTTTCATTGCACTTCCTCCTGTTGAATTAGCTGACTGATGGTTAGACAGTGTCTAAATATTAAAAAGATCCTATGAAGGAATTATGAACAATTGTGAAGATATGTATGCGGCCGATTACCTGTCAGGCTTGGGGGAAACAGAAATAACGGACTCAAGTTCCTTCATTTCAGCAGCGGTAAGCGCAACAGGCTGCATCCGAGCCCACAGCCGTATCTGCCGGGGATTTTTCAGCCATGAGGTCAGCTTGACGGCTGTCCATGGCTCACCGTTTTTGAACGTACCCGGATAATATTTTGAAAGCAGCCCGGACAGATTGGGGCCTATCGCCCCCGTTCCAACAGCACCAAGACGTTCACTCAGCATCCGGTGGCAGCTGCCACACTTCTTTGAAAATAAATCCACTCTTTTTTTCCCGGAGTCATTGAAATGCACACGCACCGGAGCAGTTTCTGCAGTTTCACGCCCCTGCGCACCGAACAGGATAACATTCACCAACGCAGTTATCTGCCCCCCATTCAGGCCAAAGTCCGGCATATTTGCCACCGGACGTTTGATCGAAAGCGCCGCTTCTCCAGCGGTTTTACGACTGACTGAACGGTCAAGGTTCACCGCAAGGCTGTTCCCGATACCGGCGATGACATGACAGCGGCGACAGGCAAGCAGATCAAGCAGGCGTTGTCCCTCTTTCATCTGCACCCGATCACCGATGGTAAAACGGGCATATTTTCCTTCACGCAGTCCTGTATGGGCGATATTCTTCCGTTCCGATGCAGGATTGCCGCGATGGCAGTCAACACATCGGCCGCGCTCCGCATAATGAACGGGATGGCATAAAACGCAGAACTGGCGGGCCTGCCCTCCCCCGCCCCATGCCGGGACGGCAGCCGCGAACAGAGCGATAATTAAAAGGCCAGGGACCAATTAGCACCTCTGAAAAACATCGCCACGACGGTCAGCAGCGCGATAGCGGCACACAGTATAACAGTGAAAACTGACACCACACGCTGCTCACACGGAAACCAGCGTGCACGGTGGATACGGGAGCTGACCGGGAGCCAGGGGAGCAGCAGAAACACAAATCCCAAAATAATGACCGGATAGATCATAATGCGCGACCAGCTGACTATCTCCTGAATCCAGAGTAGAAACCAGGCCGATTTGGCCGGGTTAGGTGTAACCGCCGGGTTGGCCTGTTCCTGCAGCGGCGCAGGGACCAGTGCGGCCAGCACCAGCAGCATGATAGCCAGAGCAGACATCGAGCGGCTGATGAGGCTGAAGAAACCGGGGGAGCTTTTAACGAATCCGTTTTTCATAGATACGGCAGAACCCCCTTGTTCTTTCTGACCCGGTAGAAATGCAGGAAAGAGAGAGCCGACACCCCGAGCGGTATGATAACGATATGAAGGGCGTAAAAACGGAGCAGTGACAGCCCCTGTCCGACGCCGTCCGGCACCAGCATGGAGCGCAGGAATGTTCCAAACGGCAGCGTCGCCAGCAGCTCCATGCCGGTCTGGGTCGCCCAGAAAGCGAGCTGGTCAAATGGCAGCAGGTACCCGGTGTAGGCTTCAAAAACAGTCAGAAACAGCAGCAGACAACCGATCACCCAGTTCAACTGCCGCGGTTTCTGATACGCCCCGGTCAGGATCACCCGCAGGGTGTGCAGCAGTATCAAAAGGAGCAGAACATGCGATGTCAGACGGTGCAGGCTGCGCAAATATTTTCCACCCCATACTGATGATTCAAGGAACAGGATCGAGTTGAAAGCGCGCTCCGGCACCGGCTGATAGTAGACCAGCAGCAGCATGCCGCTGGCAAGCATAATCATGAATGCCGTGAACGCAAGCCCCCCCAGACAGAAGGTATAGCCAATACGCAGATTACGTTCCAGAACCACACGGGGAAAGAGATGTTTGAGAAAATCAGTAATCATGGATTCAATCGGTCAGCAGGTGATGACGCCGGGAGAATTTAGCTGCATAAGTGTGCTATATCATAGTTTTCTGAAGATTGGTATGTCTGAACTGCATCCGGACAATTCTCACATCCTGCCGGAGCGGAGGATCGCATAGACCAGCCAGAGCCCGACAAAACCGGCCACCGTATACCCCATAAAAGCCAGCGCCGGAAAACCCATGACTTTTGGACCCTTATCGGTCTGCATGATGATCGAAGAGCCGATTATCATGGCCGCCAGGATCATGCTGGTTGAAAGGCGGTTGATAGAACGGTCGAAGTCGGCAGTGAATTTATCAAGACCGCGGTGCTCCAGGTCGATCTTGAACTTGTTGCGGTTGATACGATTAATGATCTCTTTCAGGTCACGGGGGATGTTGCGCGCCAGACTCAGGTATGAGGAGAGTATCTGGCTGACATCACGGGAGATGCGCAACGGCGAGAATTTCTGACGGAGTGCCTTTACAATAAAGGGACGCAGATGCTCCACCATATCAAAGGCAGGGTCAAGAGTGCGCCCCATCCCCTCTATCAGTACCAGCGACTTGATCAGCAGCATCAGGTCGGGCGGGATTCTGATATTGTAGAGAGTGATGATTTCGATGAACTCCATCAACATCCGCCCAACTTCAATATCTTTGAGCGGGATTTCATAGTAACCGTCAATGAAACTGAACAGGTCCCGTCTAAGAGCGCGGATGTCCATGGTGTCGGAAATATCTCCGGCAAAGAGCAGCAGGGAAACGATCTCATCCATATCCCGGTTGACGATGGCCGACAGAATATCGGTCAGAAAAGTCTTGAGATCCTTATCAAGGCGTCCCACAATTCCGTAGTCAAGCAGACAGATAACGTTGTCCGGAAGGACCAGAACATTCCCCGGATGAGGATCACCATGAAAAAATCCGTGATTGAGCACCATCTCAAGAAAAGAATCCGCCCCACGGCGGGCAATCAGTTTTGCATCAAGCCCCTGTTCCGAGAGTTTTCCCATGTCGGAAATTTTCACCCCGGGGATGTACTCCATCGTCAGGATGGCACGCGAAGTCTGTTCCCAATAGACGTGCGGGAAATACATCCAGGGAGTTTTGATGAAATTATCACGGAATTTTTCTATTGTGTGTGCTTCGCGTGAAAAGTCCATCTCCCTGCGGATCGTGCGGGCAAATTCACGCACGATTCCGATCGGGTCGTAGAGTTCGCTACCGGGCACGTGGCGTTCGGCCAGGCCGGCCAGCGACATCAGGGCGCTGATGTCTGACTCTACAACCTCGACAATGCCCGGGCGACGCACCTTGATGACCACATCCTCACCGGTTTTCAAGCGGGCTCTATGTACCTGTGCTATGGAAGCTGCAGCCAGCGGCACCGGATCGATCTCTGCGAAGAACTGCTCTACAGGGCCTCCCAGACCGGCGGCAATCTGGGACAGAACCTCTTCGAAAGAGAAGCTCGGAACATTATCCTGCAATTTTTCAAACTCGTGAACAAAGGCGTGCGGTATGACATCAGCGCGGGTAGAGAGGATCTGCCCTAACTTGACAAAGGTCGGCCCGAGTTCCTCCAGGGCAAGACGCATCCGTTCAGCTGCCGTAAGCCTGGCGATATCCGGCACAGGGCGACGGAACAACTTCCGGCTGCGCACAACCATATCGGCAAGTCCCAACATTTCAAGCGCCTGATCAAAACCGTACGTGCTGAGCACACGAACAATGTTCAGATAGCGCCTGATACTGCGGATGTTCCGATTGATCCTCAGAAAATTGAGCATGAGCTAGTCGCTGGTTCGGGATTCCAGTTCCTGAACCCGTTTGGCAAGCCGGTCGAATTCATTTCTCGAAACCATCCCGAGGCGTTCAACAACCTTCTGGACCTCAACTTCGGCCATCTCCCTTACTTTTTCCCTGTTATCCCTGGCAATGTTCTGCAGCTTTTCAATCAGCTGTTTTCCTTCATCCTCACTCAGCTTGAAGCGATCCTTCATTTCCGCCACCAGCTCCTCAGCCTTCTTCTGTGTCATGGCCGCAACACCGATGGTCGTCATAACAGCGTTTTCAAGCAGTTCCAGCATGGTATACCTCCCGGATTCATTATTATCACATCACGGCTAAGCTTATCATAAGAGTCAGCTGATGCAAATGTGGCACATGGAGCCGCCCACACACTTTCCCACGGTGGGCATTCAACCGGTATTATTTCACGCGACCACCTCAACCCTCTCCCCATGCTGTTCAACATTAAACCGCGTCAGAGGTCGATCTGCAGGCCCTCTAAGGACCTTTCCCAGCCGGTCAAAGCGGCTTCCGTGGCAGGGGCATGAAAGTGCATCCTCCGAGACGGTGACCGTGCATCCCAGGTGGGTGCATACGAGGCTTAAGGCATAGAACCCGGCGTCATCCCTGAGCAGCGCCAGACGCTCGTCGCGGAACACCAAGGCTCCGCCGGGCGGCACATCCGCAGCAGCGGCGCTGGCAAGCACCCGGCGTTTGCCGATTGTCCGCGGAGTGAGATACCGTACCAGCAGACCTCCGGAGACAATCAGCAGGGTCAGTGTCTTGATGAATTTTCGACGCGATTGAGGAAGGTTTTCCATTTTTCGATGTACGCCTTTTTATAAGCAGGGCTTTTGCTGCTCATGCGCAGATAGCGGGCGGCATCAATAAAACTGCCGTTGCTTACCCGCTGACCTTTCTGCACCCAGAACGATTCCAACCCCATGCCATCCTTTCCAAGATTGTAGATCCGCTGTGATTGCGGCTCAAGAAGGAATCGGGTCGGGTTGTCGTGACAACCCTCGCAGGTTACGGTACCGCGCTGAACGGTGTGCGGAAAATATGCCCGCCACTCGGCAGCCAGCAGAGTATTCTCCGGCCCGTTGTTTCTGGCGGTCATGATATCGGTATAATATGAGATAAACATCGGTCGTATCGGACTGACCTTGCCTCTTGAGTTGATTCCGAGTGGTGGCCCATCCTGCTTTTTAAGATAGGCGCTGCGAAGATATTCTGCGCTGGGGCCGGACCTCAGGTCAAAATCATTCTTCATGCGGCGGTCGCGGAAGCGAAGGAAAAAAGTGCCGTACTCCTGCGGTGCCCAGGCAGAATGGCAGGCATAACACTCAAGCCGCTCCAGGTGGGCAGAAATACGATGTTCCGGAATCTTCAAGTCCGGTTTATGGCAGTCGCGACACCCCTTGGATGATTTTTTACCCTCTGCCAGACTGCTCATGGAATGGCAGGCTCCGCATGTCATACCGGCGCTATAGTGCACATCGGGAAGCATTTTCAGGAACGGAGCGCCATTGACTGAGATGCCCCGCTGATAGCGCATATTGTCCTCGCGCGGAGCGCGCCCCGAATAGTCCCAGCCGGTGTAATAGCCGTTGTGGCAGCGCTGGCAGGCAGCAACAGACGGCTTTGCCAGTCCGCCATCGGCGTGGCAGTCAAGGCAACCGCTCAAATGGCAGGAGTTGCAGTTCTTATCCCAGAAACCGGAATCGAACCGCCCGTAACTTCGCTGTACAAATCGCTTTTCACCGCTGCGCGTCCCCATGGCGTGATCAAAAATCCGCTCATA
>JAQUCU010000284.1 GCA_028686055.1 Desulfuromonadaceae bacterium
CCGATAGCCGGGCTGGCACTCTCGATCGCCCTCTATTCACGGGCCAGCGGGTCCGGGCAGCTGAGCTGATGGTTCTAGTCCAGCTCCTCACCCACTATTTCCATCTCGTCGGTGATTTCAACCAGTGCCGGATCTTTTTTCCGGAAGGCGATTACCAGCCAGTAGCAGAGCGCATAACCGGCCAGTGCGGCAAAAAAACCGATCACCGACCCCCCCAGAATAATCGCCGAAGCATGCTCTCTGAGAGCACTCCACTCAAGGCTGGTCACGCGGAAATGCACCGGTCTGTTGCCAAGTATGATTCCGCCCAGTTTGTGGCTGGCGGCTAGAACCGGCACGACCGTCAGAGGGGTATTGACCCAGGCGCCGGTGATGCAGGTCAGTTTGTTGAGGCGGAAGATAAATGCCAGAGCGATCGCCAGCGGTGTGTGGAGGCCGAAGAAGGGGGTGAAGCTGATGAAGACGCCCACGGCAAAACCGGTGGCAATGTGCCCCGGGTGTGCATCCAGCGAAAGGATTTTTTTGAACTGCTTCTTAAGCTTGTCAATTGATAACACGGCGACCTCTATTGCCACAACTCTACGTTCATGAGGTCCGTTTTGTCAATTGAATAGACTTCACTGCCATGTTCATCTCTGCTATAACAAACAGGCAGCATACGAAAGGTACGAAAGGAATTGACAGCATGAGTGAAACAACTATCGGCGTTATCGGCGGCAGCGGACTGTACGAAATGGAGGGGCTGGAACAGGTCGAACGGATCAGGATCGACACCCCCTTCGGCGCCCCGTCCGACGAATATGTTACCGGGGTCCTGAACGGGGTAAGGATGGTCTTTCTGCCCCGCCACGGCCGCGGCCACCGCCTGCTCCCGTCCGAGGTCAACTACCGCGCCAACATCTACGGCATGAAGACGCTCGGTGTGGAACGGATCATCTCCGTCTCCGCCGTCGGGAGCCTCAAGGATGCGATAGCCCCCGGACATATCGTGATCCCGGACCAGTTCTATGATCGCACCAGGGGGCTCAGGAATGACACCTTCTTCGGTGACGGCATCGTTGCCCACGCCGGTTTTGCCGATCCGGTCTGCGGCGACCTTTCGGAAATCCTCTACGCCGCTGCCCGGAAAGCCGGAGCAACGACCCACATGGGGGGGACATATATTTGCATGGAAGGCCCGGCCTTTTCGACCCGTGCCGAATCGTTTTCCTATCTGGCAATGGGTGCCTCCGTCATCGGCATGACGAATCTGACCGAAGCCAAGCTGGCCCGCGAAGCCGAGATCTGCTACGGCATCATCGCCCTTTCAACCGACTATGACTGCTGGCATGATTCTCACGATGATGTCACGATCGAGGCGATCATCGAGATCATCCATCAGAATGTGGCGATGGCCAAAACCATCATCCGCCATGCGGTGACGGAAATCGGCGCTGAACGCTCCTGCTCCTGCGGCAGCGCGATGCAGTATGCGGTCATCACCGACCGCGCCGTCATTTCTGAAGAGGTCAGACTGAGGCTGGCGCCGATTGTCGGGAAGTACCTGTAACAGGTGCGTGGGACTGTAACGAAGAAGAGGCTGGTACCGTTTTACGGTGCCAGCCTCTTCCTGCTTGGGCGTGTGGAGCGGAAACTATTTCTGGCTGACGTACAGCGCCTGGTCGATATCGGCGATGATGTCGCCGGCGTCCTCGATGCCGACCGACAGGCGGATCAGGTCCGGGGAGACGCCGCACGATTGCAGCTGCTCTGCGGAGAGCTGGCGATGGGTCGTGCTGGCCGGGTGCAGTACGCAGCTGCGGGCATCGCCGACGTGGACAACGAGCGCCACCAGCCTGGTAGCTTCCATGAATTTACGCCCGGCCTCGGTGCCGCCCTTGATGCCGAAGGTCAGCACGCCGCTGCACCCCTTGGGGAGGTATTTGAGCGCCCGGTCGTGGGTCGGGTGGCTGGCGAGACCCGGATAGCAGACCCAGCTGACCAGCGGATGGCTCTCCAGAAACGTTGCCACCGCCATGGCGTTGTCGCTGTGACGCTGCATGCGCAGGTGCAGGGTCTCCAGGCCGAGATTGAACAGGAACGAGTTGAGCGGGGCGGGAGTCGCGCCGATGTCGCGCATCAGCTGGCAGCGGGCTTTGACGATGTAGGCCATCGGCCCGAAGGCCTTGACGTATTCCACGCCATGGTAGCTGATGTCCGGTTCGACCATGTCGGGGAAGCGGCCGCAGTTCCAGTCGAAGGTGCCGCCGTCCACGATCACGCCGCCGACGCTGGTGGCGTGGCCGTCAATATACTTGGTGGCGGAGTGGATGATGATGTGAGCGCCATGCTCGAAGGGGCGGCAGAGATAGGGGGTGCCGAAGGTGTTGTCGACGATCAGCGGCGTCTGCATCTCGTTGGCGATCGCGGCAAACTTTGCGAAATCGAGGACATTCAGGCCGGGATTGCCGATGGTCTCGGCGAAGAGGCAGCGCGTGTCGGGGCGGAACGCCTTCCTGATCTCCTCAGCGGATGCTTCCGGATCGACAAAGGTCACCTCGATCCCCATCTTGGGCAGGGTCACCGCAAACAGATTGTAGGTGCCGCCGTAGAGCGTGCTGGACGTAACGATATGCTGGCCGGACTGGCAGATGTTCATGATCGCCAGCGTTGTGGCGGCCTGCCCTGACGAGGTGGCCAGGGCGCCGACGCCCCCCTCCATCTGGGTGATCTTCGTTTCGAAGGCATCGGTCGTCGGGTTGGCGAGGCGGGTGTAGAAGAAGCCGGCTGCTTCCAGGTCGAACAGCTTTGTGACATGCTCGGCGCTGTCGTACTTGAACGTGGTGCTCTGGATAATGGGGAGGATGCGCGGCTCGCCGGATTTTGGCTCGTAGCCCCCCTGTACGTCTATGGTTTCGATTTTCCAGTTCGGGTTCATGGGTGATCTCCTTTGGCTGTTATATGTATGCTCGGAAAATATGTT
>JAQUCU010000082.1 GCA_028686055.1 Desulfuromonadaceae bacterium
CCAAAAGTCCGCGCCATGCAGATCATCGACGAGCTTGAGCCGATACGCCGGGAAATCTACGGAGGAGCAGCCGGATATTTTTCTTTTTCCGGAAACATGGACCTTGCGATCACTATCCGTACCCTGGTGATAAAGGACGGTAAAGTTCACCTGCAGACGGGTGCAGGCATCGTAGCCGATTCTGATCCGGCCACAGAGTGGCAGGAAACCGTCAACAAAGGCATGGCTGTAATGCGGGCTGTAGAAATCGCTGAGAAAGGTTTGATCTGAATGCTACTGATGATCGATAATTATGACTCGTTTACCTTTAACATCGTCCAGTATTTCGGACAGCTGGGTGAAAACGTGCAGGTACACCGCAATGACAAGATATCACTGGCTGAGATAGAAGCTCTGCACCCTGAGAGGCTTGTCATTTCTCCCGGTCCCTGTTCTCCGGAAGAGGCCGGAATTTCCGTTTCAGCCATCAGACATTTCGCCGGAAAAATCCCAATCCTCGGTGTATGCCTGGGACACCAGGCCATCGGATATGCCTTTGGCGGCAAGGTGCTTAGGAGTGCATCTCTCATGCACGGCAAGACATCACCCATTTTTCATGACGGGCGGGAATTGTTTGCCGGGCTTCCCAACCCTTTTCCGGCTACTCGTTACCACTCCCTGATTGTTGATCGCCCCACCCTTCCCGAGTGTCTGGAGGTGACTGCATGGGTCGAAAACGGTGAAATCATGGGATTGCGTCACAAAGAGCTGCCGGTATGGGGGGTACAGTTCCATCCGGAATCAATCCTGACCGAGGGTGGAATGGACCTGCTCAGGAATTTCCTATCCATAAGCGGCGACTGATTCACCCCTCCCGCTCTTCAAACAGTCCGGTTTCTCGTCATTTTTTCCGTTGACTTTTATCAGCAAGAATTGCTAGAGTAACTATTCAGTCAAGAACAAATTCAGGAGGAAGAAGTATGAAGTGTCAGACCGTACTTGCAGGTACCGAGTGTACCTTTTGGGGCAAACAGGGGTGTATATTTCCTGGTGGTTCCTGTCAGACTATTGTTGAAAACTGTGAAGGGTGTGAACGTGTTGTGACCGGAACTATTGGCCAGGTCTGCAGCGCATATCCTGCACCGGAGAAAAAATGGATCGGCGGAATATGCAACTTTGCCTCCCACGTTAAGGTCGATCTTTCGGTAGCTGATTTGAAGGTCAACCCGCTCAAAGCTTCCAAAAAAGCTGCCGGTGCCAAGAAGAAAAAATAGTTTTTATTTTCAATATGGTTTTATCAAAAGGGGGAACTTTCATTCCCCCTTTTTTTTATTTTGAGGTCGCCATATGTCATTCACAGCCCTAACGTGCCCTTCCTGCGGTTCCGAAGTAAAGTTGTACCGTAATCCGTTCCCGACAGTAGATATAATCATAGAGATGGAACGTGGTATAATCCTGGTTGAAAGGCGGAACAAGCCATTCGGCTGGGCCCTTCCGGGGGGCTTTGTAGACTATGGCGAATCACTGGAGTCTGCTGCTGTCCGAGAGGCACGCGAAGAAACGTCTCTGGAGGTTTCCAACCTGCACTTATTGGGATGCTATTCTGACCCCGCGCGTGACGACCGGATGCATACAATTTCAACGGTGTATGTTGCGACGGGGCACGGGATTCCCCACGCAGCTGATGATGCACTAAATCTTGCCGTCTTCAGGCTTGATTCACTGCCGGAGAGGCTCTGTTTTGACCACGCCCGCATTCTTGCAGATTATGCGGCAACAATCTCCGCCATCATCACTGCTTGACAGCAGCACCTGTTCCGGTCAGATAAGCGCTATGTTTATAATGAGACAAAATGAAGCGCAGGAACATCCTCTATCAGGCCGATCTCGGAACATTTTGAATAATACAGCATCAGGCCGGCCTGCTCATGTTCACCAAGCTGATATGAGATATTATCCCGCCAATATGCCAGTAACCTGTCATGCCCCAACCACCCGGCTTCCTTCGTACGCATGGCAATCTGTTCCAGTTGCCCCGGCGCACGTTTTTTGGCCTTAATCAACTGCCGGACAAGATTACGCATCTCCACCAACCCGGCAACCTCATTACGGCACAGCCAGAGAGCAAAGACAAAAGGGAGGCCGGTCCATTTGTGCCACATTTCGCCAAGATCATACACGAAAAGATCCGTCTTTTCCAAAGCGGCCCGCAACGCAGAATCACCGATAAGCAGCAGAGGGGATGAATCATCGCCCGCGACAGTGGCGCCTGGCTTGGCAACCTCATAGGTACATGAACAGCCGAAACGCTGACGCAGCAGGATCTTGAGCAAATTTACAGAGGTAGCGGATTCAGAACTGAGCCGTATCTTGCTGCCATCAAGCTTTTCGACAGGCAATCTGGAAAACAGCAGTACGCTTGCCACCGCACCGATGCTTGAAATGGAAAGCTGCGGTAGAATCGTGTAGCGTTCAGGATGGTATGCGAACTCAATAGATGATGACGGGCATACGTCAATCTCATCTGCAAGAAGCATCCTGTTGAGCACAGCCGGAACTCCGGTAACAAATTCATATCCGGAACAGGGAAATTGTTCCTGCAGAACATGGAAGAGCGGAGTGCAGTTTGCATACTCTATCTGGCCGATTCTCAGCATCAGCGGGTTGCCGAATAGAGCTTGTCGGCATCACCTTCTACTACCCGGACTCCTTCCCGTTCCAGTAGTTCTCCGGTAACACGCCAGTAGTTGGTCAATGCATCTGCATATCCGACAACAGCCTTGATCTGGCTGTTTTTGGCAGTATCCAGATCATTTTCAACATCCAGAACATCCTTGGTCGTTGCCAAACCAACCTCATTTTTTCTGATGAACGAGCGCAGACGCTCTTCTGCAAATTTTGCCCCCCGATCAGTCACCTCAATCTGTTTATAGCCGGCTACAATCGCGCGGATGGCAGCCCTGACTTCATTTTTAGAGTTTTCTTCAAGACTGCGCAGCTGCATAGATATCTGTTCCATTTTCAGCCTGCTTTTACGATAATCATTTTCAGCAGCACCATTCCCCAGCGGATATTTAAACTCCAATCCGACCATCCAGACCGGGTAATCAAAGGTAAGAACCTTGTCCATGTTCTGTTGATAGGAGCTGTCAAGCCCGGTTAACTGGGCTGAGGCCGTCAAAAGCAGGTCAGGACGTGTCTTCTGGCGTAGATATCCGGTTTGAAGTTCATTCAGTTCCAGATTACGTTTTTGTTCCCTTATATCAGGACGGTCCATCGCTTTCTGGATTGCCTCACTCTCCACTGCTTCAAAGCGGTCACGCGGCGGCAGATCAACCGTCTGCAGATCACCCACTTTGGCATCCACCTGGAGAAGAAGGCGCATAACATCAACCTGGTCGCTCACTGCCCGCTCGGCATCGATAAGTTCTTTTTCACGGGTAGCAACACCGTATTCGGCATTCAGAATCTCCATCGCGGGCAGGACACCTGCCTTAACACGTGCCTGGGTATCGGATAAAATCTTTCGCGCCAATTCGAGCGAGACTTTTTTTACTTCCCGCTCCTCCCGGAGACTGTAGAGCTTGTAGTACTCCGTGCGGACCTGCGCCACGGTTGTCAAAAGAAGAGAATTGAATCGCTCGAGTGATGCAAATTTTGAGTAGCGGGATATATTGATGTTTATCTCGGTTGCATCACGTCCTGCGTTTTTCAGAAGAGGCTGGCTGATGCTGGCTCCCAGTCCGGTCTGCCAGCTTTTAGACGTGTTCACGACATTGCTGTTGGTATAGGCATTATTGAATATAAGGGCTGCTGTACCACCTGTCCAGAAGAGGCGGCTGATGGAAGAATCAAGAATCAGGCCCTGTGATCCAACAGCATTTCCACCGGAACCTAACGTAGCCGTATTGGAATCCGTGTAGCTGGTTTGAAGAGTCAGCAGCGGATCATATATCGCGCGATAGCGGTTAATGTCAGCCTCGTACTGGGCCGGATTGTATAACTCTGCCCGCACGTCCAGATTCTTCTCGACAGCCATTTGAATGGCCTCGTTAAGTGTCAGCCGGAGTGGAGCTTCAGCAGAGTATACTGTAACCGGAAGGAGCAGCATAGAAAGTGTCAACAGAATCGGCAAACGCACGTAGTGGTTCCTTTCTAAACAAAACAGGGCGAGATCAATGAATGACCCCGCCCTACTATCATGGATTATGCCGCAGATTAATCACTGTTTTCGATATAGTCGGCATAATCATCAGCTGACAGGAGATTTTTCAGCTCTTCAGGATCATCAAGTGAGACTTCAACCAGCCAGGCTCCGTCATAAGGATCATCATTGAGCAGTTCCGGGTTGTCCAGCGCTTCATGATTTATACTCCGGACAGTTCCGCTGAATGGGGCATAGATTGATGCAACGGTCTTCTGAGCTTCTATTGATCCAATCGAATCATCCTGTTCAATTTCATCTCCCTCTTCAGGAAGCTCAACACCGCTGACGGTACCAAGTTCTTCCTGGGCGTAATCTGTAATGCCGATAACGGCGGAATCGTTTTCAACTCTGACCCAGACGTGTTCCTTCGTGTATTTCAGTTCATCAGGAAAGTCCATGGCATCTACTCCAGCACGATTCGTTCAAGAAAGGAGGTATCTATATCACCTTCAATAAAATCCTTATTAGCCATGATGCGTTTATGAAAAAAGATTGTAGTCTTTATACCTTCAATCCGGAATTCGTCAAGAGCGCGCGCCATCCTCTTGATTGCTTCATCACGTGTATCAGCATGGACAATCAGCTTCCCGATCAATGAGTCATAATTCGGCACGACGGAATACTGATCATAAACAAACGAATCAACACGCACGCCAAGCCCCCCCGGTGGATGATAAGCGGTGATTTTACCGGGACACGGGGTGAATTTGAAAGGGTCTTCAGCATTGATGCGGCACTCGATTGCGTGCCCTCTGATAACGATATCCTCCTGCTTGTAGCGCAACGGTATTCCAGCCGCCGAACGGATCTGTTCCCGGACTATGTCCACGCCGGTAATCATTTCAGTCACCGGATGTTCAACCTGTACACGGGTATTCATCTCCATAAAGTAGAAGTTATTCTGTTTATCCACCAGGAATTCAACTGTACCGGCACTATTGTATCCGACAGCGGCAGCTGCCCTGACGGCGGCATCACCCATGGCTTTGCGGATTTCAGGCGTGACAACAGTAGAAGGTGCCTCTTCGATCAGTTTCTGATGGCGACGCTGAATTGAACAGTCCCGTTCGCCCAGGTGAATAACATTGCCATGCTTGTCACCCAGAATCTGTATCTCAACGTGGCGCGGCTTTTCACAATATCTTTCGATATAAACTTCGGGATTGCCGAATCCGGATTGGGCTTCTGCACGGGCAGTCGCAAACGCATTCGGCAGGGCTGCCTGAGAATGAACAATCTTCATGCCGCGACCGCCACCGCCTGCGGTGGCTTTTATTATGACCGGGAACCCGATCTCCTTCGCAACCTTGACCGCTTCCTCAACAGAATGGACGCCCTCTTTGGTACCTGGAAGAATCGGCACTCCCTGTTTGATAACAGCCTGACGGGCACTTATTTTATCGCCCATGATTCGCATGCTTTCAGCTGTCGGTCCGATAAAAGTAATGCCACACTTTTCACACACTTCGGCAAATTTTGCATTTTCAGACAGAAAACCGTAGCCGGGGTGGATCGCCTCGGAGTCGGTCAATTCGGCTGCGCTGATGATTGCATTTATATTGAGATAACTCTGGGCACTGGGAGCAGGCCCGATACAGACGCTTTCGTCTGCCAGCTTGACATGCAGAGAGTGGATATCAGCCTGGGAATAGACCGCAACCGTTTTAATGCCCATCTCTTTGCACGCTCTGATAATCCTGACAGCAATCTCACCGCGATTGGCAATAAGTACTTTATGAAACATGAAGGCGAACCCCGCTCTTGGATGGAATTAGAGTTTCTGGACTATAAACAGTGGATCACCGTATTCTACAGCCTGAGCATTCTCTTTGCATATTTTCAAGATTTTGCATTTGAATTCGGCCTCGATCTCGTTCATCAATTTCATTGCCTCTACGATGCAGAGCACTTGGCCTTTTTCTACAACCTGACCGACAGTAACGTAGGGATCCGCTTCAGGGCCGGGAGCCGCGTAAAATGTACCTACAATAGGTGAATTAACTGTATCGCCAACTTCAGCAGCGGGAACGGGTGTGGCAGCCGGAGCTGCTGACTGGGTTGCTGGCGGGGCAGCCTGAAAACCGGGACCCGCATACTGCTGGACTGGCGGGGCGGCAACGGTAATATACTCAGGTTTGTGGCCACGTTTGATGATGATCTTCTCGTCTGAATTATCCATTTCGAATTCAGTGATGTCTGTTTCCGTCACAAGTTTTATCAGCAGTTTCAGGTCTTTGATATCCATTTTAGTGTATCTCCTTTAACATCAGTCTTGATAATTGTTGAATCTAAAATAGTGTTGAACATCGCTTGCAAATCTAGAATCTAAAGGATCAGCAGCTTCTTATCAACACCGGTAAGAATACGGCAGCCACCATTTGTGACCACCACAGTATCCTCAATCCTGACTCCACCGAATCCGGAAATATAGATACCTGGTTCGATCGTAACAACCATTCCCTCTTTCAGAACCGCGGTACTGCGCGGAGAAAGTGTCGGCATTTCGTGTATCTCAAGACCCACACCATGGCCGAGTCCGTGCCCGAAATAGTCACCATACCCCTTGTCGCGGATGTACGAGCGAGCTACCTCATCCAGATCCCTGCAGCTTATGCCCGGCACGACCGCGTTAATAGCAAGATCATGGGCCGCCCTGACAACTCCGTGTATCTCCCGCGCACGAATACCGGGCTCTCCACAGGCGACCGTAACCGTTTCATCAGAATGATAGCCGTCTTTTAACGCGCCGAAATCGATTGTTATCATTTCACCCGACTGGATGATCTTGTCGCTGGCACGGCCATGTGGCATGGCGCCGCGCTCACCGGAAGCCACAATAAAATCAAACGCTTTGCCATCTGCACCACGCCGGCGCATTTCGATTTCAAGCGCCAGGGCAAAGTCGACTTCCCGGACACCCGGTTTGATATTCACCAGAACCGCTTCAAGAGCCTGAGACGAAAGCGAGGCAACCGAGGTAAGCTGGTCAATTTCTGTACGGTCTTTACATATGCGGATCTCATCAAGAATGGCGCCGAGTTCAACCAGCTCAATTCCAATCAGTTTTTCAGACATCCGTTTATAGGCGCTGACAGTAGTATGGGCCGCTTCAAAACCGATCCGATGCAGATCATATTCCTGTGCTAATGCTGCCACCGTGTCAAGGCGGATTGCCGCGCATTCCATGACTTCGGCAGCCTGAACTTCTTCTGCTGCCTGCATAGTATAGCGCGAATCGCACAGAAACCATGCATTATCCGGCGATACCAGCAATGCCCCTTCGGTGCCGCTGAACCCGCACAGGTAACGGATATTCCTGAGATCTGTGAACAATACGGCATCAAGTGAATGATCTTCAAAAAAAACCTTCAGACTGGAGCGTCTGTTTTTTAGCATAAATGAAACCCTGACTACAATCTGTTTTTACAGAGCGCTGAAAAACAGGTTATATGAACACAAAGAAATTTATAGTTTTTTAACGTAATTAAATAATGCCCGCAAACCGAGCAGATAGCTGTCACCGCCGAATCCGCTTATCTGTCCAATCGCTGCCGGAGCAATCATACTGGTATGACGGAACATCTCCCGACAATGGATATTCGAAAGGTGAATCTCTACAGCGGGAAGTCCTACAGCCGACAGAGCATCGCGAATTGCGATACTGGTGTGTGTATATGCGGCCGGATTGATCAGTATGCCGTTGCACTCCCGTACAGCGGACTGGATGGCATCTATCAGTTCACCTTCGTTATTGGACTGAAAGAAAGAGAGTTCGCATCCAAGGTCCATAGACAGATTTTCAAGTGCAGAATTAATATCCGCAAGTGTCTGGCTGCCGTAGATGGCGGGTTCACGTTTGCCAAGCAGATTCAGATTAGGGCCGTGCAGTACCAGAAATTTCATAGTCATGAAAGCTCCCTCAGCACATCAAAAGACTTGAGCTTGAGCATATAGCGCCCCTTGGCGATATTGCCGCCACGACTCATTATCAGAGCGGCAAAAAAATCTTCATTTAAAATACGGACAACAACACAGGTGCGGGTTGTTGCAATAGAAACCTCTTCAAGATCACCCATTTTAACAACATCAACAGCACGTTTGATTTCTTTAAGTATAGCCGCATACTCAACCGACAGGAGTTGCATATCAAATTCTGACTGGTCAACAGTAACTTCATCAATCGGAATACCGTCATACGCCATAACCATCGCGGCCAGCGCTCCATCAACACTCTGGATAATCGAGTTCAATGAATTTTTCAGCGGCATAGTTTAACCCTCCTGATACTGGCAAGCCACCCTTCAAGCACAGAAAGGACATGATCGTTAACCGCAGGAGACGGCTGGACTGAAGCACCGCTCACGACCCCTGAAAAATCTCCAGAAGCCTGCTGACCTTCAAGTACTGATATAACGGCAGACTCCGGCAGCACCTTGGGCGCGGTTTTCGGCACAAACGCCTCGACCGTCATGTCGGAATTGGATTCGCCCCCCGCTTCCTCTTCAAAGGTAAAATCAGACTCAGATCCCGATGGACCGGTTTCCAGCGCTTCAAGCTCTGCTACACGCTCTGCCACGACCCTGTCAGCCGGATTGTCAACAAGAATAGCACGATAGATTTCGAGTGCTTTATGAATAAATCCCTGTGTGACATACAGCTCTGCCAGAGTCCCGGTTGAAAGAGGGTCATGCTGTGCACCCGGCAGACTATCCAGCTCGATGGCAGCTGTAGTGGACTGAAATCCGGAACCAGGCTGTTCTTCTTCCAGGAGGTCAAATTCTTCCAGTATTTCAAGATCTTCGATAATCTCTTCATCATCTTCATCATCTTCATCAGCTTCAAAAACGGTTTCTTCAGCCACGGCAGACCGCTCAAGAGATTCCAGTTCGAGCCGGCATTCCACATCATCAGGCGCAAACTCCAACGCAGTCATGAATGTCCGGCGGGCAGCACCCCGATCACCCGACTCAGCAAGTAGACGCCCTAACAGTTTCTGTGACTGGACATCCTCTGGCAATGCCTCGGTAACCGACTTTAATGCGGCCATAGCCTCGTCATTCAATCCCTTGGCATGGCATGCCAGAGAGAGGGCTCTCTGACCGGACAGATACCGGGGGTGTTTCGTGACTCCCTGGCGTGCAACGTGAACGGCATCGTCGACCAGACCCGCCTTTAGATATACATCTGAAAGTCTGGCGAAGCAAAGTGAGTCAGGTGATTTGGCAAACTGTTCCTCAAGGCTTTTGATGTCCGTCCAGAATGAAGCTGGTTCCTGCATGGTCACGCCTCCAGCCGGCTCAGTATGAGCAGCTCCTCGGGAGTATGGTGCAACATCGCATACATGCCGATGCCCCTGTTACAGATAAAGGTAATATTGCCACCTTTAGACTTTTTGTCGGCGGCAACTGCATTCAGTAGCTGTTTACGGTCATAATGCGGAATTTCAACCGACAGACCGCATCGGGCAATAAGAGAGGAAATCCTGGTAAGATCCTCCTGACTGCAAAGTCCTTCAGCAACCGATATTCTGGCTGCCAGCACCATCCCAATAGCAACCGCCTCACCATGCACAAGAGTGCAATAACCGGAAATGGACTCAAAGGCGTGGCCGAGTGTGTGGCCGTAATTCAGAATGGCACGCAGACCGGCTTCCTTCTCGTCCAGCTCCACCACCTGTGCCTTTAATTGACAGGATCGATGAATGATCTTTATCAGTGCGTCCGCATCCATAGCCAGAATGGCAGAACTGTTTGTTTCCAGGAATTCAAAGAACGGGAGGTCAATGATCACCCCGTATTTAATAACTTCGGCAAGTCCGGCACGGAATTGGCGTTGATCAAGCGTAACGAGTGTCTCAATATCAACCAGTACCAGACGTGGCTGATAAAATGCGCCGATCAGATTTTTGCCCTTCGGGTGGTCAATACCTGTCTTGCCGCCGACACTGCTGTCAACCTGGGCTAAAAGCGTGGTTGGTACCTGAACAAAGGGGATGCCTCTCATCCAGGTTGCGGCGGCATAGCCGGCCACATCACCCACAACACCACCACCAAGTGCGACCACAAAAGAACCGCGGTCAACACCGGCCGCCAGAAGGTCATCATAGACCTGATTCAGCGTAGCACTGTTTTTGTATTCCTCTCCATCCGGTATCTCAATGTGCGCGACACGGTAACCGGCACCCTCCAGAGACCTCTGCACAGCCGTGCCATACAATGCGGCAACTGTAGGGTTTGAAATAACTGCAGCCATACCATTCAGACCAACGGCACGGCATCTCTCCCCAAGCGAAGCGAGAGCGCCAGGTTCAATGACAATATCATAGCTGTTCTCAGCAAGATTAACGGACAGCACACCCACTCAAAACCCCTTCAAACGGCGCAGAATCTCTGCCGCGACATCTTCCACGGATTTCCCATCCGTGTCAATTCTAATATCTGCGTCGGCATAAAATTGTTCACGCTCATCCATCAAGGTTTTTGTGCGCTCTCCAGAATCATTACCGGCAAGCAGAGGCCGATCTGTGCAACCTTTCAGACGATCCCCAACCTGCTCCGTAGTCACCTTCAGATTTATGATCATCCCGCTGCTCCGCATAACATCGCGGTTCGACGCTAAAATCACCGCCCCGCCGCCGGTGGCAACCACACATCTTTCTCCCTTTGACAGAATCCGCTTCAGCTGAGAGGTCTCCAGCGCACGAAAGGACTGTTCTCCATCGCGGGCAAAGATCTCATTGATCGAACATCCAGTAACGGCAACAATTTCAGCATCCAGATCGATAAATCGGTATCCAAGCCGCTCCGCCACGATTTTACCGACAGAACTTTTACCGCTGCCCATGAAACCGGTCAGTATCAACGGTCTTTCAGGCATTGAGAATCTGCTCCCGGTACCCTACAAGGTTGCGGCGGATTTCAAAGATAGAATCGCCACCGAACTTTTCCAGCAGGGCATTGGCCACCTCGATCGCAACAACAGCTTCAGCCACCACAAGTGCCGCAGGTACGGCACAGGTATCTGAGCGTTCAACCGCTGCCTCAAATGGCTCATGCGTCCGCATATCCACCGAGCGGAGCGGTGAGTAGAGCGTAGGGATAGGCTTCATAGCGGCACGCACGACAATCGGCTCACCATTTGACATTCCGCCTTCGATCCCGCCGGCATTATTGCTGTTGCGGCGATAGCCATCCTTGTAATAGATTTCATCATGGACACGGGATCCGGGTCTGCGAGCGACATCGAAACCGATTCCAATCTCAACCCCCTTGATGGCCTGTATGCTCATCAGCGCCATAGCCAGACGGGCATCCAGCTTGCGGTCCCACTGAACATAACTTCCAAGGCCGGGAGGTACGCCGATCACCTGTACTTCTACAACCCCCCCCAGCGTATCGCCGCCTGACTGAGCCGCATCAATGGCGCGCTTCATTTCAATTTCGGCTAACGGGTCACAGCAGAAAGTTTCTGATGCTGCTGCACGTTGCCAAAGAACCTCTATAGGCTCCTGGGGTGTTGTTGCACAGGCTCCACCCAGCTCCGTCACAAAGCCTCCTACCATGATGCCGAACTCGGCCAGAAGCGCTTTCGCCACACCGCCTACAGCAACGCGAATAGCAGTCTCACGGGCACTTGAGCGCTCCAGTACGTTGCGTACATCACTCTGATGATATTTCAGAGCGCCCGGTAGATCCGCATGACCGGGGCGCGGGCGGGTCACTGCGATGGAGTCATCTCGATGTTCCGGAAGCGTCGACATCTTCTCGGACCAGTTTTCCCAATCGCGGTTCACCACAACCAGGGTCACCGGAGATCCGATCGTCTCTCCCCAGCGGACACCGGACAGCAATTGCGCAGTATCCCTCTCAATTTTCATCCTGTCACCACGGCCATAACCCTGCTGACGCCTTGACAGATCATGATTCAGCGCCTCTACGGCAAGATGTATCCCTGCCGGAAGACCTTCAATTATAGCACTCAACTGAGGACCATGCGACTCACCAGCCGTCAGATAACGAAATATACTCACAAAAAAACCTCCGCTGATGATTCAAAACGAAGGCAAAGTAGCATTTATGATGCGATTACGGCAAGATAAAAGAGGTCAGTTCAATAGTACTCTTCCTGATATGAGGGGACTTCATCCAGAAAACCGGCCCGCACTTCGGCATGTTTAAGGGCCAAATCTACATCAGTGATCAG
>JAQUCU010000285.1 GCA_028686055.1 Desulfuromonadaceae bacterium
CTTCCTCTCCGAACTCTTTTGCTAATTCTATAGCTTCATCTATGGCCACCTTTGGGGGAGTTTTCTTGTCTATGAAACCTTCGAAAATAGCAATTCGAAGAATTTGTAAATCAACTAATTTCATCTGTGCGATTGGCCATTGCGGAGCGTATCTAACTATTAACCTATCAATATTCTCCTTGTGTTCTTTAACTCCTTTAGTCAAAGAATCTACCATCTCAAGAATATAGTCTTCTATCTCGTTAATGTTAGCCAGTTCGTCAGGGTTAAATTCTGCTATATTAGGATTGACATTAGTTCTGTTAAAATCTTGTGCAAAAAGCCTCTGAAGTGCTATTTGTCTTGATAGATGTCTAGGATCTGTAGCTCTTTTCATTTGATGTTATAAAAACTATTTACTCTCTTTAGATTTGGCCTTTTTATCATAGTAACCACAATATTTACATTCGAAGTGTGGCTTCTTAGCATGCCCACACTTAGGGCATTTGTTTACAGCAGGACTTTCTAAGCTATGATGGGCTCTTCTTCTATTTTTTCTCCCTTTAGAGGTCTTACGTTTTGGAAGTGCTCCCATGTATTTGTTTTGTTATATTAAACTTTGTGATTATATATAAATAAAGGTTTTTAATCAACATTTATGAATTACATAATCCAACTTTCTCTTATTAGAATTTCATCACCGCTTTTGAGCTCTCCTGTTATTATTTCCTGAGCTATCTTGCCTTCAATATTATCTTGTATATATCGCTTCAAAGGTCTTGCTCCCATACCTGGAACCTGCGCCTTGTTAGCTATTAACATAGGTATTTGATCTGTCCATTTCAACACAAAACCCTTTGACGTCAAACGCTCGGAGAGTTCGTTCAAGAGAAGTATTGTAATTTTATTCAAATTTTCTATTCCGTGTGGCTGGAAGACTATTACTTTATCAAAACGATTAAGTAGCTCAGGTTTCAGGCTGTGATTTAATTCTATAAGTGCCTTGCTCTTCGCTTCTTCCCAAATGGAGTTACTCTCCTGTAGTGTGTCTAGGAGCATTTTGCTTCCAATGTTACTTGTACATATGATTATCGCATTAGTAAAATCAACAGTTTCTCCCATATTGCTAGTCAGTCGTCCTTCGTCAAATATCTGTAAAAATAGATCTAATATCTGTGGATGCGCCTTTTCGATTTCATCAAAAAGCACAACGGTGTGTGGATTCTTTTTAATTTTATCGATTAAAGATATGGAGCTCTGGCCAAAAGCATCGCTGCTTCCTAGAAACTTGTCGACACTTTTTATCTCTTGATATTCTGACATATCTACGCGTATCATTTTTTGTTCTTTCCCAAAAAACTCTTGACAAACCACTTCTGAAATATATGTTTTACCCACTCCTGTGGGGCCCATAAAGAGATATGAGCCAATCGGCTTATTAGGACTCCGTATGTCAGCTCGTGCCCTTCTTAGGGCGTCAACAACAGTTGAAACAGCAACGTCTTGACCAATTACACGTTTTCTAATGTTTTCCTCTAATTTCATCAAGTCTGTAGTCTCCTCTGTAGTAATTGGGGTTATGTTCATCTTCTTCTGGATAGATATGGCCTTTGCTACATGTTCAGCCCTTAGCACATCTATATTGTTTGCTTGAGCCCATGAGCATGCTGCCTCTATAGTCTGTACAGCACTACTAGGTAGTTTTCTTTCCTTTATGTATCTATGCGCCAATTCAACGGACGCTATTAATGCTGGAAAGGTAATGTAGCAATTGAAGTTACTTTCAAGAATATTAATCTTAGTTTCTAATATATAGAGAGCATCATCCAAAGTTACCTCTTCTACTTCTATGTTTGTAAAGCTCTGACGCAAAGACTCGTTGCTATAAAAGTACTTTTTATAATCTGAGCTATTAACAGTACCCACAATTGGGAATTTCCCACCTAAGATATAAGGCAACATTATACCAGCCACAGAATGGCCTGACTCTCCTGCTTTCGTTGGTAGTAATTCTTGTAATTCATCTATAAATAAAATTACATCTCCAGCCTGCGCTAACTCATTCATAGCTTTAGATATAAGCTCCTCCATATTTTGGTCAGGTTTACTTGAGTGAGCTATCAAAGCATTCAAGTCCAACTGAATTATTCTTTTATTTTTAATCTGAACAGGAACGTCACCTCTGTTAATCTTCTGGGCAACTCCAAGTATAAGGCTGGATTTCCCTGTCCCCGGATCTCCTATCAGTAATGCGTTTTTATTATTAATCTTTCCAAGTGTTGCGATTAGAGCCTCCAAAGAATTGTCATGCCCTATCCCGAAAACATCTTTTGCTTTGGCAACCTCTTTATTTAAATCTTTACTGAAGTGGCTAAGTATATATGTGTAGCCATATACCCAACTATCTCCTATTCCACCTTTTCTGTAGTATGGGATATTCGGGTTAAGAAGATTTGTAGAATTCCTTTTCTTGAGTATCCTTGAGTTATATCGCACAATTTCTCTTAAGACCTCTAAGCTACTATTGTTTGTCTGCAGAAGCTTCTGTAGTACTGGAAACACTTTAAAAAACGATATAAACAAATGCTCTGGCCTTATTTCATAAGACTCTGTTAGAAGTGCCTCCTCTAATGCATATAGAAGAATACTCCTGAGTGTGGTAGCGGGATATGTAGGGAGAGTTTCAGGATTCACTTTATTATCTATGAGCTCTTGTGGGTCCACCTGGACATCAGCTCTTTGTAATATTACCCGAATAGTTGGGATATTCATCAATGTTATGAATGCTGAATATACTGAAAACTTATTGCTATTAGTATTCTTGCATACAACATTCCAAGTATCATCATTTATGTATTTGACAGTATCAAGATGGCTATATCTATTAAACTGGAAGCCAATCTGTTTAATCTCTTCTAACTCTTTTTGTGGAACCATTTCTGTTTGCGGAAGCTTGATTGGATGGCTCTTGTCTTTTTAG
>JAQUCU010000083.1 GCA_028686055.1 Desulfuromonadaceae bacterium
CCGCCTGCGCATCAGGTCGCTGATGCAGGCGAACCGGAAGAAGTAGGGATTGACTAAGAAGCGCTTCAAAAAGGAACACATCGTCACTTCGGTTGTGGCGGTGATTGTGGATGATGACGGGCGGGTGCTCCTGACCAGGCGGAGTGTCCCCCCCTTTCTGGACCAATGGGTTATGCCGGGCGGCAAGATTGACCTTGGCGAACCAATCCTGGAGGCGTTGAAGAGGGAGGTGCATGAAGAGGTCGGGCTGGAGATCGAAATCAACGGTCTGATCGATGTATTTGAACACCTAACACCCGGGGAGGATAATTGCCACTTCGTCATCCTTTATTACCGCTGCCGGCCGCTCTATTGCGATGTCGTACACAACGTGGCCGAGGTTGCCGAGACCGCCTGGGTACCTTGCAGCGAGTTATGCCGGTATGCCATGCCTGCCGGTGGGCGTTTCATACTGGGCCAGGTATTCCCGGAAATTTTATTGTGTGACATCGCGGATAACGCCGATGCCTGAAATCATCGACAAAAAGGTAAACCTGCAATTCCCGCTGGGGCACCACCTGCACTGTATGGTTGCCCAGCTCCCCAACCATCTCAAGCGGGCGGATGTCGGTTTCCGCGTGGTCGATCCGGAAGAGAAGTGGCGCCTGGTCTGTTCGGTTATCGATCTGGTGGCGGGCGGCGAGGGTAACCTGAAAAAACTCCATTTCCTGCTTTTCCCGGAAACAACGCTCCCCGCCTCCCGCTTCGACGACATGCTGGCGGCAATCGGGCAGCGGTTCCACCCGAATACGGTAACTATTTTCGGTGTTGAACATATACGGCTGCACGAGTACCGCACCCTGCTGGAACGTTTCGGTGAGGATAATGCCGAGGCCATCAGGCTTGTGGATCAGGATATCGACTCGGGTGATGTGCAGAATATGCCGGTCAACTGGTGTTGTGTTGCTGTCAAGGAAGCCGACGGCCGTATGCGGGTCTTTCTTGAGGCAAAAAGTCACCCTTTTCACGGTGAGGAATACATCGACAGGTTTCATGACCTGTATCGCGGCAGGCATTTTTACCTTTTCAGATCGCGTCCATCGTGTTTCAATTTCATGGCTATCATCTGTCTGGACTATCTCTATCGGGACCTGTACACGTCGAACATACGGCAGATTATCGGGCACGCCAACCAGCTTTTCTTTACGACCCGTCAGGGGCTGGACGCACTGTTTGTAATTCAGTGCAATCCCAAACCGGAGCACCATGCCTATCGTGACGTGATCAGCGGCTTCTACGGCGAATACCTTGAGGATACGCCGGGGGTGCGCGAGACGGTGACCGTCTTCGGCAACTCGTCGGAAGAAACCGAAATAGAAGGTTCTCCCGCGGAAAACGCTTTCGGCAGTTCTTATGTCGTGATCAACCATAATCACCGTTTGGCACAGGTCAGCTTTTCAGAATTTGCGACGGATGATTTCGATGGCGCTCCGGTCTGCCGGCTTCGCTTCGGCAAGGGAACGCGGCTGTACTATTTCAACCTTCCTCCGCAGCACGAAATTGACCCGCGCACCACTCGTGTTCCGCTCAAGGTACATTCGATCATGGCTGTCGATGATTCCGGCGTGTGGCACAAGATCAATGTTGATGAACTGGCGGCCGGCTATGAGATCAAACGGGTTGCTGCTCTATAGGGCACCTTGATTGTAAGGTTTTAACTGCAGCGCATCACCTTTTCACAGGTTCATTAATGCACGTATCCAGTTTTTCAAGGTCAGGAGAATATATGTCTAAAGATAAACTCTGGGGGGGACGTTTCACCCAGCCCACCGATAAATTTGTTGAGGAGTTTACCGCCTCTATTCAATTCGACAAGCGTCTGTATCACCAGGATATTCGCGGCTCTATCGCCCATGCCCGTATGCTGGGGAAGCAGGGGATCATTCCGCTCGAAGACGTCGAGCAGATAGTGAGCGGCCTGCGTAAAATTCTGGAACAGATAGAGGCGGGAGAGTTCGATTTCTCAATCAGTCTGGAAGATATCCATATGAACATCGAAGCGCGTCTCTCGGCCGCCATCGGTGAGGCGGGCAAGCGGCTGCACACCGGGCGTTCACGCAACGACCAGGTGGCGCTTGATATCCGGCTGTATCTGCGGGATGAGATCGTAGAGATCACGACCTACATCGACCTGCTGATCGATTCGCTGCTGAATCAGGCTGAAGCCAACCTGGATACGCTGATGCCCGGTTTTACACATATGCAGACAGCACAACCGATACTGTTCGCTCATCACATGATGGCGTATGTCGAAATGTTCAAACGGGACAAGGGGCGCCTCGAAGACTGCCTCAAGCGGGTCAATGTTCTACCGCTGGGCGCCGGGGCACTGGCAGGAACCACCTTCCCAATAGATCGCGAATATGTAGCCGAGCAGCTTGGATTTCCGGCAATAACCCGTAATTCGCTCGATGCGGTTTCCGATCGCGACTTTGCACTGGAATTTCTCTCTGACGCCTCGATTCTGATGATGCATCTGTCCCGTTTTTCGGAAGAGCTGATACTCTGGTCTACGAGCGCATTCCAGTTTATTGAGCTGTCTGACGGGTTCTGTACCGGGTCGTCGATCATGCCCCAGAAGAAGAATCCTGATGTGCCTGAGCTGGTGCGTGGCAAAACCGGCCGGGTTTACGGCAATCTGATGGCGATGCTGACGGTGATGAAATCGCTGCCGCTCGCCTACAACAAGGATATGCAGGAAGATAAGGAGCCTCTTTTTGATTCGATTGACACGGTCAAGGGAAGCCTCAAGATCTTTGCCGATATGATCAGGGAAATGCGGGTTAAATCCGAAAACATGGCCAAGGCGGCAGGACAGGGGTTCTCGACCGCTACCGATGTAGCCGATTACCTGGTACGCAAGGGACTCGCGTTCCGTGATGCCCATGAGGCCGTCGGTAAGGCGGTAGCGTACTGTGTTGAGAAACAGACGGACATTACCGATCTTACGCTGGCGGAGTGGCAGCTTTTTTCAGACAAAATCGACAACGATATTTTTGCCTGCTGTACCGTCGCGGCCAGTGTCAATGCCCGTAATATTCCCGGCGGAACGGCCCGTGAGCGCGTATGTGCCGAGATACTGAAAGTGCGAGCGGGAAACTGATCCACGTGTATTGCGACCACTTCGGCTTTTCTGAAAAGCCATTTACGATTACACCAAATCCGCATTTTGTCTTTCTCAGCAGGATTCACCGCGAGGCGTTTGCACGATTACTGTACGGTGTAGACAGTCATGCCGGTTTCATAACTCTTACCGGTGAAGTAGGAACCGGCAAGACAACGATGCTCCGCACACTGTTGACTCAACTCGATCCTGACAAGTATACAAGCGCCCTTATCTTTAACCCCTGCATGTCAGGTGAACAGCTTCTGTCCTGTATCTGCCGGGAGTTCGGTATTGCTGCCGGCGAGCGTAACAGGACCGGCTATCTGGATTCACTCTACCGATTTCTGATTGAGCAGAACAGCACTGGACGGACGGTCGTCCTTGTTATTGACGAAGCGCAGAATCTGGAACCGGATGTACTTGAACAGGTGCGTATGATCTCCAATCTTGAGACCGAGCGTGACAAGCTGGTCCAGATCATACTGGCCGGGCAGCCGGAATTGGACGATCTTCTCAGGCGGCACGATCTGCGCCAGCTCAACCAGCGTATTACGGTGCGCTGCCGGCTTGCTCCGATGGAGCTTGATGACACGACTCACTATATCAACCACCGCCTCAGGATATCCGGCAGCCGGATTCCCGACATTTTTTCAGCTGCCGCGATCAAGCGTATCTACCGCTTTTCGCACGGCACACCACGGTTGATAAATGTGGCCTGCGAACAGGCGCTGGTTATGGCCTGGACCCGTGAAACCCTGTCTGTTTCTCGTTCGATAGCTGCGGAGGTTATCGCTGAACTTCAACCGGTCGATGAGCGAAAAGGGCTCTTTTCCCGTATGTACCGTCGGCTGTTTGCCGGAAAGTGACCTGATATTATGAGCTATATTCTAGACGCCCTGAAAAAAATAGAGCACGAAAAAAACAGAAAAACCGGCCCAGGCGGAAGGGTGAATATTTGCGGAGATCTGTTTCAGGAATGTAAGCGTCCAGCCACCAGAACCGGGATTTTAAAGATAGTTGTTCTTATTGCAGTGGCATCGCTTATTACTGCAGCGGGTACATGGTTTGCCCTGCAGGGAAAAGAGAAGAAAAACCCTGCTGAAATTCCGCAGCCTGCGCAGCAGGCCCCTGCACCTGTCAGGCCGCCAGTCGCAGAGACGCCGGCTCCTGTGCCGATGCCGGTACCGGTACCGGTACCGGTACCGGTACCGGTTCAGCAGCCCCTGCTGGCAGCTGCATCAGGAGTACCGGCAGAGGTTGCCCCATCCGTGCCTATAAAGAGTGCTGCCGTCCTTGATGATGATGCCCCTCCTGTACGCCGCCACCGTAGTCCTCTCAAGGGCATAGTGCCGCGGTCACAAAAGCAGGCTGTTCTCACAGGCACTGCACCTGCTGACATCAAGCTGTCCGGTATTGCCTGGCAGGACGAGCGCTCTCTCCGGAGAGCAGTGATAAACGGTTTTCTGCTTAAAGAAGGCGCAACCGTGTCGGGTGCCAAAATTACCGATATTCACTCGGACAGGGTCCGCTTTTCATCCCCGTCAGGACAGTTCGAGATCAAGCTGGACGCTGTCCTGCCTGCCGAGGTGAAACAATGAGTGGGCTGGGGCGCTCTGCGCTGGTAGTCGGGGTGTCGTTGATGGCAACCGCCTGTGGCAAAAAAGGGGCGTTAATCTATCCCGATATGCTTGTTCCGGCAGCCCCGTCCGCTGTGTCTGCCCGGCAGAGCGGTTCTGCCGTAAAGCTGTCGTTTATCCTCCCCGACAAGGACCGGGCCGGTCGTCCCGTACGAGATCTTGCCGGTTTGAAAATAAGCAGGAAAACAGCTGAAGCTGAACAGAAGAATGTCTGCCGATCATGTATGGCTGATTACAGCCTTTTCAGGACGCTCTACCTGGATCACCTGAAGCCCAATACCCAGCGCTTCGGAAATCTTGTAATGTCTCTTGACGGCGACGTGAGTGTGGGGAATTCATATTCATACAGCATTGTTCCGTTCACTGCTGATGGTGTGGATGGTGCTCCATCCACAACTGCTGCAGTCCGCGTCGTTATGCCGCTTCCAGCCCCGCTCCTGAAAATAGAGTCGCACCCAACGGAGGTGAGGCTTCAAATGTCATCTCAATCTGCCACAGTCGGCAATCTGCTCGGTTACAATCTTTATCGCTGGTCCGCTGCGGTTCCAAAACCATATTTTCCTCTCAACAGGGAAGTTCTGAAGAACGCTGAGTACGTTGATGTCGGTCTTGAGCGGGGTGTGCGGTACCGTTATTCAGCCAGAGCCCTGTACACGCTGCCGTCGGGGGATATCGTGGAAAGCACCGAATCAAACGAGGTGGAAGGGGTGCTCGCGGACGACGAAGAATAGTAAGAGCTGTGTCGGTAAAAATAAGTTCTGAATCGCGCCGCAAAATTTTTGGAGGATGTGAATGTAACAAAAAGGGCATCCACAAGTGGATGCCCTTTTTGTTACGCTGTGGCCTTGAATCAGAAATTACTTGGCAACAGTTTCAGCCAGTTTAAGGGCGATATCTTTGTAGGGGTTGGCGAACAGAATGATCAGGCAGACAACCAGTGCATAGATTGCCAGGGACTCGATCATAGCCAGACCGATCATCATAGTTGTCAGGATCTTCCCGGAAGCGCCGGGATTGCGGGAAACGCCTTCAACAGCGCTTTTGACTGCGAGACCCTGGCCAATGCCGGTTCCCAAAGTTCCAAGTGCCATACCAATACCTGCTGCCAGAACGCACATCGTGAAAAAGCTCATCTTTACTACCTCCGTATGGTTTTGTCTCCTAAACAGTATAGGAGTATCTGAAATAAATTTAGTGTGCTTCTTCCAGCGATCCCTGGATATAGATCATCGCGAGGAGCATAAAGACAAAAGCCTGAATAAATGAAACCAGTACACCCATAAGCATCATAGGCAACGGCACGAGGAACGGTGCCAGTCCGAAGAAAATCATCAAAACAAGCTCGTGGCCGTTCATATTGCCGAACAGACGCAGTGTAAGTGAAACAGGCCGGCTCAGGTGGCCGATAACTTCAATAAAGAACATGATAGGAGCGAGCCAGGCGATCGGGCCGCAGAAATGCTTGAAATAGTGCAGACCATGATGCTTGATACCTACCACATGAGTGGAGACAAAGACTATTACCGCACAGGCCGCGGTTGTGTTAATGTTGGCAGTTGGCGGGAAAAAGCCGGGGATCAGGCCGATAAGGTTGGACACAAGTATAAATATTGCGAGTGTTGCGATCAGCGGGAAGAAGGAGCGGCCGTGCTCTCCCATTGTATCGACGATCATCGTTTCAATGCCGCCGATGACGGTTTCCATAAAGTTCTGTATCCCGCCTGGAACAGACTTGAGCGCTGAGGTAGCCAACAGCGAAAGAGCCAGGAGCAACACGATAATCAGCCAAGTATAGCTGATCGCATCAACACTTGCTTCCGGTAAATGGAAAGGAGCCAGCAGATTGCGGAAGAATTCGAGAAACAGTAACGGATGAACCATGGAGCTAACCTCCTGCGCGCAGGGCGCTGTATAGTGAAATTGTGATTATATTAATTACAATGACCGAGAGACCGACCAAAACTCCGGCCAGTGAAAACCAGCCCGATGTTATAATAAAATACAGCAGCAGACCGGTTATGGTCAGGCGAGCAATGAAGCGGAGCTGGGCGTAAGTGGTCGCCCTTGCGGGCAATTGACCAAGAACCCGCTGAAGTACATTTCTGATCCAGAAAAAATTAGTTATCGCTATGCATCCACCGGCCAGAATTCCCAAACCGGCTTTCACTGAAAAAAACGCCCAGCCTGCCAGTGTCAGAAAAGCCATTAACCCCAGGCTTCCCTTGATGATGACAGCAAAGAGGTTATCCTCGTTGATCGTGATCATCACTTTTACGGATCTCCCTGCCGGCTATTACATACACATTCTTGAAACCGGCGGCAATTCCGATAAACAAAAAAATATAAAAGAACCAAGGCTTCGTATCAAGCCAACTGTCGAGCGTCAAACCGAACCAGACACCGATGCCAATAGCCAGTACAACGGAAATGCCCATGCTGGAGACCATTGCAAGGCTCTGAAAAAGCTGTCTATTGTTACCGGGCATGGAAAGTCAGAATTGAAAGCGGCACAAAACCGGTATTGCTTACCATAGATGCCGCTGATATGTCAAACAGAAATGAAAACATCGGTCAGGCGATCAGCTTGAAACATCTGATCGCAGCAGCGATCGTACTTTCGATATCGGCCTCACTGTGGGCCGCCGAAACGAATGCCGTCTCAAATTGGGAAGGAGCCAGATAAACTCCCTCGTTCAGCATGGCAAGAAAGTATTTTGCGAATGATCCTGTGTCGCACCGGGAGGCGGTCGGCCAGTCGTATACCTCTTCTTTGCTGAAAAAAGTGCAGAACATGCTGCCTACCCGGGTCGAGTAGACTGGATAACCGGCATTCATGGCCGCCTTTCTAATACCATCAGCAACCGCACGACTCTTATCCTCAATTGCTTTATAAAAACCCGGTTGCTTGAGAATATTCAGCGTTGCAATCCCGGCAGACATGGCAAGCGGGTTCCCGGACAGGGTGCCTGCCTGATAGACCCCGCCTGACGGTGAAAGTATTTCCATTATTTCACGCTTTCCGCCAAATGCCCCGACCGGTAGACCGCCGCCTATAATCTTGCCTAGCGTTGTCATGTCCGGAGTCACGCCGAACAGTGCCTGGGCGCCGCCGAAGGCAACGCGGAATCCGGACATGACTTCATCAAAAATCAATATTATACCTTCACTGGTACAGATCTGACGAAGTCCTTCCAGAAAACCGTCACGGGGGGGGATCGTCCCCATGTTCCCGGCAACGGGCTCAACAATGATGCAGGCAATCGAATCTCTGTTTTCGGCAACCAGATTCCTGACAGACTGGAGTGAATTGTATTCGGCTATAAGTGTGAGTCTGGCCACCGCGGCTGGAACACCGGGAGAATCGGGTACGCCGAAAGTGGCAGCGCCTGAGCCGGCCTTGACAAGCAGGGAGTCGGCATGGCCGTGATAACAGCCGGAAAATTTGATGATTTTATCACGTCCGGTATAGCCGCGAGCAAGGCGAATGGCGCTCATCGTGGCTTCAGTGCCGGAACTGACCATACGTACCATTTCTATCGAAGGGACCGCTTCTATGATCAGGTTGGCAAGGGTTGTCTCCCTCTCTGTCGGTGCGCCGAAGCTGGCGCCACTGGCCATGGTCTCCTGGACAGCTTTAATGACCTCGGGGTGGCAGTGGCCGGCAATCATTGGTCCCCAGGAACCGACATAATCAATAAACTCGTTGCCGTCCTCGTCATAAATATGAGATCCGGCCGCCTTCTTGATGAAGAGCGGGTCAGCTCCGACCGACTTGAATGCGCGTACCGGACTGTTTACGCCGCCCGGGATAGAAGATTTAGCCTGCTGAAAAAGGAAACTGGAGCGTTCGTGATTCATGAAAGAGAACCTTTTTATCCGAAATGGATAGTTTGATGTATGAGCCTAAAAAACATATCTAAGCATACAGTATATTTAGTGTCAATGGTAATGCGCTAATTTTGTTTATAATTCGCAATACGGGACAAGGTTTGTTAAATGTAACAGCAGTAAAAAAGGTGTTGACAAAGAAATTCAAATAACCTATTACAAGCAACGTTTGTATACAGTATACCGTTCTGCAGTAAGGAGGATTTTAATGCTTGGTGCATATCTGCCAATACTACTTCTGGTCCTCGTGGCAATAGCTTTCGGGCTTGTGTCCATTGTAGCGTCGTCGCTGATTGGCCAGAAAAAACCGTCGAAGGTAAAACTGCAGCCGTACGAAAGTGGCTGTGAACCGGTAGGAACCGCCCGTGAACGTTTCTCGATCAAGTTTTATCTGATCGCCGTCCTGTTCATCCTGTTCGATATCGAGGCCGTGTTTCTGTACCCATGGGCAATTCTCTACAAGAAGCTGGGCGTTTTCGGTCTGGTTGAGATGTCCGTATTTATTGTCATTCTTTTTGTCGGTTATATTTATGTCTGGAAAAAAGGAGCGCTGGAATGGGAGTAGATAATCCGCTTGGCGAAAACGTCATCACCACATCACTTGATACACTTGTGAACTGGTCACGGAAATCGTCCATCTGGCCGATGACCTTTGGTCTGGCCTGTTGCGCTATCGAGATGATGGCTACGGGTGCCTCACATCACGACCTTGACCGTTTCGGCATCATTTTTCGTGCATCCCCCCGTCAGGCCGACTGTATTGTAATCTCCGGGACGGTGACTAAAAAAATGCTCCCGGTTATCAAGGTTGTTTATGAGCAGATGCCGGAACCAAAATGGGTTATCGCCATGGGTGCCTGCGCCTGCTCCGGCGGAATATTCGACACCTATAGCGTTGTACAGGGTATCGATGAGGCGCTGCCGGTTGATGTCTATATACCCGGTTGCCCGCCGCGCCCGGAGGCGCTGCTGTTCGGACTGCTGAAACTGCAGGACAAGATTATGAAAGAGCGTAATTCGTTCGGCTCCTCCATCGGCTTGGGCGAACGCTATATTCCGGAAGCAGCCTGATCTTCTGCAATATCAACGAACGTAAACACTAAATCCCACAAAAGGGTTGGATATCATGGCAGAAAACAATCGTGCAGTACTGAAGCTGAAGGAAAAGTTTGCCGCTTCGATCATTGATGTAGTCGAATTCAGGGGAGAGGTGACGGTAACCGTAGCGAAGGATTCTATTATTGAGATACTTTCGTTCCTCAAGCAGTCCCTGCAGTTTAATCAGTTGACCGACGTTACGGCGCTTGATTATCTTGGCAAAAAGGTAGACCGCTTTATGATGGTCTACCAGCTTCTGTCAATTGCCAACAAGGATCGGCTGCGTATCAAAACACCGGTTAGCGAGGCTGATTGCAGTATCCCGACGGCCACCCAGGTATGGAAAGGTGCCAACTGGCTGGAACGTGAGGTATATGACCTGTTCGGGATTAATTTCGACAAACACCCGGACCTGAGACGCATTCTCATGACTGATGACTGGGTTGGGCACCCCCTTCGCAAGGACTATCCGCTGCAGGGACCTGACCGTGAACCCTACAAGGGACGTTTGTCATAGTTTTACTACATCGTTCTGTAATTCGATCATAGAAGAGGCGATACATGGCTACTACTGAAACAATGACACTAAATATGGGTCCTCAGCATCCCAGTACTCATGGGGTCCTAAGACTCGTTCTCGAGCTTGACGGCGAGGTTATCGTCAAGGTTACTCCTCATATCGGCTACCTCCATCGTGGCGTTGAAAAACTGGCTGAACACCGGACCTATCACCAGATTCTGCCGCTGACGGATCGACTCGATTATCTGGCGCCAATGAGCAACAACCTTGGCTATATTCTCGCAGTTGAAAAGCTGATGGGGGTAGAGGTGCCAGAGCGCGCTGAGACGATCAGGATAATCATGGCCGAGCTGACCCGGCTTGAATCCCATCTTGTCTGGCTTGCAACCCATGCTCTGGACATCGGTGCCATGACTGTCTTCATCTACGCATTCCGCGAGCGTGAAACCATCATGGAAACATACGAGTTGATATCCGGCGCCCGTATGACATCAAACTTCTTCCGAGTTGGCGGCCTCTCACAGGATGTACCTGATGAGTTTGTTAAAAAAGTCAGTGACTTTATCGATTCTATGCCAGGTTATCTTGACCAATACGAAGGTCTCTTGACAACTAACCCGATCTGGCTCAAGCGTACTGTAGGTAACGGCGTGATTTCAGCTGAAGCCGCCATTGATATGGGTATTACCGGACCTGCACTGCGCGGTTCAGGTGTTGACTGGGACCTGAGACGGGATGATACCTACGGCGGTTATGACAAATATCAGTTCGAGGTGCCCACCGGCGAGAAGTGCGATACGTATGACCGGTACAAAGTCCGCCTGATCGAGATGCGTGAGGCCTGCAAGATCGTTCGTCAGGGCCTTGACAGACTCAAACCGGGTCCCGTGTTGGCCGACTGTCCTCAGGTCTGTTACCCGCCTAAGGAAAGTGTCTACAACAGCATTGAAGGGCTCATTCATCACTTCAAAATAGCTTCCGAAGGTTTCCAGGCTCCTGAAGGTGAAGTTTACCAGGGCATAGAAAACCCCAAGGGAGAGCTCGGTTTCTATATCGTCAGCGAAGGTGCAAACAAGCCGGAGCGTCTGAGGATCCGTCCGCCTTCTTTTGTGAATCTGCAGGCGATCGAACAGATGAGTGTAGGTTCCATGATTGCCGACCTGGTGGCCGTAATCGGTACCCTGGACGTCGTTCTTGGTGAAATTGACAGGTAACTCCGCATGATTCAAAGGAGATGGGGCGCATGAGTGACGTAGTAGCGCAGCAGGCCACAGAGAAGGAACCGGCCATTGATCTTTCAATAGCCGATGCAGTTATCGCCAAATATATAGACATTCCAGGAAATCTGATGCCGGTACTTCAGGGTGTCCAGGATGGATACGGATACGTTCCGCGTGTTGTCGCCGATTACATCGCAGAACGCCTGAATGTATATCCAAGCCAGATTTACGGTGTTCTTACTTTTTATGCCCAGTTTCATCTTAAACCTCGTGGTAAATTTATCATCCGCGTTTGCGTCGGAACTGCATGCCATGTCCAGGGTGCGACCCGAATTGTTGAGACATTTTTTGATAAGCTGCATATTGGTCATGCAGAGACTACAGCGGATCTTCGGTATACCTTCGAGAAGGTTGCCTGTCTAGGGGCCTGCGGAATGGCGCCGTTAGCGATGGTCAATGATTCTACCTACGGTGGTATGACAGTACAGAAAGTCGATGAAATAGTTGCTGATTACAACCAGAGGCCATTGAAGTAGCTCGAAACTATCCAGCAGGGGACAATTGAGTCATGAGCGAAAACGCAGGAATACAGATTCTTATCTGCCAGGGAACTGGCGGTATTTCAATGGGTGCCAAGGACGTCGAGGC
>JAQUCU010000084.1 GCA_028686055.1 Desulfuromonadaceae bacterium
TGCCGTCGCTGTCAATAGAAGCCACAAGCGGTTCAAGAATTTCGGGGAGAGCGCACAGTGGCGGCTCAATTGATTTCAGCAGTGGAATGTCGTACCGGTGATCAAACTGGCGTTCCAGGTCGGCAAACAGGCGCAGGACCGGGATATAGAGCAGCAGCTCCAGCGGCGCAAGAATAGCCCCAATCGGCCTCAGCAGCTCAAGTGAAGGGCGTATATCGTCAAAGCCCCCCAGCACCAGCGAAATGCCGGATTGATGCAGGGCACGGATCTCGCCGACCCGTCCTGATGTGATTCTGATTTCCTGAAGGTCATAGAGCGGCCGGATGCGGTCGATACGCTCAACCGTGCAGGAGCTGTGCGCATGGCGGGAAATTTCGGCGAGAAGTTTGTCGAATTCGAGCCGGGCAAGTGTTTCAGAAGCGATCATGTAGGCAACCTTTTTATTGTAACGTGATTACGGAAAGTATCAAAAATCCAGCGGACTCTTCGGCTCTTTCACTGTTCTGACCGGGACACAATGGGTATAAATCATCGTTGTTTTCAGGCTGGCGTGCCCGAGCAGCGTCTGAATGGTGCGGATATCGTAATTGGCCTGCAGCAGGTGGGTGGCGAAGGAGTGACGGAAGGTGTGGGCGGTTACTTTCTTCGGAATTTTAGCCCGGCGTACGGCATAATAGAGAGCTTCCTGGAGTTGAGATTCATGGAGATGATAGCGGCGTCTCTCCCCGGTTTCCACCACGGTTGTCAGCGACTTCTGCGGGAAAAACCACTGGTGAAGGAACTCTTTTGGCGCATTAGGATATTTTTTTTCCACTGCATCATCCAAAAAAACTCCGTCATATCCGGCCGCCAGGTCTTTAGCATACAGTTCCCCCACCACAGTAATCTGAGCCTGCAGCTCCGACCGTATTGATTCAGGAATTGGAACGGTTCGATCTTTCTTCCCTTTTCCATGTACCGTAAGGACTCCGGCATCGAAGTTGAAATCTCTCACTCGCAGTTGCAGCCCCTCAAATAGCCGCAGACCGCAACCGAACAGAACTTTTATGAAGAGATTAAACGGGTAAGAAAGATGTTCCAGTATGGCGTCAATCTCCGGCCGGGAGAGTACCATCGGGATGTAAAGTGACTTCTTTGCTCGTGGTACATCTTGCAGTTCACCGAATTCTCGTTTCAGGCCATGACGGTAAAAAAACAGCAGGGCATTGAATGCCTGGTTTTGAGTTGAAGCGGCAACCTTACCCTTTACCGCCAAATACGTCAGATATTCTTTGACATCTGCTGTCATCAACTCTTGGGGTGGTTTGCTTTTCAGGAATCGTTGGAATTGTCTCGACCAGTTAGCGTAGGTTTTGAGGGTCTTGCGGGAATAATGTCGAACCATAATCTCGTCCGCCATCGCAGATAAAGCGGCGTCCCATTCCGGTGAATCGGTCTTTTCCTGATATCCGGCTTCGTTATAGTTTGATGTACGCGCTATTGTTCTGAATTGTTGCGGGCGAGCCTGTGTTAAAGCTTGAGGCACTATTTGAGGTTGCCGGTATGCGCCATCTGTTTCTGCCGATAACGGTTTTTGCTTCACACGATCGTTTTCGTACGGTTCATCCCCACTGAGTGAGGAACGGCTCTCATGTTCCTCCCGAATTTCTTGTTTTTCCATTTGATAATAAAGTGATACTGCATTAGCGGCCCGTTGCCGAAGTGCTAACGACTGCTTTTTGTCATGTAATTTATCAGTAAAGAGACGTACCCGTTCAGATTTTGATTCTGGAACCGGATATTTGTCGCAAAAATCCAGATAAAACCGGAGCCACTTTTTATATTCCGCGTAAGAGGAAGCAGGCACCCCGGTTTTGTTGAGATAATCTATATAGTTTGTAAAAACCTCATTTGGGATAGTGATCATACATTCGCCTTTGACAAGAATCCACAGCCGGTTATATAGTGCGGCTTCATTTGTGATTTTTTATTCACACGACACATCATATCCTGCCGGTCGATAGCACAAAACAGAAATTGGAGTGTTGGCCTGAAATCAGGTCAACTGGTCATATAGAATATTATTCCATGCCATGAAGGTATATTTATCGTATAGTTGTGTCAAGTTTGTTTTGTAAGTTATTTTTATGTGTAATAAAAGAATGGCGGATGGCCGGAATTCCGGTGAATAACGAGTTGAACCACAAAAAATAGAGGAGGGTGCAATGGCAATAACAAAATGTAAGGAATGCGGTAATGAAGTGAGTACAAAAGCCGACTCATGCCCAAAATGCGGAGCAAAAATCAAGAAATCTATTGGATGTGGTGGCCTCATTTTGGTTTTTATCGTCCTCGGAATAATTGGTTCCATGTTTTCGCAGAGCCCCAATTCCACGTCAACGTCACCTTCCGCCCCAAGTGCTACAGACATCAAAAACCAAGTCAAAGAGCAAGTAAAAATCAAAAAATTGAACTGGAACAAAAGTGGATTTGACAATGTTATGATGGTGAATGCCACTTTTGACAACAAGAGCAATAAAGATATTAAGGACATAGAACTTACCTGCGATCATTTTTCAAACAGCGGAACCAAAATAGATAGTAATAAAAGAGTGATCTATGAAGTCGTTAAAGCAGGGAAATCAAAATCAATACATGATTTCAACATGGGATTTATACATAGCCAAGCGGCGTCAACCAATTGCGGAATATCCGATCTTGTAGTCCAGTAGTTGCATGTCAGGAAATATAGAATAACTCAACCATTAACAAGTCCCCCGAGGTAGGGATAGCCTCAGCCCCGTTGGATGCAAATCGAAGGTAAATAATGTTTTTTGAAAGAGGAGTATTATGAAATTATTTGTTGCCATACTAATTATACTTTTGGTCACTTCATCCTGCATTTGCTTTGCTGATGAAATAATCGAACTTGAAGACGGGAAGACGATTCAGCTCAATGATGATAAAACCTGGCAATATGTCGAGCCCAGTCTGAACCAAAAAAATCCAGATCCGAAAGTAAAAGCGGAATCCCCGGTCAAAAATGTGAAATATGCCGAGGATGCTGTAGATATTTGGGACAAGTCACTTGAACTTGGTGAGGTAAGTTACAGCAAATCCGTTAAGCTTTACCTGCACTACAAAAACAATACTGAGAAGAAAGTCGTCGGAATTTCCACCCATGTTTCCGTAATAAACCCCTTCGGCCAAACAGTTCTAGACAATACCTTCAACGATGAAACTACTTTGGAACCTATGGAGCGATCACGCAACGACACCTTCTGGCATTTTGACGAAAATCCTTTCATACATAATCTTCCATACAACAATTTATGGCAAATGGCACAAAACGGCAGCGGTAAGGTTCTCACACATGTTGTAAAGGTGGTTTTTGAAGACGGAACAGTTCTAACCCGTAAAAGCTCCTCAGCTAAATCCAACAAGAAGCCTACAAAGAAAAAATAGGACAGAACCGACAGGGTCAGACATACGCATTTAACAAAACCAATAAACCAACGGCGAGAACATCGAATATTCAACCAACGGCAGCACCGGTCAGCGGGAAAAAGCCCCCGCCGAGCCGGTGTGCCTTTCCACGTTGAACAAATTAAAGGGGACAATATGAAAAGTGTGTGGCGACTTATTTTGACGGCGTTGTTCATTCCGGCAATTGCAAATGCTGGAGAAACCAAAATTTTGTATTATCAGCATAAGATTCCAGGGCCTCAAATCACGAAAGATTACTACGTTAAAGAGAGCCTGAAAAAAGAGAATCCGAAGAATCCAAATCTACTTCAAGTAAAACTGATTTCGATTGTAAAGAGCCCTGAAGGCACGACTACTTACCGCATGACAGACAGAATCAATTGCGAAACACGACAATTTGCGATGATTGACTACTGGAGTACTGGAACCACTGCGGCACAGCAACGCGAAATGGCAGACGAGAAATGGAGACCTTTTGCTGATTACGACGATATGCCGTCATTAGCCAAGAAAATCTGTCCGAAAAAATAGTGCAGAAACAAGGAGTTCCTAGTATGAAAAGAAAAAAAGAGCACATGGTGCATGTCATGGCGCGTACGGGTGCCGATCTTGTCAAGCTGTCCAGCAGTGACAGTCCGTTGAAGGTGCGTTGCGGCGCTACTGGACGACTCATTGCAGAGGCCGTGCTTAACGGCAATGGACAAGCGCTTGTCCCGATAAGTCACATTAGGATGGCTATTGATACAACGGATGGCGTCAATGCCATCCTCGACAATTTTGATCTAAACGATACAAATACTCTGAGGCCCTTACTATTTGCCCTCATCAGCAATCTAGAGACCAAATAAAAACGGGAAAACGAGATGTCTCAACAAGGCTTACGACCTGCCCGCAAAACCGGCAGGTCAAAACCATGCCCGTTAGGCAAATCAAGAAAAGGAGAAAAAGACATGAGTACATGGTTTTCAGCAGATCTCGGGGACGGAGTTGCAGCGTACAATCCATCAAACCAAATACAGGAAGTATTTATGCCGCTGTTTGCTGCCGCAGGGTGTCCGAAAGACATGGCTGTTTTCTCCAGATATGATTTAGAAAAAAATGTTGTAACCGTTTACTTCACGCCATCCGCCCATCTTACTGGAAAAATATTTAAGGCGGTTCCATGCGAAAAACCATCAAGTGACGGCATCAGTTTGCTTGTCGGAGAAGCCGGAAGTTGGGATATTTTCTTTCCCGAGAGAAACCGACTGTAATTTTAAAAACAGAGGAAAGGCATGATTGACAACCATAGAACCACCAGGAAAACCCTCAATCCTGCCATCCAGAAACAACCTGTATTCGTGACCTTCTTTGGTTCGCACATCAAACAACAACGAAGATATGTCCATTGGCTTGCCCCTTTCAAGTTGCGAGAGTAGGCAAGAATGCCTAACTCTCGGCGGCAGACGGTCGCGGAAAAAGCCCCGCGCCGCTGCGCCTCATACACGTTGGCTGAATAAACCAAGAAACTGAAAAAGGAATTGTATGTCTGTTAACTTTTTATCACTTCCTGAACTGGCAAGAGTACGTTTAGAAGATCTTTCGCATCGTCTTCAGGGGCTGGCTCCAAATACCACACGGGCATTTCAGATTGAATCAGCATTGCTTTTGCCGAACACCCTCCCGTCAGCCTTTCTAAGGGATATAGACTCTTGGGTTAAGAAAAAACGGCCATATTTGTATTACCTCCAAATATTAGACTCATCAAGTTTGTCCCACATAGAAAAAGCATTTACTGCTGAAAAATCAAAAAGTGACCGAGCGTATGCTCGATTTAATTCCCAATCAAAAGTCTTGTATGTTGGCAGTTCTTCTGACATTGGCAAACGTATCCGGGAGCATCTTGGATACGGAGCAAAAGCAACATATGCGCTTCAACTTGCGCATTGGTGTCGCAACTTAAACATGTCTCTTGAATTTGTACTTGCTGACTACTCAACGACAACGGGTGCCGATTTGCTACAAACTCTAGAAGACACCTTGTGGGACAACCTACATCCCATGTTTGGCCGAAAAGGTAGCAGATGACCGACATACCTTTCCAACGCAAAGGAGCTAAAAGCAACGCTCATGTCGGTCATGATTTCGAAGTCTTGGCCCTGAATTACTTTGCTAAACAGGGGCTAGATTTGAAACCTAACGTTGCAGTAAATATCGGCATCAATGGGTTTAAATCCCATAATTTTGACCTTGGAAATGTAATAGAGAAAATTCTTGTAGAGTGCAAAGCGCATACATGGACAGAAGGCGGAAATGTTCCAAGTGCCAAGTTGACGGTTTGGAATGAAGCGATGTTTTTCTTCCATGCTGCACCCTCTGAATATCGAAAAATTCTATTTGTTCTTCGTGATTTCAGCCAAAAGAGGAAAGAAACTCTTGGAGATTACTATATTCGGACTTATTCCCATCTCATACCAGCTGATGTCGAGATTTGGGAGTGTGACGAGAATGATTGTTCTGCAAAGAAGATTAGGTGAGTAGCCAACTACTCGGCGGCAGACGGTCTCCGCTAACGCTACACCGCTGCGCCTCGGCCCCGTTGAAAAACAAAGAGGAGAGTATATGGTGTTTTTTGCATATCTATTCATTTTTGCAGTAATTTTACTTCCGTTATTGATAGTTATATTCTTGTTTAAGGAAACAAGCCCTAAATATTATGGGTACCTTTTTTGGGGAGCTTTACTAGTAGTATGGGCTGCACTTGTATTCGGATATCTAAATGACGTAAAAACAGAATTCGCATTTAAGTGCAAAAATATCGGCAAGTTGCCGCCGTTAGATCAAAATACCGTCAAAGGAATCATAACAAATCTCGAATTGTGGATATATATTTTCCCTTCTGTTGTTGCAGCTATTGGTGCCAACCTAATAACCGACTTCATAAAAATCAAAAAACCTGCCAATACTATAGGTTCATCAATAACATGACATTGTTGAACAGCCCGAAATTGATAGCATACTAATTCATATTTGGAGTCCGAATGCTTAGCCGATTACTACTCAAGGCAGGATCAAGCCCTACACAACCACAGTTAGACCTTCCGCTTGCACCGGTCACTATTTTCGTCGGTCCAAACAATAGCGGTAAATCAAGAGCATTAATGGAAATTGAGGGATGGGTCACTCGCGTCCAACCGCCAGATGGGCAGGTGGTCAGTCGCGTTGAGTTTGAACCGTGGACACTTGCTGCGTTAGAAGACGAAATTTCAAAAATCCAAGTCGAACCCGCACTAACAGAAACGCTCAATCCCGACTGCATTCTTTTAGGCAAGCTTAGACCACAAGACAACTCCGCCGCTAGGCTCCAGATTCATAAACCAGGGCTACTAAATGAAGCTCAGAACCCGAACTTACCAAATAGACATCAATATTCAAGTTTTCTCGGACTCTACACTTTACGACTCGACGGCAAGAACCGCTTGGCGCTAACTGACCAACAACCTACGGGAGATCTGCAGAAAACAGCCCCAAATCATTTAGCGCATCTGTTTATAGACAATACGGCAAGGGCGGAAGTGAGGCGTATTGTTTTCGAAGCGTTTGGAAAATATCTGGTAATTGACCCAACGAACATCGGCCATCTTAGGCTTCGCCTATCATCAAGACCACCTACAGACGAACGAGAAGAAAAGGGGTGGGACTCTGTATCTCAAGCTTTTCATGGTGATGCGACACTCATCAGCGACGCCAGCGACGGAGTCAAGGCATTTGTAGGTATGCTGACAACTCTTGTTGCAGGTGAACCAAAAATTATGCTCATTGATGAACCAGAAGCCTTCTTGCATCCGTCACTATGCGCCAGGCTTGGGAAAGAGATCACGTCGGCACTTACCGGAACGAATCGCCGTCTATTCGTAGCAACACACAGCGCCAGCTTCTTGATGGGGTGCGTGCAGGGCGGCGCTCCCATAAATATTGTTCGTCTCACGTACGATTATTCAACAGCTACAGCACGACTTTTGGCGAAGGACAAGCTGACACCTTTAATGCGCAATCCATTACTGAGATCGATTGGTGTATTGAACGCGCTCTTCTACAGTGCGGTTATTGTCACTGAAGCAGATGCTGATCGTGCATTCTACCAAGAAATCAACGAAAGGCTATTACTTGACAAGGATCCTCGCGGAATCGAAGGATGTCTGTTTCTTAACGCACAAAACAAACAGACCGTATGGGACATAGTTCGGCCACTTCGCGAGTTAGGCATTCCTGCAGCAGGAATAGTTGATATTGATGTATTGAAGGAAGGTGGTGCCGTGTGGCAGAAGCCTATGGTAGGTGCGTTTGTCCCAACATTGAGCCATCCAGCTTTGGCGACTGAACGAAGTGCATTGCTGAAGGCATTCGAGGCCACAGGCAAAGACATGAAGCGTGACGGAGGCACACAAGTCCTATCGCCTAGCGACCGAGAAGCCTGCACTAATTTTTTCGCTAAGCTGTCAGACTATGGAATATTCGTTGTCCCTTCTGGAGAAATTGAAGCATGGCTACCAAGTCTTTCGGTAGGCCGGAATAAGGCAACCTGGCTTACAACAATTTTTCAAGTAATGGGTGAAGACCCTAGTACATCAACTTACGTACGCCCCTCCGTTGGTGACGTATGGGACTTTATCGGCGGCATCAGAAATTGGGTTGCCAGCCCAACGAGAAAGGGTATCCCGGACTGAAATTGAGATCAGAGAGGAGGCTGTTAAGTACTTTAATCAAGCCAATTTTCAACCAAGCGCAACACCGGTGAACCCGGTGTGCTCTCAGCCGTTGAACAAGAGGTAATAATATGAGCAATCCTACGACAACATGGCCTTTCGGAATGACACCAAGTGATGTAATCGCCACATCCGCGGCTTTGATTTCCTTGCTAGCGATGGCGGCAACTTTTTGGCAGGCAAAACTGGCACGGAAACATAACGCCCTTTCTGTCAGGCCTGTGCTCGTCTTCTACAACCACCTACACGAAGATAAACCGATTCAGTTAATCGTCAAAAATGCTGGTCTAGGCTTAGCACTCCTGAAATCGATTAGCTTTTCATGGAGCGAGCATGATTATGAACACAATGCAGACATTTTTATGAATCTAGCGAAAGTAAAGAAAATATATGGTGTAAGCGAGGTAGACCGGAATTTACTGTGGGGAAATCAATTCTTAAACCCATTCATTTTCAAGGGTCTAATCTCTGGAAATCTGCAGAACTTAGCCAGGTCACACTAACGAAGACAAATCTATTCATAATTAACGTAACCCGGTCCGACCTTGACGCTAGTTTTCTTGTTTCTTAATTGATAGCATCGCATGGCACAACAATCGGCGCCAGACGGTCAGCCCGATAAAACCGCGCCGCCGCAACCCTCACCACGTTAAGCCGATGAATACCTTCATCACATTCTCACCGGCAGGAGTTACGCAGACAGCCATGCATCTGGAAAAACTACAAGCCTTTGTGATTTCATCGTCCGACTATGGAGAGAGCGACCGGATCGTGTCACTGTTCACGCTTGAACATGGCCGGCTGAAGGGTTTTGCCCGCGGCGCCCGCAACAGCCGCAAGCGTTTCGGCCCTGCCCTGGAGACATTTGCCCGGATCGACCTCCAACTGAACCGCAAGGACGGCCTCTCTTCCTTGCGCAGCGCCGACGTCATAACGCTGTATTCCGGAATTCGGTGTGTACTGGGTGCCATTGCCCACGGACTGTACGCGTGCGAGCTGGTGGAATGTCTCACTCCGGAAGGACAGCCGCTGCCGCGCCTGTACCGTCTGCTGGCGGCCTATCTTGAGCGCCTTGACTCCGGTCATAGTGACGATGCCGACCGCCGGCTCTTTGAAATAAATCTGCTCAATATCCTCGGATACCGTCCTTCATTGCAGCGGTGCGGCCGTTGCGGTTCGACCTTTGATGCCCATGGTGCGCTCATGCAGCAGGGGGGTGAACTGGTTTGCCGCTTCTGTGCTGTAACCGGCCGGCAGATAACGTCAGCGGCCCTGCAGGGTCTCAGCTCCTGCCTTGCTACCGGTCGTTTCGGGCTCGTAGCCTTTGATCAGGAGTCGCTCCAGCTAGCCGGCGTCCTGATTGACGAGTCGTTGGCGAATCACTCCTCCAGGAAGTTTAAAAGCCTTGAGTTCCTGCAGCAGGCAGGCGGCAGCGACCGGTCTTGACAATTCATAAATCGTTATTATGTTTTTGTAAGCAGTGCACTAACCCGACCACTACCATTCGAAGGAGGACAGAACCATGGCGCTTGTAAAGTACAACCAATTGAGAGAGTTGCGCACCATGCAGGACCAGATGAACCGGATCCTGAACCTTTCCTGGAATCACGACCTGGCCAGCGAGGACATTAAAGAGGGACTCTGGCAGCCGGCGGTGGATATTTACGAAACGGCTGATTCCATCGTGATAAAAGCAGAGCTGCCTGATGTGGACCAGAAAGACATCGAAGTACGCATTGAAGACGGTACTCTGGTCCTGAAAGGGGAGCGCAAGCACGAAGACCAGGTAAAAAAAGAGAATTACCACCGCATCGAGAGATATTTCGGCAGTTTCCAGCGCAGCTTCAGCCTGCCCACGACGATAGATCAGGAGAAGGTGGCCGCAAGCTGCGAGAGAGGAGTTCTGACTATTACCCTGCCCAAAAAAGAGGAAACAAAACCGAAACAGATCAACATCCAGGTAAAATAAAGCCGCCTGAAAACGAGCGAACGATAACGGCAGGCGGGCCAATCCGGTTGCCGTTATCATTTTCCGCCAGCCATTCCCTCTCTTGCACCTTTCCGAATCATTCAACTGGACATAAATTTACTGAATGATTCCCGATCGCCGTAAACATTGCCGCTTTGCAGCATTCCTTAGGCCGGCACATTTATCTAAAATAAAATAATTTATCAAAAGTAAACAATATGTTTGACTTTTATTTGAAATGAATTATTTTACCAACACTGATAGTATAATAATAAAACAGTGATTATCTTAATCTATTGTGTATAATAACCACAGGTATTCTAGCCTTTGTTTTACATAACTATATTGATATACAGGTTTTTTTATACATAATGACAACATTGTGACCAAACTCAAAAAGATCCCCCGTGCAAAAAAACCGACTCTGCAGGATGTAACTAATGAAACGGGGTTTTCTACTGCGCTTATTTCGCAGATTGAAAATAATAAGGCATCACCTCCTATCGCTATGCTCTCTAAGATTGCCGATTCGACAAATAGTAAGAACAAATCTAATCAAGGGAGGGCTGCATGAATATTCACGAGTACCAGGCAAAAGCGATTTTGAGGGAGTTCGGCGTTCCTGTCCCTGACGGGCACGTCTGTTACAACAGCGCCGGAGCCAGGGAATGGGCCAAGCGCCTCGGCGAAGGTCCCTGGGTCGTCAAGGCCCAGATCCACGCCGGCGGGCGCGGCAAAGGGGGGGGCGTCAAACTGGCCCGCAGTTCTGAAGAAGTCCGCATGATCGCCCGGGAAATGCTCGGCATGATCCTCCGCACTCACCAGACCGGCCCGGAAGGCAAGCTGGTCACGCGGGTCCTGGTGGAAAACGGCTGCAACATCGCCAACGAACTGTACGTCAGCCTGGTGGTGGACCGCAGTTCCTCAAAGGTCGCCGTCATGGCCTCCACCGAAGGAGGGATGGATATCGAAGAGGTCGCCGCCACAACACCGGAGAAGATCTTCACCGAAACCATCGATCCCCTGGTCGGCCTGACCTCCTTCCAGTGTCGCAAGATCGCCTTCAGTCTCGGGTTGAGAGGAAAGTTGGTCAATAAGGCGGTCGCGGTACTGCAGGGACTCTACAAGACATTCATCGCCTGCGACTGCTCCATGCTGGAGATCAACCCGCTGGTAGTCACCGCCGAGGAAAACCTGATCTGCCTCGACGCCAAATTCGGCTTCGACGACAACGCCGTCTTCCGTCACCCCAAACTGAGCGACATGCGCGACTACGACGAAGAAGACCCCAACGAAGTCGAAGCCTCCCAGCATGACCTCTCCTATATCTCCCTGACCGGCAACATCGGCTGCCTGGTCAACGGCGCCGGCCTGGCCATGGCCACCATGGACATCGTCAAACATTACGGCGGCGACCCGGCCAACTTCCTCGACGTCGGGGGTGGCGCCACAGCCGAAAGGGTTACCGAGGCCTTCAAACTGATCCTCTCCGACAAGAACGTAAATGGAATCCTGGTCAACATCTTCGGCGGCATCATGAAATGTGATGTCATTGCCACCGGGGTTATCGAAGCCGCCAAACAGGTTTCTCTTCAGGTCCCGCTCGTGGTCCGCCTTGAGGGGACAAACGTGGATCTGGGTAAAAAGATGCTGGCAGAGAGTGGCCTGAATATCGTCGCCGCTGACGGTATGGCCGACGCGGCCCGGAAAATAGTCCAGGCTGTGAAAGGAGCCAACTGATGAGTATCCTTATCAATAAAGACACCAGAGTCATTACCCAGGGGATTACCGGCGCCACCGGCCTCTTTCATGCGCAGGGAGCACGGGACTATGGCACCTTGATGGTGGGTGGTGTAACCCCCGGCAAGGGCGGCACAATCATTGATGGCTTTCCGGTCTTCGACACCGTCGAAGAGGCTGTCCACCAGACCGGCGCCACCGCCTCGGTCATCTACGTCCCGCC
>JAQUCU010000085.1 GCA_028686055.1 Desulfuromonadaceae bacterium
GCTTCCGGGACCGGCAACATGAAGTTCATGATGAATGGCGCCATAACCATCGGTACTCTGGATGGTGCGAACATAGAGATCCGCGAGGAGGTCGGCGAAGATAACTTCTTCATGTTCGGCCTGACGAGCAAAGAGGTGGAGGAATTGTGCCTGCAGTATGATCCGCATGCGGTAATCAGTGGCGACGATGACCTGCAGCGGGTCATGGACCTTCTCCGCAGCGGGCACTTCAACCTGTTTGAGGGGGAGCTTTTCGACCCGATCATCAACGCTATCTGCTCACCCCGTGACCCCTGGATGGTCGCCGCAGATTTCCGCAGCTTTGTCGATGCCCAGAGGTGCGTCGCGGCTGCGTATCAGGACCGTGAGCGCTGGGTCCGCATGAGCATCATGAACACTGCCTGCAGCGGCAAATTTTCCACAGACCGGACGATCAGCGATTATAACAGGGATATCTGGCAGCTGAAGGCTATGTCGATAGCGTGTGAGGAGTAATCGTGCGATGACAGGTTCAGCTAAAGTACGCAGGATTGTCGGGTAAGCATGGACGTTATCACGACCCACACAAATGCCGATTTTGACTGTCTGGGCGCCATGACGGCGGCACTACGTCTCTACCCCGGTGCACTGCTCTCGTTTCCCGGATCACAGGAGAAGGGGGTGAGAGATTTTATAGAGCGGCATCCGGATTACCTGCCGCACTTTACCCGTGCCAAAGAGATCAACCTGGAATCAATCACCCGCCTGATCATTGTCGATTGCCAGCAGGCTGCACGTATCGGCCGCTTCTCAGAGATCCTGGATAGTCCCACCCTCCAGATCCATATCTATGACCATCACCCGGTGGCAGCCGAAAGCATCACCCCGACCGGCGGAGCCGTTGCTGTCTGCGGTTCAGCCTCAACCCTCCTGGCTGCCAGGCTGATGGGACAGGGTGCCAGGCTTAGTGCTGAGGAGGCCACCCTGATCATGCTCGGTATCCATGAGGACACGGGGCGCTTGCTGTTTGCATCGGCAACGCCGGAGGATTACCGTGTTGCCGGCTGGCTGCTGGAACAGGGTGCACGGCTCACTATTGTCAATGACGCGCTGACTCCGGAGTTGAACCATGCGCAGATGTGGCTTTTGAAGCAGTTGCTGACGACCCTGAAGACCAGTTCGGTGAATGGAATTGCCATATCGATTGCATACGCCTCCTGCGACCATTACATCGGTGATATCGCTTCGCTGGCTCACCTGATGCGGGATATGGAAAATATGGGCGCGCTGTTTCTAGTGATAGCCATGGAAAACCATGTCTATCTGGTGGCCCGCAGCCATATTCCTGAGATCAATGCCGGTGAAATCATGAAGGGCTTTCAGGGTGGCGGCCATGCCACTGCCGCCTCGGCGGTCGTGCATAACCAGCCGCTGAAACAGGTACTTGAACGGCTTGACGGGCTGCTGCGGCTTTCAGTAAGGAGAGAGGCGACAGCAGGCAGCATAATGTCTGCGCCGGTAAAAACCATGCCGGACTCGGTCAGCATCGCAGGGGCCCGCGAACTCCTGACCCGCTACAACTGCAACGCCATGCCGGTTGTGTCCGGAGAAACCATGGTCGGCGTGATCTCGCGCAAAACAGTGGAGAAGGCGCTGCATCACGGTCTCGGAGAGTCGCCGGTAACTGACTTCATGCATACCGAGTACCTGTCTGCAACCCCCGATACCCCTCTTGCAGATATCCAATCCTACATGGTGACCGGCAATCGCCGTTTTGTGCCGGTTTTTGAAGGGGCACTGCTTACCGGGGCGGTGACACGGACCGACCTGATGCGCCATATCTATGGCGGCCGTCGCGGGCAGAGCGGCGTCCTCTATGACCTTGGCTCCCTGGAAATCCCGACCCGCACCCGCTCGGTTGCCGGACTGCTGGGGAAGCGGCTTTCTGCAGAGGTCCGTGAGACCCTGCACAAGCTGGGGGAGGCTGGTGACAGACTGGGGCTGCCGGTCTATGCGGTCGGCGGTTTTGTGCGCGACCTGCTGCTGGGGATCGACAACCTGGATATAGATGTAACCGTTGAAGGCGATGGTGTCTTCTTTGCGGACTATTTTGCCGAGCGCCATGGCGGCAGGGTGCGCAGCCACAAAAAATTCGGAACGGCGGTGCTTGTCCTGCCCGACGGGCGCAAGATCGACGTGGCCAGCACCCGTCTCGAATATTACGAATCCCCCGGAGCGCTGCCGACGGTTGAGCGTTCTTCGCTCCGCCATGACCTGTACCGGCGTGATTTTACGGTCAATACACTGGCCCTCTGTATCAACAGTGACCGCTTTGGTGGTCTGACTGATCACTTCGGCGGCCAGCAGGACATTCAGGAGCGGGTCATCAGAGTGCTGCATAACCTGTCGTTTGTTGAAGATCCGACGCGCGTCTTCCGGGCGATTCGTTTTGAACAGCGGCTTGGTTTCCATATCGCACCACACACCGAGAACCTTATGCGCAGCGCGGTGCGGATGCATCTCCTTGACAAACTGGGGGGGGAGCGTCTGCTGGGCGAGCTGGTGCAGATAATGTCTGAAAATGAGCCGTCAGCTGCCATTGGGCGCATGTCTTCTTTCGGACTCCTGCAGTTCATTCATCCCGCTTTGAAGCTGGTGCCGGCTACGGAACGGGTACTGAGGGAAACCGGACAGGTTATGGCCTGGTTTCGCCTGCTCTATCTGGAGGATCGCTGTGAACCGTGGCAGGTATACCTTATGGCGTTATGTGACGGGCTCAAGCCGGACGAGTTCCGGGATGCCTGCGTGCGCCTGGCAATCCCGGGGCGTCTTGCCGAACGTCTCTGCAGCCAGCGCCATCAGGTCTTTACAACTCTGAATGCTATCAAGAGGCGTCTGAAGCTGGCTGCCGAAGTACGTAACAGCCAGTTGTTTGCCTGGTTCAGCGGCTTCACGCCGGAGGTGCTGCTTTATATGGCGGCACGGGCCAGCAATGAGCAGGTCAGGCGTTTCGTGTCGCTCTACCTGACCCGTCTCCGCACTGTTGCCCCTCTGCTGGACGGTGATGCTCTGCGCCGGCTTGGCCTGGAGCCAGGCCCCCTGTTCGGGCAGATCAAGGCACGCCTGCTGCAGGCGCGTCTTGACGGCGAGGTGAACAGCCGGGACGAGGAAGAGGCTCTGGCACGATCCCTGGTTCAGGCCTGTTAAAAATCATACTATAGCAATAAAACTATATAGTTATTTAAAAATAGTCTTGACCGAGCAAGCTGCTGCGTGCTATTAGGTATGCTACAAAATTTAATGCGTTAAACAGGGAACAGTATGAAACTTGTAAAGCTTATTGCCGCTATGACGATGGTTTCTCTGCTGTCGACCGCTACTTCGGTATTTGCTGCGGATGATGTACTCAAGGAAGTTTTTACCGATTCATTTTACGGTGCCGCGATCGGCGGGCTTGTCGGCGGCGCTCTCATGGTTTTCAAGTCGAAGCCGCTTGATCATTTGGATTTTATAGCATACGGCGCTGCTTCCGGCGTCCTGGCCGGCACGGCATACGGGTTGGTGAAGTCAGCGCGGGCATTTGCCGAAGTTGAAAACGGCCGTGTCAGGATTGCCCTTCCGACCATTATGCCTGAGCTCGTTTCTGCACCAGGCACGGGGCGTACAACCGTTGCCTGGAAAGCCGATCTGTTCCGGGGCACCTTCAACTAGTCCTGAGAAAATATCGAACAATTTTTAAAACCCGCCGGATTCGTCCGGCGGGTTTTTTTATTTGCCACCGACCGATTTAAATTTGGTATAACGTGCAAAAAAAATTCCACCTATGAGGAGTGAAAATGTCAGAGTTTAAAAATGTCACTGTCGTCAAGAAGGCCAATATTTATTTTGGGGGTCAGGTAGTCAGCTATGCGGTTCTGTTTGCTGACGGCACAAAAAAAACACTGGGAGTCATGCAGGCGGGAGAATATGAGTTCTCAACCGGTGCCGCTGAAATCATGGAAATTCAATCGGGAGAACTTGAGTGGCAGATGAAAGGGGACCACGAATGGAAGAGAATTGTTGGCGGCGAAGCGTTTGAAGTCCCTGCAAATTCAGTCTTTCTAATGAAAGTGCAGGTTGTAACGGATTACTGCTGCTCCTATGTCAGCTGACCTTGAGGATCACTGCGGTCAATACTCCTGATAGTCGTGTTGTCGGCCGCTTTGCTCCGTCCCCGACCGGTGCGCTCCATGTCGGGTCACTGGTGGCGGCTGTGGGGAGCTATCTGATGGCGAAACGGAGCGGCGGCCGCTGGCTGCTGCGAATCGATGATCTGGATGAGCAGCGTCAGGTGCCCGGAATGGCTGATGATATCATGCGGACTCTGGAGTCGTTCGGCCTGCTCTGGGATGGCGAGGTCGCTTTTCAGAGCAGGCACCTTAACGAGTACCGGCATTTTTTTGAACAGCTGCAGAGAACGGGGGGTGTCTATCCATGTGGCTGTTCCCGCAGGGAGATCGCCCGGAGTGCTTCAGCTCCGCATCATGATGATAAAGGAATACGCTATCCGGGGACGTGCCGGGAGGGGATAACGGCAGATGCGCCGATCCGTTCCTGGCGGGTCAGGGTGCCGGAGGAGGAGATCTGCTTTACTGACCTGCACAAGGGACGAATCTGCCAGAACCTCTCGGCCGTTTCCGGTGATTTTGTCCTCAGGCGCGGTGACGGGGTGTTCGCCTACCAATTGGCGGTTGTTATCGATGATTATCTGGCCGGTGTGAATCAGGTGGTGCGCGGCGAAGACCTGCTTGCCTCAACACCGCGCCAGATATACCTGCAGAGGCTTCTCGGTTTTACGCAACCGGACTACTGCCATCTGCCGCTGGTGACAGAGGCTGACGGTTCGAAACTGAGCAAACGCGACCATCTGATTTTATCTCAGATCGGGAATGTGACCGGCAGGGAGGGGCTGCTGCTTATCGAGATACTCCGCTTTCTCGGCCAGAACCCGCCTGCGGAACTGGCCGGCTCTCCCTGCAGTGCCATCCTGAAGTGGGGGGGCACCCGATTTGAACCGCTTTATCTGCCTGCCAGGGGCGGTGTGGTGGTGATCTGAATCTGGCGGTTTACACCTTGATTATGCGGTGGTTGCATGGTATTTGTATCTACCGTACCTGCTGAATACGAGTGTGGATTTCCACATAATAACGTACCCAAGGGGGGAAAAATGGAAAAGCCGAAGGTTCATTACCGTGAATTAGGGTTGTCCAACACAAGGGAAATGTTTGGCAAGGCGATGGCCGGTAAATATGCCATCCCGGCTTACAATTTCAATAACCTCGAGCAGCTGCAGGCGATAATAACCGCCTGTGTTGAAACCAACTCTCCCGTTATTATACAGGTTTCCAAGGGCGCCCGCAGTTATGCAAACGAAACCATGCTCCGCTGCATGGCGATGGGAGCGGTGCAGATGGCCCGTGAAGCCGGCTCCGAAATCCCGATCTGTCTGCATCTTGATCATGGAGATTCTTTCGAGCTGTGCAAATCCTGCGTCGACAGCGGTTTCTCCTCTGTCATGATTGACGGCTCACACCTCCCGTTCGAAGAGAATGTGGCGCTTGCCAAAAAAGTTGTTGAATACGCCCATCAGTTTGATGTCACGGTAGAGGCTGAGCTAGGTGTTCTGGCCGGCATTGAAGATGAGGTTTCCGCCGAGCACTCCACCTATACGAAACCGGAAGAGGTGGAAGAGTTTGTGAAGAAAACCGGGGTCGATTCACTGGCGATCTCCATCGGGACCAGCCATGGTGCCTATAAATTCAAGCCCGGCCAGCCGGTTCCGCCACTTCGGTTCGATATTCTGGAAGAGTGCGAGAAGCGGATTCCCGGTTTTCCGATCGTGCTCCATGGTGCCTCATCGGTGGTTCAGGAGTATGTTGAACTGATCAACCTGTACGGCGGCAGGCTTGAGGGGGCTGTCGGTGTTCCCGAGGAGCAGCTGCGCAGGGCGGCAGCCAGTGCGGTCTGCAAAATCAATATCGATTCCGACGGCAGACTGGCGGTAACGGCCAAGGTTCGTGAGTACTTTGCCAAGAATCCAAAGGAATTTGATCCGCGTAAATATCTTGGTGAAGCGCGCAACGAACTGGTCAAACTGGTGAAACACAAGAACGAGACAGTTCTCGGTTCGGCCGGCAAGGCCTGATTTACGCTACTGCAGCAAGCCGTTCAGGAGGTGGCAGATGAGCACCCGCAAGTTTTCCCGTGTCCGGTTTAATGTCGGGGCAACGATCAGGATCGCCGGCCGACAGTTTCATGGCGCAGTCGAAAACCTCAGTATGGCCGGAATGTTTCTGGTGACCAACGAGCAGCTTGAAGAGGGTGAAACGGCTGATATTACCATCGCTCTCGGGTGTGCTGTGCCGGAAATAGCGGTAAACTTTACCGGCACCGTCACCCGCGTAACTGAAGAGGGGGTCGGGTTTACATTCGAAAAAATGGACCTTGATTCGTACATGCATCTTAAAAATATTATTGCCTATAATAGTGATGATGCAGAAAAGGTTATGGAAGAGATCGACCATTCAATTGATGAAAAATGTGCTTCAGATACATAACGACCGGTCACAGGATTGAGGAAGGCACTATGAAAAGGCGGTCAAAGCTTTATTCTGTCGGCGGATTCCTGCTTGGTGTTTCTGCCCCTGTTGGCTGGGTCGCGATCAGGCTGCTCTTTTATTATGATGCCCGGTTTGGTCTGTTTGAACAGATTCTTAATGATGTCATAAAAGACAGCGAGCATTTTGCAATGTACAGCTATATGGGGGGAGGCACCGCCATCGTGCTTGCAACCCTTGGCTATATGATCGGCAAAAACGGCGACGAACTGCATAAGCGGGCTGTGGAGCTGGATATACTTCACCAGGAAGTCGGCGAACAGAAAGAGATCTTTGAAAACCGCTACAAGGTTCTGGACAGGAACATAAAGAACTTTCATCATATCAGCAGCAAGATTCAGAAATCGCTCAATCTCGATGAAGTCCTGTTGCTCTGCGCCGAGGGGCTGCACGATGTTCTGGGGTACGAGCGTGTCAATATCCTGATGGCTGAAGACGGCAAAAGTCTCCGCTTCTTTGCCGCTGTCGGGACGGATGGCTTTGACACGTCCGATGCCGTCATGCCGATAGATTCGAGCATCGGCGTTATTGCAAAGTGTTTTAATGACCGCAAAGTGTACCTGATTGATGATATCTCGCGCTATCCGGAAGATTACCACCTGAAGTCCCCCCACAACAGCCTGCCGCCTCTCCGCTCAAAAAGTTTTATACTGTGCCCGATCGTCGTAAAGAACGACGTTATCGGCATTTTCGCGATCGACAACAAAAACAGCCGCCGCGCCCTTAATGACTCTGATGTCGATACTATCATGCTTTTTGCTGATCAGGTGGCATCCGCTATCACGCGTATCAATCTGTTGACTTCGATTGACACACTGACATCGGAGATGGAGAGTTCATTCAGGTTCCTGCTCGGGAGCCGCGACCAGTATTCCAGAAATGTAGGCAATCTGCAGGATGGGGTCGATTCTGTCGCTGACGGAACTTCTGTTATCGCGGCTGCCTCTGAAGGCGTGATGGCCTCGATTGATGAAACCAGTTCTGCGGTCAACCAGATTTCGGTCGCCATTGAACAGGTCACCAGAAATCTTGATCATCTGGCGGGTGTTGTCAACCAGTCGGCATCCGCCATGGAACAGATCCACAGCACCATCGGCAATGTTGAACAGAATGCGGCCCTTTCACACGAACTTTCACAACAGGTAAAGGAGCGTGCTGAAGTGAGCAGGGCCGTCGTCACCGAAACGATAACCGCCCTTGATGAAATAAAGCACTCGGTTGGTCTGTCATTCGACGCCATTCAGCGCCTGGCAGAGAACAGTACCCGCATTGAGGGCATCGTCAGCGTTATTAACGACATCACAAAGCGTACCAACCTGCTGGCACTGAATGCTTCCATCATTGCCGCACAGGCTGGCGAATACGGAAGGAGCTTCGGGGTTGTGGCCGATGAAATCCGTAACCTGTCGCTTCAGACGGGCCATTCGACCGGTGAAATAACCTCGATCATCGAAGAGATAATGACTGAGTCAAAAACTGCTGCCAACAACATCACGGCAAGCAGGGACCTGGTGCAGCGCGGTGTTGAGCTGGGACATAGCACAGGGGAATCACTCAAGGCTATCTTTGACAGTTCCGACGGCTCACTCGAAATGACCAGGCAGATCAAGCGGGCGACGCAGGAGCAGGTTACGAGCGTCAAGTTGGTGGTGCGCTCCATGGAAGAGATCAGTTCGATGACCGCCCAGATCTTCGCGGGATCCAGCGATCAGTCAAAAGCCGCCAAGAGCATTGCCCGATCGATAGAAACAATCAGGGACATGACGCATGAAATGGTTAAAACCACATCACGTCAGGTTGAGGATGGCACGTTGATCCGGCGCAATGTGGAATCGGTCAGCACCATGGTGGCTGAAATGTTTGATAACATGGAGATGCGCAGGGCGCAGGGCGCAGAAGTTGTCAAGGAACTGGAACAGATGAAAAACCTGACCTGCCCTATTTGAACCTGCGGTCTTGTGGTGAAGGGAAATAAATATATAGATTTAATTATTCAGACCTGATATTTCTAAAAACTGTCTTGACGGCTACCCATCCGGGAGCTGATCTGATGTGGGCAGCCAGTAGCAGTACATACCGCACGGATTCGGAAGCGAACCGGGACGGGACGGGAACCCTCCGCAGAAAGGTGTGCAAACCATACCGACTGACCGTTCACGACGCGCCCTCCGGCGCGTTTTTTTTTGTTATCAGCAGGTGAAATTATTTTGTGAATGTACTTATCCTGTTTGTCAGTACCGGGGGCTGCATGAAAAAGAAGATGACAATACCTGAAATCCTGAAGATGAAGCAGAATGGTCAGCGCATTACGGTCCTGACGGCGTATGATTTCCCGTTTGCCCGTCTCGTTGACGGCGGGGGGGTTGATATCATTCTGGTGGGGGATTCGGCCGGTGTTGTCGTGGCTGGCCACGACACAACCCTGCCGGTTACGATGGATGAGATGCTGTATCATACCAGGGCGGTAGTGCGTGCCGATCCGAAGGCACTCGTGGTTGCTGATATGCCGTTCATGTCCTACCAGACCGGCATCGAGGATGCCTGCCGGAATTGCGGCCGGATGATCAAGGAGGGGGGCGCCCAGGCGGTCAAGATAGAAGGCGGGAGTAACCTGGCCCACGTCATCCGGGCTGTTTCAGCAATCGACATCCCGGTCATGGCCCACATAGGTTTGACGCCGCAGTCGGTCCACCGGATGGGTGGTTTCCGGGTTCAGGGACGCAATGGCCAGGCTGAGCGGATCATGGATGATGCCCTTGCGGTGCAGGAGGCCGGTGCCTTTGCAGTCACCCTGGAGGGGATACCGGCAGCACTGGCGGCAGAGATCAGCGCCAGACTGACCATTCCGACAATCGGCATCGGTGCCGGTCCGTCCTGCGATGGTCAGGTACTGGTGATTCATGACATTCTCGGCCTGTGTGAAAAATATTCTCCCAAATTCGTCAAGCGCTATTCCGACCTGGCACCGCTCATCTCTGCAGCAGTGACTCAGTATGTTGCCGAGGTCCGCAGCGGTGAATTTCCAACAGAAGAACATTCCTTTTCCTGTGGATCAGATGAAGATAATCAATAGTATTGTACATATGCAGGCGCTCGCCATTGCCCCGGAACGGGAAGGGAGGCGCATAGCCTTTGTCCCGACCATGGGCTTTCTGCACGAGGGGCATGCCTCTCTGCTCCGGGAGGGGCGTAAACGGGGAGACGTCCTGGTGCTCTCCATATTTGTCAACCCGATCCAGTTCGGTGTAAACGAAGATCTGGACAGCTATCCCCGCGACATGGAACGCGACTTCAAGCTCGCCGACGAGTGCGGTGTTGACATCGTCTTCATCCCGACCGCCGCGGAGATGTATCCGGCCGGTTTCCAGACCGGAGTGTCTGTGAGGGATATTACCCTGCCGCTCTGTGGCGCCAGTCGTCCGGGACATTTTGACGGCGTGGCAACAGTTATCACAAAACTGTTCAATATTGTCCGTCCCGATGTAGCTCTTTTCGGCTGCAAGGATTATCAGCAGCTTGCGGTTATCCGTCGTATGACCGCCGATCTGAACCTGCCTGTTGAGATTGTGGGCATGCCGATTGTGCGCGAGGCGGACGGTCTGGCGATGAGCTCGCGCAACTCCTATCTGTCGGCTGCCCAGCGGCAGAGCGCGCTCTGCCTGTCCCGTGCGATCAAGCGGGCGCGCGAGCTGTTTGCCACCGGAGAACGTTCAGTTGCGGTTCTGGAGAGAGAAACGCGTGCTGTTATTGAACAGGAATCTGCTGCGGCGATTGACTACGTCGAGTTTCGTGATGGCGCGATGCTGCATGAACAGGAAGTTGCCGACAGCGGTACCCTGCTGGCTCTGGCTGTGAAAATAGGACAGATCAGGCTGATCGACAATACCGTATTTGGAGAGGCGTTCTAACCGTACTGAAGTGAGTGCATTAACAGTCCAACCACAGGCAGATAAATAAAAGAAGAGGCGAAAAACCCGCGGTTTTTCGCCTCTTGGCAATTCAGATCAGCAACCAGACCACATACACCAGCACCGCTGCCGTACCGCCCGCCAGGGCGACCAGCGATGTAGCAACCCGGCCGGTACTCCACGCGGAGGGAAGCTTCCCCAGCCGCATCGTGAAGCGCGCCAGCCCGTCAAGCGTGCCGTCAATGGCGACCTCATCGATCCCCTTCCATAAGAAGCGACTCAAGCGGACAAAAGGCCGGATGAGTATCAACCGGTAGAGATCGTCCAGATACCAACCGTGCAGCAGGAACCCGCCAAGGGGGAATCCGGACTCTTCCCGGCGCAATGATTCCGTACGGCGGCGGCCGGTGTAGAGCAACGAGGCCGCCCCCAGCCCGAGCAGGCTGACTGCCGCTGCGGTGACCTGTAATGACATCTCGGTAGTGTCTGACGCGTGGGACGATAGGGCAAAGCCCGGGATTGAGCCAAAAAAGTCTGACAGCAGTCCGTGACCGCCCAGATATCCGGGAAGATTTAAAATACCGCCGAAAAGACCCAGTAAAGCCAGCGGGATCAGGGTAATGGACATGACCACGGTTACTCCGCCCACCGGCTTGCCGTCGGTTTGAACAGAAACCGCACCGTGAAATACCACGAAAAGCATGCGAAATGCATAAAACGCGGTCAGCAGTGCTGTCATAAGGCCAAGGGCAAACAGGGTTCCGTACAGGGGACCGCCCCGTGCAAAAACCGCCCCGAGAATAGCGTCCTTGCTGAAGAATCCGCCGCTCCCCGGAAAGCCTGCCAGGCAGATCACACCGGCCAGGAAGGGCCAGTATACGGCCGGCAGCTGTTTCTTCAGTCCGCCCATGGAGAAGATATCCTGCTGATGGTGCAGTGCGGTGATGACGCAGCCGGCGCCGAGGAACAGCAGCGCCTTGAAGAAGGCGTGTGTCAGCAGGTGGAACGTTGAGGCGGTAAGCGCACCCGCTCCGACCCCCAGCATCATGTAGCCGATCTGGCTGATCGTGGAGTAGGCAAGGATGCGTTTCAGGTCGCGCTGAGCACAGGCGCACGTGGCTGCATAGAAGGCGGTCACGCCGCCGGTTACAGCAATAGCTGCAAGTGTGACCGCTGAAGAGCCGACCAGCGGAAACATGCGTGCCAGCAGGTAGACCCCCGCTGTTACCATCGTGGCGGCATGGATCTGGGCCGAGACCGGCGTCGGGCCTGCCATGGCATCCGGCAGCCAGACTGAAAGCGGCAACTGGGCCGATTTGCCGGCCGCGCCGATGAGGAGCAGAATCCCCAACGCGGTTATAACTCCTGCCGGCAGCAGTACGGCCGTACTGTTCAGTTCAGTGATGGAGGTTGTGCCGAAAAGTCTGAACATCCAGACCATGGCGACGCCAAAGGCGGTATCGCCGATGCGGGTGACAATGAATGCCTTGCGCCCGGCGGTGGCATTTTTCTCATCGCTGTACCAGAAGCCGATCAGGGCGTAGGAACAG
>JAQUCU010000086.1 GCA_028686055.1 Desulfuromonadaceae bacterium
ACAACCAATTTATGATGCCCATGCTGGATGGTTTGAGCTTACTGGTTAATAAAGTGGGCAGTATTAGGTTCGAGGGATTGCAAGGTCAAGGAAAGTCTGCTGCGCCACGCAGGAAAGTCAAGATAAAGAATCATAGAAAACAGCCTAAAACTTACGGTCTTTAAATCACTAAAATAGTGGACACTATTAATGTCGGCTCTGTGGCAAATTTGCAACGTCTCGAAATCATATACTACAGCAGCGATTTTTATACGGTACTTGAACCGCCTCAAACCATAATAATCCTTCCAGAAGCGGTCTTTAAGCGCCTACTTCCCAATGGTAAGTTAAGAATATTAAGCTTTATACTTCTCGTATTCTTCTAAATACAATCGCTCAGATTCATCACGGAATTGGTTTCGCTTTTGGTGTAAATTATTGAGCTTTTCGCTAAGACTCTTGTAGATTATTTGATGAGCCTGATTCCTCAGCACATCTTCATCGTATTCATCTATTTCAAACTCATCTTCCAGAGCCAAATTAACCAGTCTTAGTAAGATTACCTTATCTATTTTATCAACAGTTTCATAACCATTTTCTTCAGTCAGAAAATGACCTTGATTATGTTCGATTTTTAATGCTTTCATACCCGCCACTCCTTTTTAAATATGCATCTTCACCTGCTTCCAGCGAATTCATAGTCACTTGGAAATTATTTATCTTTTTACCATCAATCGAAAAAAGCTCATTATCAGCTGGATGGCCAGAGTATCTTCTATATACTATCCTGCCTCCTTCAATCTCTTTTGCGGTATAAATTATGTAGTCTGCATTAATAGAGGCTCCAACTGTACTATTGTGAGTTACAACCACCACAGGCATTGTCTTAGAAATTTCCTTCAGCATCTGGTTAACCTCACTTTTTAAGAAAAGATTATCAAATGAAGACTCTGGCTCATCTATCAATAGAAAATCGTAATTTTGAGCATCTTTAATTTCTTGTAGAAGCCGAAACTCAGACCTTTCGCCACCAGAAACTTTAAATCCATCTTTATTTAAGATTTCATATTCAATACAAGAAAAATACTTGTAAAACTCTGATGGTGTCAGAGCTTCATTTTTCTTAAGGGCATCAAGATATTTATATGGAGACGCATACTCTCGGTACGCATCACTAAAAGCAACCTTTAGACCACTCACATTTTTAATTTCACCAGCGCCTGTAAACGCTCGTTGCTTGCAAGTAACCTTAAACCCTTGAAAGTTCTCTTCAAATATTATTTTTTCAACCTGTAATAGTTTTACAATTTTGTTAAATCTGATAGCTTTCTTGTGCTCAATCATAACCTTATATAAATCAACGTCTTTGATTTGAGTTGCTGATGTCCTTAACTGAAGCTTGCCTTTAACATCACGTACGACATCATTAGCTAAGATTTTTTTATTCCTTTCATATGTCTTAGACCACAGAAGTTCTATTAACTCACAAGCAAGTGCTTTTAAAGCATCAACATCAACATGCTTATTAACTATTTCTCTATACTCAATATTCTCAATTAATTGACGCACAGATCCAATAAGCTCACTAAGTCCTTTATCTAAACTCACCTCAAATTGAGTTTCATTAAAAAGAGCAACATTAGAAAAAGCATCACGTTTTTTGGTCTCTTCTGCTAATTTTAATAGAGTTTCTAAATAATCTTCTACCATCCTACGATTAACTTCAATATCCACACTCAATATATCGTCTAGAACAGTCTTGAGTGGATTCAAATGCTTATCTGCGAACGTACTTTTCTTGCGAGCAACATCAGCGTTAAACTCTTTTTCATAGTTAGCATCGTCTCTCTGAACAAGAGAAAACTGAGAAATATATTTTACGTTCTCAAACTCATTACTTATCTGAGCTAAAGTTTCAGTTTTGCCTGAAGACCTTTCCCCAAAAACGATATTTAATCCAGTTGATATTTTTTGGCCATCATCAAACACTTGAAAGAGTGAGTTACCATCAGATCTAGATAGTGCCACTTTTTTTTCACGCAGACTAAATTTCAAAGAATTTAAGGAAATATCACCACAATCAATATATGTATGTCTCGATGGAAACTTATTCATATTTTCGCTAATACGCACATCACTAAAGATAACTGGTGTTATTTCTGTTTCATCTTTTGTCATACGTATAAACTTCTTTGGACTATCAACTTCACCAGCAGATATAAACCTCCCTATTTTAATAAGCGTATCTTTTGATACAGCTGGCTTTTTTTCATAATGAGGAATGAGTAAATAGTTATTTAGGTCACCAAAAATATCAATCAACTCATCTACGTTAATTGAATCGCCTATAGCATTTATTTTCTCGGAAACAGCTAAAGTTTTTAGCTGAAAATCTTCTAAATTTGAGTTTTCAGAAATGAGAAGGATATGACCTTTGCCAAGATTAATTTCAATACCTGGAAATACGACACAGCCTAACCTTGCAGCAATTTCGTTAAATTGCTCAAGGTCAAACATGTCATGGTTTGTTATTGCTATGGCATCGAGCTCCGCCGAATCAACATATTCACTAAATTTTTCCAGTGAAAATATAAAATGCGAATCGCTGATTGTAGGTACAGTATGTATGTGAAAATCAATTTTCTTCAAGGTTCGCTCCATGAATAATATTAAAAAATATACTTACAGTATTACACTGATACCATATCAATGACCCTAATCAAAAACTTATCAAGCGAAAAATAAGGTAAAAGCCATATTTAACACATTACTAGCAGAGGCACTTAAAATAAAAAATTAATAAAACAAGTGACAACTGTTGTAAAAGAAAGCGTGTTACTAAACGTCTGTCTCAATAGTCTTTATATTTAACCAGCCAATAGGCAAAATAATGCATCATACAAAAATCTATTTCTCATGCCAGCAGCCCCTCCGAGTTCTCCAGCAACCACTCCCTACACACTTGATAATCCGGCATCACTCTACCAACTTCCCACCAAAACTCTGATGAGTGGTCATGATGTATCAGGTGGCAAAGTTTGTGAATAACAACATAATCCACCATGCGGTTCGGTGCAAGCATGATGAGCCAGTTGAACTCCAGTTCGCCTTTAGCAGTGCAACTACCCCAGCGGGACTTGAAGGTTTTGATATTTACACCAGCAGGCTCAACACCAACGATAGGTGCATAGCGTTTAATTTTTTCTCGGATCTTCTGCTCGGCTTGGCGTTTGTACCAACGTACAATCGAGTTACCGATCATACAAGGCTGTTGGCCTGACTCAGGCATCTGCACGACTAATCGCCCTTGCAACAGCTTCACAGGAGCGAATGGGCCATGCTCAACTTTGAGTCGGTAGTCACGCCCCAGATATGGATAGGCTTCACCTGAAACAAACTGCTTATTGCTGGCCGGTGCCATATCGCGCTGTAGGGTCATTTTCTCATTGATCCATAAGCGCTTGGATAACAAGAACTGATCAATCTTTTCAATGCTGGTACTGGTAGTACACAATAATAGATACAGCACCTTCTTCCGCACGTATGTCCGCCGATTTACGGCAGCTAGTGCGGATGACTTCAGCAATAAAGCCGTAGCCATGACGGTACTCAGGAATACTTGAAGCCATTATCATGCTGTTACCCGTTATCTGTTATCTGTTGTTACCCGTTTTGTTATCTAACACCAAAGCAGGTCTCTGCTAATTCCATAAAGCGATCTCGCACCACCTTAACCAGCTTCGCCTCGCTGTAAGAGCACTCAAGAATGGCGCGTTTGATCTCTTTCTTCATGCGTTTTACTTCATCTGGCTTAGCAAAAAACGATCTGCGTGGCTTCGTCAAACATACTGACCAAGCTCTGGCTGGTGGCTTTGATTTCATCATGCACTGCTTCGCTGATGGCTTCATCACCAGTAAGGTTGGCGACTTCAGCCATAAGGATGTTGTAGAAAGCCAATTCAGTATCGGTCAAACCTAGATCAGCCGCAGTCTGTGAGCGTTAGGCTTCGATGTTGTCACAAAACTCCAGAAGCAACTCAACTTGCTGGTCCCATTTGCCGTTGTATTTCTCAATAATGTCCTGCAAACGCAAACTGTGTGACCTATAGTATTCAGGGTCATCATGAAGATTGACGGTAATATGATGCTTAACAGCACTATCAATTTAGCAGATCAATACACACCCAAAGAATACACGCCGGATCTTCACGTAAAGCGCGTTCAATGATTTGCCGAAAACTTAGCTCTGCACTTGTCGATCTTCGTAGATGATGCGCACCGTGGCCCCACCTTCGACCGCTTTATTGGTTTTATAATTGTCGATATATCCACTAAATGCTTGGTCCATTTTTGCGTTTTAAGCAACGGCGCACCGGCAACACCAGTCTTCGATACATTGAGCAATGCTGCATTAATGGCTGCTACAGAAAATCGTAGTATTCCCCTTGAGATCGCGACAATGCTCATGTAGATTACAGCACTTATGTAACATAGATCACATAGGTATTCGTATGGCAAGGGGTAAATCTGGGCGAATCGTTCTTGAAGTTGAACCTGAACTAAAAAAAGCTCTTTATTCCATTCTTGCAATGGAGCAGCAAACTCTAAAAGATTGGTTTGTAGACAAAGCGCAAAAACATATAAAAGAAAAAAAATCTGAGTTAATTCAGAATTTTTCGAAGGTAGATGATGAAATTTAAAGCAGATCAAACCTCACAAAAACTTAGAGGTGGATACTATACACCACAGAACTTAGCTGACTATGTAACTAAGTGGGTACTCGCTAAAAAACCAAAATCCATACTAGAACCTAGCTGTGGTGATGGCGTATTTATTCAAGCTTTGGTTAATAATAACTGTGATACAAGTATTGAGTTGTCTTGCTTTGAATTGTTCGACATCGAGGCATCTAAGGCGCTTGAACGCTGCAAACTGAACAATTTTAGCAATGCAAGCGTAACAGAGGGCGATTTTCTTGTATGGGCAAATGAACAGTTAAAGAAAAACGAACCGACATTTGATGGAGTTTTAGGAAACCCCCCATTTATTAGGTATCAGTTTTTAGAGAAAAATTTTCAAGAGCAGGCTCAATTAGTTTTCGAGCAATTAAATCTAAAATTTACAAAACAAACTAATGCTTGGGTTCCATTCTTATTATCTTCATTAGCTCTTCTAAAACAGGGTGGAAGAATGGGCATGGTAATACCCTCAGAAATTAGTAACGTTATGCATGCTCAATCTTTGAGAAGCTACTTAGGAAATGTTTGTTCAAAAATTGTCATAATTGACCCAAAAGAGATTTGGTTTGAAGGTACTCTTCAAGGTGCTGTGATTATCTTAGCAGAGAAAAAAAAAGACCTTAATGAAATTTCACAAGGTGTTGGCATTGTCAATGTGAGTGGCTTTGATTTTCTCCAAGATGATCCAGATCTATTATTTGAAGCTACGACCTGTATCAACGGAGAAACCGTAGAAGGAAAATGGACTAAAGCGACGCTTAGTATTAATGAGCTAGAGCTAATTAATAAAATTATCGCACATCCAAATGTTCACCAATTTAAAAACATAGCTAAAGTTGATGTTGGTATTGTGACAGGTGCTAACAAATATTTTCTTGTTGATAATGAAACAGTTAAATCACACAAATTAGAGCGTTTTGCTCACCCAATGTTTGGTCGAAGCCAGCACTGCCCTGGCATTGTTTATGATGAAATCCAGCACATTGAAAATCAGAATAAGGGTTTACCAACTAACTTTCTATACATAGACGAAGATTATGAAAATCTTTCTGAAAATATTCAGAATTATATCCGACTAGGCGAAATTGAAGAGTATCATAAGCGTTACAAGTGTCGAATTCGTAAGCCTTGGTTTAAAGTCCCCTCTGTATATAGCACAGAAATAGGAATGCTAAAGCGTTGTCACAATGCGCCGCGTTTGATTCATAACAAGGTGGGAGCATATACTACTGACACTGCTTATAGGCTTACGTCAACTTTTACTAGCGCAGAGAACTTGGTATGCAGCTTCCTGAATCCTCTTACAGTAATTACTGCTGAATTAGAGGGACGTTTTTATGGTGGCGGTGTTCTTGAGCTAGTTCCTTCAGAAATAGAAAAACTGTATATACCTATTATTGATGGCTTGGAACACAACGTTGATGAAATTAACCAATTGATCAAAGATGGTGAAATAGAGCGAGTTATTAGACAACAAGGTTTATTAATCTTGACCAAGCTTGGATTTAGTCAAGAAGACAATGAAAAGCTTATAGATATATGGAAAAATTTACGAGACAGAAGGCTACGCAAATAAAACTATTATAGGAATTAATGCAGCAGAACTGCTGCATTAACTTTGAAAAACCATCTAAAGATTAGCGAAAAGATCTTTGACTGTTGGAATTTCCGAGTCAAAACTCCCTAAGTCAAAAAGATTCTTAATCAAATTATCCATTTTTATTTTTTCTTGCTCAAATTGCCTTTCTAGAATTATTTTATCTCTATCGTTAGATTTTTGAATTTGGCCATACAGTGTATTCAGTCTCTGCTGAAGTAGGCTAATCGTATCGTGTACACTAATCTGACTATGATCTTTGAAATCAATAGTTGGAATAGGCATTCTGGTTTGCACTTTAGTTCCACGCGCAACAAATCCACCTCTAAAAATCTCGCCATATACCGAAGCGAACCATTCTAGATACTTAGATGTAAGGACTGCTTGGATATAGTAGATGGAATACTTAACGTCATTAGGCACGTTTATAATGCTATAACCCGCAGTGCCTCCAGAAGATACAAAAACACGGTTGTTATCAATACTGTACTTATAGCCATTTGATAGAACACCTACGATAAGTTTTTGGTCTACATCGCAGTTCTCTAATGCTTGACTTCTTCCATATCTATACCATTCATCTGGCCCTTCCGGATCTGGTTTTATAGACCGTTTTTCATCATCCAAATGATCTTTTACAACATGTAAAAAATTAAATAATTTAGGATATTTAAGCTTAATCTCATCATATTTAACAAGCTGTATTTTGCTACCAACTTTATGATATGGATAAATTACAAAAGAGTTAGGCTCAACATCTTTATAAGTATAAAAACTATCATCACCTGAACGATTAGTTTTAAAATAAGGACGAGTTAATTCTTTTTCAATACAGTATTGAATACCTTCATATTCAAAATAAACAAAATCACTCTCAGTCTTAATCACTTCGTGAACATAATACTTATTTGCACTTGTCTGAATGCCATTGGCAACATTACTTTTACCTAAAATTTCGCCTAGCTGTTCCGATTTGGAAAATATCAAATTTAAAATATCATTTGTTTTTCTTTCTAAAACCCAAGTATCCGAATCTAGTGAACTTGTTTGATATGTACTTGATAGAAGTGATTTATCTTCACGAGTCAACCATTTTTTAAAGTCTTTTACTTCATAGAAAGAAAAATATTCGTGTTCAGCTTTATTCAAGAACAACAAGCAAGTGTAAGTTGTCTTATTTCTGAATACTTGATGGGATCCAAAAGCAATGAATTTAGACAAATATTTATTATCTGCCAATAACTTACGAAGGTTTTTACCAGCACCAACCTTGATAAATTTAGATGGTAGAATATAGCCTAAATAGCCATCCTTCTTTAAAACCTGTATTGATCTTTCTATAAATAAAAAATATTTATCGAATTGTTTGAATGCAGACTTGTATTTTTTCTTATAAATATCAAACTCCTTTGATGTTAATTGCTTCATATGCTCAGTTGCCATATAAGGAGGGTTTCCAACAATTACATCAAATTGATAGCTAGATAAATCTAAAGGATTAATAGTACAAATATCTTCGTGTTTAACCTTATCACCACTATCAATCAAACTATTGCCAAATAAAATATTCTTTTCAAGTGAAGGTAGAATCGGGAAAGTTTTACCAATGGTTTCTTTCGTTTCACTTTCAAGAAGTTTGAGCAGTAAACCAAAAGAACACGCTTTTGTTGCATTGTAATCCTTGTCTACACCATAGATGCATTTACATAGAATATTTTTCTTAACTTCTATCTTTAGCTTGTATGTATGTTCTGAAATTTGTTGAAGCTTGGACTTATCATTTTTTAAATAGTAGTCAACAAGAATATCTTGAAGCGACTGAAAAACCTCAATAATAAATGCACCAGAGCCACATGCAATATCAGCGAATTTAGAATTAAATATTTCAACATCAGTCTTACCTTGACAATATTTTACAACTGTATTTCTGATAATCTCTTTAACAATATGTGTAGGGGTTGTTACAACATCTCTATCAACGTGCTCTTCTTTTGGTTGGATTCTAATATTCCCAAGATCATCGACACATACTTTTTCACTCAGAAATAGTTCATATATGTTTCCTAAGATATCAGAAGAAAAAACAGAAAATGAATACGTGCTTTGTGGGAAGTACAGTTGTTTTATAATACTCCAAATGCAAGAGTTATCATTATTGATCAACTCATCAATGTATGATAAAGAAAATAATCCTGAGTTATATTTTTTGTCAGATTTTTTTAATTTTATAACAAGAGAATTAAAATCTTTTTCTTTTGCGAAATGATACAAAGTTTCGTACTCTTCTAAGTCTCTATCTTCACAAACACGAAGGAATACAATACTGTTAATGTAATTTTGTACCAGATCATTTAAATTTTCTTCTGTAAGTTCTTTTTTAATTTGTAGAAATTCATTTGCAAGAAGAAGTCGCCAATCATTTATTTGCTTTAGAAACAAATCATCAACGCTAAACTTAAGTATTTTATTTTCTATTTCTAACCATTCGTTTTCGAATTGACCTGTATAGACACTTTCACGACCAATAAGATTATTAATTTCATCAAACTTTTTTATAAGTTCTGTATAGTGATAAATTTTTACTCTTGAATTGGTTACGGAGTCAATTTCTTTAACAGGATTAGAACAGTCATAAATCGCGGTATACTCAAAATTTGATAATACTGAAATCTTTAACTTCGCTGTAAAGCCATATCGTCTAACTTGCAGAGCTGGACCTATGGCATTTGATATATCTACATTTGGTTTTTTTGCTTCAAGAAAAAACTTTCGTTCAGAGAAAAGCCTAAACGTGTAATCTGGCTTCTTAGTATTCTCACCAGCTCTGGCTTTTAATCCTTCCTCTACAAGAACCTCTCGTTCATTTGTGGGTTTACCTGCTGCGTTAGTTATATCCCAGCCAAGTATAAAAAACAGCTGGTCTAGAAAATCTGTTCTAAGCTGAGTTTCGTTATATTTAGCTGAACGATAATAATCAATATCATTTTGATATTTATCTATCAGAGTTTGTAGTTGAGTTTTTTTATTCACTTATCATTCCGATAATTTAAATAGCTATAAATAGAGTTTGGTAAGTATATTTATCTTGCAGATGGCTCTGTATTAAGGTATATCTCTTGCTCGTATAAAGACAAGTCAGCTGGCTTTTTGCCTTGCTTGGCTAATGTAATTAGACAACATACAGTCCGAGCCTGTGGTCTGGTCGTAAATTCGAATTCCAGCCTGTGATTTCAGCAGGATAGCTAACAGCTCGACCATCTCCTAAAAACTCACCGTCTTTATTATCCGCGCTATCGGCAAATTTTCAATTAAGTATCCATAAGCGGTAGCGGCTGAAATAGCCGAGCAGGTCCTGCAGTTTTTATCTGGCAGTTTGTTTTGATATTGAAACCAATGGACACCAGCACACCTTCAAGCGAGTCGTTGTACTCCCCAATTACGATTGAGCATAGCGCTAAAGCTACGTTTGGGGAAGTGATGCCTGAGCATATGCCCAATGTCTGATGCAGCAAAACAATCCGCAATAATTCATTCATTCTGTATTGGTAATCCAACGACTGCTTCACCCTCAAGGAGCGGGTGACTTTGGGCACTGAAGCTTCGCATAAACATTAACTTGCTACTGAAATAGCACAACCAAGTCCACATTTAGCGCCTCTGATATTTGATATATTTTAGTGAGTGTGATGTTTTTTTCACCTCGCTCTATGTGGCCCATATAGCTTCTATCAATATCGGCCAAAGCAGCCAAAGCTTCTTGTGACAATCCTTTTTCCTTTCTTATTTCGCGCACTTTATTGCCAAAATCCACCAACCGCGGGTCTTTCATAAAATCCTACCTAAAAGGTAGAACTATCACGTCAGGATGCCTATAATTCCACGGGATATAACTCTCATTTAGCTGTTAAAATTAACTTTCCAGATTTTTCACTTTGCGAAATCAGAGCGCTTTACGGGCAAAAATTAGCGCAGCAGAGAATTAGCCGCCAACAAGAACAGTAGCTTTCAAATTTATATCAGGATTCAAGTATGAGTAACGAAAAGAATGATATTGAAGTTGCAGATGAGATTAAGCATTTATCACCTGATGAGATTGAAGAGCTTTATACAAAGTATTTAGCCGGTGAAAAGAATGCTACATTAATAAACGATTATAAAATAGACATACAACCCAACAAACTTATTACAATACTACCTCCAATAAAAATCAACAATCAACTATGCCCTTACTGCAATATTGTGATGTTTAGAAAGCGACAGAGCAAGAGCTCAAGCGGCTTAAGCGTGCCCCCTACTGAATGCCATGAGTGCAACCACAAAATATACTTAGAAGACTTTCGATACAGACACAAAGTATGCAACTGTAAACACTGCATGATGCTTAGAGAGCAAAATAATCTTGCTGCAGAAAAAGAATTGAGAAGAGATATTTTAAAAAAATACAGTATTTAATCTAAAGAGCCAATAAAATACACTGACTTAACATTCTCAGATAAAATAATTTTACTAACATTGTTTAGAATACAAACAAATGAAGAGTTCTCATACATTCTATCGCTTGATGAATCTTCAAAAATTGATGCTCTATCACCAACTCACAAAATGGATATTGAGTGCCTGAGAAGACTATATAAATGTAATGTCATAATTATTGACCCCAATTCAGATACAAATGCTTTTGTGGAAGATGAGAAAACTAGCTCATTTTATATAAATAGAGTTAGATGGATTGTTAACGTTAGCCTAAATGGAGCAAATCGTTCCAGCCTTAATGAGATTTACAAAGTAACATATCAAGAGCTAAAAACTGGGATTCAAGCGAAATGGGAAGCCGAATTACTTGAGCTACTCTCAAAGATCGCTACAGAAGAAGTCTTACAATATATTTACGTGATTTCAAATGAGTTAAAAGTACAGTTTAATGCAGAGATAAAAACCAGAGAAATCGCAGCTCAACTGCTAAAAAACTTCTCTGTCAGCGAGATCTATTACTTCGCAAAAAAATCTGTTGAAAATGCCCACCTATATTATTCAAAAGGTCTTTCTAATGGCAAAAAACATGCTGCCAATACGATACCTAATAAAATGCTATCGCTGGGGGAAAGGGCTAGCAATGAAAAATGGGAAACATATAAACACAATAGAGATAGTAGAGCTCCGCGTTCATCTATCAGTAAAGTTCTTTATGATTTCCTTCTTCAAGATGAAGATGCAGGATTTCATAAGGCTTCTGGGAAATATTGGATGCAAGAGATCCTTCCAAAACACTTTAGTAAAAGCAATAACTCTGGTGCTGATAAAATATATTGCAGTCAATGTAACTCTAGTGATGTCACAGTTAAATTATCAAATGGAATGTTAAAAGTCACATGCAATGACTGTGATAAAATAATGTCTTTCATATCCAATGAATAACTTAAATTTTCTTACCGTAGAAGATGAATAGCGAAAATGCAGTTATGCAGGCACTGCAAACGGTAGACATGAGCACTCTAAACCTTTCTTTGGATAGCCAGATTTATGAAAAAACACGAAAAGTATGAAATCCGCGCTAACCCTTTAAACTCAAAGGTTTACACGTTTTCACACAATAGTACTTGTAATAGTAATCGCGTTGGTCAGATTCTGGTTGATGAAATCATTAACTATTGTGACGTGCCTAAAGCCAAGCGCATGGCGGCACAGCGCTGCTTAATCAGCGACATGAACCCCGACGCAATCAAACGCTCACTCAATGATA
>JAQUCU010000087.1 GCA_028686055.1 Desulfuromonadaceae bacterium
GATCATAATTTCGAACGTGTTGGCGGGAATCGCCGGATTGCCGCCGATATCCGTATTATTGCCGCTACTACCAGATCCCTTGAACAGCAAATGGCTGCTGGGAAATTCAACTCCGATTTATATTATCAACTGAGTACAATACTATTCAGAGCTCCGGCGCTTCGTGAACGCTTAGAGGATATCGATCCCCTCGTTAAGCATTTCGTTGCACAATTTTTTCATCGGGAGGGGGGCGAAGCAAAGGTTTTTCTTCCGGAAACGCTCGATAAACTGAGGCAGTATTCGTGGCCCGGGAATCTGCGCGAATTAAAAAACGTGATCGAACGGATACTGATTGTAGTGCCTGGACATGTTATCTCATCCGAACATATTCCGCTTTTATCAGGAGAGCAGTCAACCGACACGGTCCATCCGTCGGGAGTGGAGGGTGCTCTTTCCAGGTCAGCGCTTAGGGACGCACGGGAAGATTTCGAGCGGGAATTTATCATCCACAAGCTGGAGGAAAACGACTGGAATATCTCCCGTACCGCTGAATTGATTGAACTGGAACGGAGCAATCTCCATCGTAAAATCAAAAGTTACGGGATTGATGTGCGGAGATAATTATTATGCCTCCCGTCTTTAAAATACGTTTCACCAGGCTGATACTCTTCATCCTTTTTGCTGCAGCACTCCTTGTGTCGACAATCTTTTATGGCAGTCGACAAACACGTCACGCCCTTTCTGATGCAAGCGCGCTTAACCTTCTCCGTGAAACGTACGTGACAGTTCTGGCCAACTACGTAGATAAACCCGATTCAAAAAAACTGGTGCTTAAAATGGTCGACGGTATGCTTGCCACGCTCGATCCGCATAGCAGTTATCTGCCCCCTGAACCGTATCACGAGATGGAAGTAGAGATATCCGGAGCTTTTGGAGGTGTCGGCATTGAACTCGGCACTAAAAACGGCAAGCTGACGGTTGTTGCCCCGATCGACAACACACCCGCATTCCGGGCTGGCATTCAGTCCAATGATCAGATTTTGAAGATCGACGGAGTTTCTACAAATGGCATGAATATTGAGACAGCGGTTAAAAGAATGCGGGGGGAGAAGGGGACACGGGTCGTTCTGGCAATTGTGCGTGCCGGAAACGCCAAGCCGCTGGTTTTCAATCTGGTCCGCGACATTATAAAATTGAACAGCATTAAATCAAAGCTCCTTGCTTCAGAGTATGGCTTCATTCGCATAGCACAGTTTCAGGAGCGTACCGGAAGCGAGTTCAAGGAGGCGTTGAAAGAGCTTCATGCAAAATCCGGAGGGAAGTTGAAGGGGCTGATTCTTGATCTGCGTTATAATCCCGGCGGATTGATAAATTCATGCGTTGAGGTAGTTAACTGTTTTATCGGTGATGATATCAACAATACGGCGATAGTAAGCATCAAGGGGCGTACTCCGGAAGCAAACCGCGTGTATAACGCGACATTGGGAACCAAGGAACCGCGATATCCGATAGTTGTGCTTATCAACGGAGGCAGTGCAAGCGCCTCGGAAATAGTTGCCGGAGCACTGCAGGATCATAAACGTGCCATAATCATCGGAACGCAGAGCTTCGGCAAAGGATCGGTACAGTCAATCTTTCCGATGAAAAATAACGCGGCTCTTAAACTGACGACTGCGCTCTATTATACCCCGAACGGCCGTTCAATTCAGGCAAAAGGAATTGTTCCGGATATCGAAGTTGCCACTATCAAACAGGTCGCGACTCATACGCCGTCCAACCGGAACGAAATCAAGGAAAACGATCTGGGCAATCATCTGGCGCCATCAGTCGGGCCGGATAACCCGAAACTAAAGAAACCGATTTCCGCCCAAGGGAAGAATGAGGATCAGGAATTACAGAACGATTTTCAGCTCAGGCGGGCTGTGGAACTTCTCAGATCACTCACTCTGCTGCAGGAACGCGGCCTGACAACAATTAGATAAGCGAATCAGATGTTGAGTAATTCGCGAAGTTTTTTGCCGATATCAGCTTCGCGTATCATGGATTCACCGATCAGATAGGCTTTAGCCCCATCAGCGGCAAGCCGCTCGATATCATTACGATTATTTATGCCGCTTTCAGTAACAAGCAGCCTGTCTGGCGGCATCATGCGTGCCAGGCGGCCTGTTGTGCCGAGATCTGTTTCGAACGTCCTTAGATTGCGGTTGTTGACACCAATAAGGCTGCAGTCCGTTTCCAGTGCCTTCTCCATTTCCGCATCATCATGAACTTCCAGCAGTACATCAAGATGAACTTCTCTGGCGATGGCGAGGAAATCACATAACTGGTTGAGTTCGAGCATGGCGGCGATCAGTAGAATCGCATCTGCTCCGGCGGCACGGGCCTCATAGATCTGGTACGGATCGCAGATGAAATCCTTGCGTAGCAGCGGCAATGATACAGTCTCGCGTATCTGGGCCAGGTAGCACAGGTGGCCCAGAAAAAACCGCTCTTCAGTCAGGACCGACAGGCAGGTCGCGCCGTTACCCTGGTAGATGGCGGCAATTTCCTGCGGATCAAAATTGTTGCGGATAATACCCTTGCTCGGGGAACCCTTTTTGACTTCAGCGATGATAGGAGTCCAGTCGGAGGCCGCCGCTTCACGGAGATGCCGCTCGAAACCGCGCGGCACATCTTCCATGTCACTAATGCGCACCTTGAGCTCGCCGACCGATAAGGCTTCCTTGGCGGCAACCACCTCTGTCTGCTTATGGGCGATAATTCTTTTCAGGATGTCCGGTGTGTTAGCTGTCATGATCATACTTTCGATTTGGTGTAGTTACAGCCAATCCTCAGCTTGTGCGTGAAAATTGGTATCTATTTACGTTCTGTAATCATAGTGCTTTTTTCTTATTAAATCTGCACCACCATACGTAAAAAGGGGATGTCACCATCCCCTTATTGCTGTTATGCAGGCAATGGGGACTAAGCCCCCTCTTTGATCTTGCGAATTGCTTCGCGAATCATGGCCTCAGCCAGATCGGGAACAACTTCCCAGACAATACGCTCGATAACCTCTTTTGAAGCCGCTACAATTGCGGCTTTCAACTGTTCCTCTGTCAGCGGAACGGATTGAGCCGTTGTTACAGGTGTTACCGCTTCTGCTACTGGGGCTGATACCAACGCGGGTTCAGCTTCAAACTCCATGGTTTGAGGGGTGGAAGTGGTAACTTCCGGAGTAGTATAAGAAAAATCAGTTTTAGGAACAGCAGAAAAAGTCGGAGGCTCGGGAGTTACTACGTCGTCATCAAAAGAAATATCACCAAACGAGCCTTCCTGAACCGGAATTTTCTGGTCAGCCAAGACGGGCCGGGTGGGCTCTGTAGCAGTTTCAATCTCAAATTCGAACGTGTTTTCCTCAACAGGGACCCATTGAGATCCGGTAAGACGAGATGATATATTTGTCTCTGTGGCATTCTTTACAAGTTGTGCATCACTTTCTTCGTTGACGATTGCAAATACGTCAAGTTCATTCGCCTCCGCAGCGGGAGTGGGAGCGACCGGAGGAGTCGATGTTGATACAGGAGCTGCTGCTTCAGGGGTAAAGGCGTCCCAGATATCAGCACTTTCTGTCGGTTGTGGAATGTCAAGTACGGGCGCTGAAAATCCTTGAGCCTGTTTGGTTGTTTCAGAGGGTTTCTGTTGTGCTGACTGTTGTGCTCTTGCAGTTCCAAGCGCAAGAAGCTCTTTAACCTTGGTGATGATTTGCTGCGATTCAAACGGTTTGGCAATAAAATCATCAGCACCACATTTCTTTGCTTTTTCTTCATCAAAAGGTTCAAATGAGCCGGTAAGGATCAGAATCGGTTTAGTAGCCAGCGACGGGATAGAACGGACCACTTCGGCCACTTCGTAGCCGGTCATTCCCGGCATCAGGGCATCTATTAGCAATATATCCGGATTTATTTCACGTGCCTTGTCGACGGCAGATTTGCCGTTGTCAACGACCGTTAAGGAATATTCCCCCCCACCGAAAATGATGCCGATTACCTTTTGAATGGTGATACTGTCGTCGGCGACCAGCACTTTAATGCTCATCGATCCCTCCCTTGCTGAGTGGATACGCAAGAATAATTACACCGCAAAGAACTAACACAGGCGTAATAACGTGTCAAGGTATTAGCGTTTCAAGGTATTTTCGTGTTATTGGTTCTCTTGGTAACTTTCTAAGGGCAAGAAAGCCTCCGTATCGTGAGCAGGCTCAAGTAAGAAAACTTCTGAAATTCAGGATCGGTAGTCGGCATTGATGCTTACGTATTCGTGTGTCAGATCAGACGTATACACGGTGGACGTGCCTGTACCAATCCCGATGTCCACTGAAACGGTAAATTCTTTTTGTTTGAGAATCTCCGTGCCTCTGGCTTCGGCATCCCCACCGGCAAAGATGCCGTTTCTTGCCATACAGACATCATCAAAACTCAGGGAGAGCAAAGATTGATCGACCTCAGCACCTGAATACCCTACCGCGGCAAAGATCCTTCCCCAGTTGGCATCCTGACCAAAAAAAGCCGTCTTGACCAGGCTCGAGTTGGCAATAGCCATAGCAGCACGCTTTGCATCAGTATCATCTTTGGCGCCGCTGACCCGTATTTCAACAAACTTTGTTGCACCCTCGCCGTCTTTTACTATCTGTTTTGCCAATGAAAGCAATATGTCACTCAAGATTGAACTGAAGGTGTCTCCTTCCGCTGAATATTCCTTGATTACAGAATTTCCGGCAGTGCCATTGGCCATTATAAGACAGGTGTCATTGGTTGACATGTCGCCGTCCACAGTGATGGCGTTGAATGAACTGCCCACCGAACGGCGGAAGGTTTGCTGCAAAAACGCAGGTTCTATGGCTGCGTCGGTGATGATGAATGAAAGCATGGTGGCCATATTGGGCATTATCATGCCGGCCCCTTTGGCAATGCCTGCAACTGTGTAACTGACTCCCCCGGCCTGTCCGCTGCGGGCTTCAATCTTGGGGAAGGTGTCGGTTGTCATGATAGCCTGCGCAACGTCATCGAGAGTGCCTGAACTGAGCCCGTCAACCAGGGGAGTGATGGCGTTGCGAATCCTTTCCATAGGCATATGTACACCGATTACTCCGGTTGAACAGACCTGGACAGCCGTACTGTCAACACCCAGAGCGCGCGCAACCAATTGTGCGGTCTCCTGAGCATCTTTCAGCCCCTGTTCACCGGTACAGGCGTTGGCGTTGCCGCTGTTGACGATGATTGCCTGGGCGGAACCGCCGGCAATATGGTCATGTGATAACAATACCGGGGCAGCTTTGACGCTGCTGGTAGTAAAAACGGCAGTTGCTGTGGCAGGTACTTCAGAAAAAATAAGAGCCAGATCCTTACGCCCCGCTTTTTTAATTGCCGCTTCGACAGTTGAAAATAAAAAACCCTTTAAATTCAAGGATAAGCCTCCTGAAACGATAAGGTGGTTACCGTAGAAAGAATAATGTTACTTTCCACAACACTTTTTGTATTTTTTCCCGCTTCCACATGGGCAGGCGTCGTTGCGCCCGGCCACTTTCTGGCTTTTGGCAGGTTCATTGGCCCGTTCTTCGCCGCCTCCCAAATTAAAGACCAGCTTTTTGCTTTGCAGCTCTTCTTCCATCTCTTCAATTTCTTCCCCATCCTGATTTATCTGAACCCAATAAATACGTTCGACAACCTCCTGGCGAATACTGAACATTAAATCCATAAAGAGGTCATAGGCCTCTCTTTTGTATTCCTGTTTTGGGTCTTTCTGCCCATAACCCCGCAGACCGATTCCTTCTTTCAGGTGGTCGATATTGAGGAGGTGGTCTTTCCAGTGCGTGTCGATAGCCTGAAGCATCATTATCTTGATCAGGTGGTCGATAAGTTCATCACCCATCTCATTCACCCGTGCATCAAAGATCGCATGGGCCTGTTCGCTGAGTGTATCGCGGAAGTTGACTGGAGTCAGGCGGCTTACAATCTCCTGTGGCAGTTCAAGCTGAAGATTGAAGTATTTGTAAACGTTCTCGCCTATACCCTGCCAGTCCCATTCTTGCGGAGAAACCTTGTCAATGGCGAAAGCAGAGACAATTTCGTCGATCGTATCATCGAGCATTTCCAGAAAGCTGTCACGAATATCCTGGCCGGCCAGAATTGCGCGCCGTTGGCTGTAAATAACTTCTCGCTGTTTGTTCATGACATCATCGTATTCAATCAGATGCTTACGGATATCAAAGTTATGGGCCTCTACTTTTTTCTGGGCATTTTCGATCGACCGTGAAATCATGCTGTGAGTAATTGCCTCACCCTCCTCGATCTTGAGAAGATCCATGATTTTGGATACCCGCTCCGACCCGAAAATCCGCAGCAGGTCATCTTCCAGTGACAGGTAGAACTTTGATGAACCGGGGTCACCCTGACGACCGGACCGGCCGCGCAGCTGGTTATCGATGCGTCGCGATTCGTGCCGTTCTGTCCCAAGGATGTGAAGACCACCGAGCCTGACTACTTCATCATGCTCAGCAAGGCATTCTGCCTTATATGTGGCAACCACAGCTTCGTATTGCTCGTCGGTAGCCTCCGGGTTGGCCCGTCGCCACTGCTTCGCCAGAGCATCCGGGTTGCCACCGAGAACTATGTCTGTCCCACGTCCAGCCATGTTGGTTGCGATCATAATGGCACCTTTGCGACCGGCCTGAGAGACAATTTCCGCCTCCCGTTCATGCTGTTTGGCATTTAGTACGCTGTGCGGAATACCCTGGCGTTTCAGCAGTTCCGACAGTACTTCCGACTTTTCGATCGAGATGGTGCCCACAAGGCAGGGTTGGCCGACGGCATAATGCTCTTTGATGTCTTCGATAACCGCTTTGAACTTTTCCTTTTCTGTCTTGTAAATTACATCCGGGAAATCCGGCCGCAGCAGAGGTTTATTCGTCGGGATTACACATACATCAAGCTTGTATATCTTGTTAAACTCCTCCGCTTCAGTATCAGCAGTACCAGTCATTCCGGACAGTTTGCTATACATACGGAAATAGTTCTGGAAGGTGATAGTTGCCAGCGTCTGGTTCTCGTTTTCGATTTTGACCCCTTCTTTAGCCTCAATCGCCTGGTGCAGACCGTCAGACCAGCGGCGTCCAGGCATGAGACGGCCGGTAAACTCATCAACAATCATTACTTCGCCATCTTTTACTACATAGTCCACATCAAGTTTGTACATGGCATGGGCGCGCAGAGCTTGGTTGACATGATGAAGATTCTCGATGTTACGGGGATCATAGAGGTTGTCTATTTTCAGCAGACTTTCTACTTTAAGAACACCCTGTTCGGTCAAAGTGGCACTCTTGGCCTTTTCATCAATGGTATAGTCTCCGGAATACTGTTTGCGTTTGCCGGAAAGAGTATTTGCTTCGACTTCGGAAACTTCACCCTTTTCAAGTTTTGGAATGATGGCGTTGATGAGATAATATTTGTCGGTTGAATCTTCAGTTGGGCCGGAAATAATCAGTGGAGTCCTTGCCTCATCGATCAGAATAGAGTCAACTTCGTCGACGATGGCATAGTTAAAACCGCGCTGAACGTAATCATCCAGGTCAAACTTCATGTTATCTCGTAAATAATCAAAGCCAAACTCGTTGTTAGTCCCATATGTAATATCAGCGGCATAGTTAATACGGCGTTGGTCATCTTCAATACCGTGAACAACGATACCTACCGTCAATCCGAGGAAACCATACAAACGGCCCATCCATTCCGAGTCACGTTTTGCCAGATAATCATTGACAGTAACGACGTGAACCCCTTTGCCGGAAATTGCATTAAGGTAAGCGGGGAGGGTGGCCACCAATGTTTTACCCTCTCCGGTCTTCATTTCGGCAATCTTTCCGGCATGAAGTACCATGCCCCCTATCAATTGAACGTCAAAATGGCGCATGCCGAGTACACGTTTACTTGCTTCACGACAGACGGCAAATGCTTCAGGGAGCAACGAGTCAAGAGTCTCTCCGTTAGCATGACGTTCCTTGAAGTCCCGTGTTTTGTTTGTCAGCTGTTCATCAGAAAGTGCAGAAATCGAAGCTTCAAGAGAATTTATTCTCTCAACAATCGGCCACATCTTTTTAAGTTCACGCTCATTTTTGCTGCCTATAAACTTTTTTATAATGGAACTGAGCATTTAATTTACTCCTGCAGTTAAATATTTGACAAAATAGCTTTTTACAGTAGCATAACTAATGATACTGCTCAATAAAAAAGGTCAAACAAAACATCGGGTGGTGGCATAAACGTATTAAAACAGCTAAGTTAAAAATACAGTTTTTTTTGCATACAATTCTTAGATAGTATGCTAGCATTGAGGTTAAGTCCGGTAGACTAAGGTTTTAATTTAAAAGATTATTCCAGCCACTTACGCTATCGTGAGTGCATTACATGAGAAGGAAAAAGGAGTTACGGCATGACAACAGGTAGAGTCAAGTGGTTTAATGACAGCAAAGGTTTTGGTTTTCTTGAACAGGAGCAGGGCGAGGATATCTTTGTTCACTTCTCGGCAATCACAGGTGATGGATTTAAATCCCTCGCTGAAGGCGATGCGGTAGAATTCGAGATCGTTAAGGGACCAAAAGGTCTTCAGGCAGCTAATGTAAAACGAATTTAAGTTTATAAAGAATATAAGTTACAAAAAAGCCCCGGCAAAAACCGGGGCTTTTTTGTACATACTTCAGTTAACTGTGCGGTTATATGTTAAACCGGAAATGCATGACATCGCCGTCCTTGACTATATATTCTTTTCCTTCCAGTCTCATCAAACCCTTTTCTTTGGCCCCGGCTTCTCCCTTACTGTTTATGTAATCATTGAAACTGATTACTTCGGCCCGGATAAATCCCTTTTCAAAATCGGTGTGGATTACCCCTGCGGCCTGCGGCGCTTTGGTGCCATTTACTATTGTCCAGGCACGAACCTCTTTGACGCCGGCTGTAAAATATGTGATGAGACCCAATAATGCATAGCCGTTTCGGATAAGACGATCAAGTCCGGCTTCCTCCAGCCCCATGTCATCAAGAAAAGCATTTTTTTCAGGTCCGTCGAGCTCGGCAATTTCCGCCTCCAGTTTGCCGCAGATAACGACAACACCGGCTCCTTCAGAGGCAGCAATTTCACGGACCTTGGCAACATTCGGATGACGGCCCTCCAGGTCATCTTCAGCCACATTTGCCACATAAAGGACAGGTTTGTCTGTCAGTAGATGCAGGTCTCGCATCCATATTTTTTCGTCTTCATTCTGGGCTACACCTTGAAGTTTCATGACCTGTTCGAGCAAGGACCGGACCCGAAGATAAAAGTCAACCTCTTCCTTTGCTTTTTTGTCGCCGCTTCGTGCCATTTTTTCTGCCCGTTGTAATTTTTTTTCGATTGTATCAAGGTCTGCGAGGGCAAGTTCGGTATTAATGACCTCAATGTCATCAGCCGGAGAAACACGGCCATTCACATGGACAATATTGTCGTCATCGAAACAGCGCACGACATGGACAATTGCGTCAACACTGCGGATGTGACCCAGAAACTGGTTGCCGAGACCTTCACCCTGGCTGGCACCCTTGACAAGGCCGGCAATATCGACAAATTCAATTGTCGTCGGCTGCATTTTCTGGGGTTTGACGATGATCGCCAACTGGTCCATTCTTGGATCAGGTACCTGCACAATTCCGACATTCGGTTCAATTGTGCAAAATGGATAATTCGCAGATTCGGCTCCTGCAGAGGTCAGAGCATTAAAAATAGTTGATTTGCCGACATTCGGCAGTCCTACGATTCCGCAGTTGAAGCCCATAAATATTATCCTTCCAGAAAGTTCTTGTTATTGAAGATACTCATGGATTTAGGTAGTCCTTCGCTAAGCATTACTTTAAGCATTTCTATGCCGCCGTCAAGTACAAATGAAAGTACTTTAATCTGATCAGGGGGAATCTTTCCAAGGACATGACCAGTTGTGTCTCCGTGTGGTGATTTTCCGATACCTATGCGAAGCCGGGTAAAGTCACCTTTGCCTAAATTATCCATGATAGAGCGCAAGCCATTGTGCCCACCATGTCCACCACCAAGCTTTAGACGTACTACTCCAAACGGGAGGTCAAGCTCATCATGGATGACTATCAGATTTGAAATCGGGAGCTTATGGAATTGGAGAGCCTGCATGACGGAGTTTCCGGACAAATTCATGAATGTCTGCGGTTTAAGCAGTATCAGACGATGTCCGGCAAAGCTCCATTCCCCGGATAGTGCCGAAAACGTTTTTTTAGAAATGGAAAGGTTTTCTTGCACCGCAAGGCGATCCAAAAAAAGAAAACCCGCGTTATGGCGGGTCCATTGATAAGTGGGGCCGGGATTACCCAGCCCCGCAACTATATAGGTACTCATACTCAATTCTGCTATGCGGCAGCCGGAGTCAAAGCCGGAGTTTCTTCTACTTCTTCTTCTTCTTTAACTCTACCAAGTATGCTGACAACAGGAATCTTGGCTTGGTCAAGAATAGAGATGCCTTCTGGGAGTTGAATCTCGCCGATGTGGATCGAGTGGTTAATCTTGAGATCGGAAACATCAATGGTAATGCTGTCAGGGATGTTTCCCGGCAAACATTCTATGTGCAATTCGTGGTGGCTTAGATCGAGCAGGCCGCCTTCTTTTACTCCGATTGCTGTGCCGGTAAGGACAACAGGAACGGTAATCCGCAGTTTTTCATTCGGATTGATGCGATGAAGATCGACGTGTTTAAAGGTGCGCTTGATCGGGTCGCGCTGGATATCTGCAACAATTGCAATATTCTGGTCCAAAGTCCCGCCACCGACCAATGTAATCAGATTGTTCTGTCCACCTGCACCGGAAATGGCTTCCTGAAGATCGCGAGCTTTTATGCTGACCGTCACCGGGTCAACGCCTTTGCCGTAAACAACACCCGGTACCATATCAGCCATGCGAAGTCTTCGGCTTACGCCAGTACCGGTCTTTGTACGCAGTTCAATATTCATTTGTTTCTGTTGCATAGGTTCCTCCAGGTGTAGTGACGGGTCGACCCCGTCCTATTCATAATTAATATATTAGGTACTGTATCTATACAAATAGTGAACTTACTGATTCATCCTCATGAATGCGCCTGATTGCTTCAGCCAGCAGGTCTGCCACAGAAAGCATTCTGATCTTTGTTGTTATCTGATGACTGTTACAATCAGGTATTGTATCAGTTAATACAACTTCTTCAATATCAGAAGCATTTATCCGCTCGATTGCCGGGCCTGAAAGTACCCCATGTGTGGCACAGGCATAGATGGCTTTAGCCCCGTTTTGTTTGAGTGCCTTGGCCGCCTGGGTCAGGGTCCCGGCCGTATCTATCATATCATCAAGGATAATTGCAATTTTATCGCGAACATCACCAATCAGGTGCATTACTTCGGCTACGTTGGGACCGGTACGGCGTTTGTCAATTACTGCAAGTGAGTATTGAAGGCGCTTTGCAAAAGCACGAGCTCTCTCCGTGCCGCCTGCGTCAGGAGAAACCATAACTACTTGTTCACCGCTGAAACGGTCTTTAAGATAATCAAGAATAACCGGTGCGGCATACAGGTTGTCAACAGGGATATTGAAAAATCCCTGGATCTGGCCGGCGTGTAGGTCAACGGTGACAACCCTGTTTACTCCGGCAGTTGTAATCAGATCAGCAACCAGTTTAGCGGTGATAGGTGTACGCGGCGCTGCTTTTCGGTCCTGTCTGGCGTAGCCGTAATAAGGAATTACAGCAGTTATGGTTGCTGCTGATGCCCGTTTCAATGCATCAGTTATAACCAGCAATTCCATCAGATTGTCATTGGTTGGTGCACAGGTCGACTGGACAACATACACATCACGCCCGCGGACATTTTCACCGATTTCAACCATTACTTCACCATCAGAGAAACGTCGTACGCGTGCAGTTCCAAGTGGAACGCCAAGACTGTTACATATTTTCTGGGCTAGATCCGGGTTTGAGTTGCCGGAAAAAATCTTGATTTTAT
>JAQUCU010000286.1 GCA_028686055.1 Desulfuromonadaceae bacterium
AATTAGCCCCATGATATGGACTCCAAGACATGATATATGGATTGTACCCATAAGCCATAATACTTGTAGTATTAGTATTTCCTTCTAATACAGGGAATTTTTGAGCAGATACTTGCGTTTCTGTTAATTGATACTTTCCACCAAAAGGCATTAAAACCGTTGTAGCACCAACCGTTGCGTCAAACATTTCAACTAATCCTTTTTGCATACTAACATTTAAATCCTTTAAATTATCATAGAAATTATTAACGTTTCTTTTAAATGGATTTATACTAAAGTCAATCTTATCAACTACAACATTTGCTCTTTGTCTAACTCCGTTTGTGTTAATAAAATCTCTACTTATATTAACAATTTCTTTTCCTTCGTATATCATAATTAAGCGATTATTATCAGTTACTTCAGCAATAATTGTTGCCTCTAAATTTTCTTTATTTGCTTCTTCAATAAACTTTTGAGCGTCCTTTTTGTCAACAACAACACTCATACGCTCTTGTGATTCAGAAATGGCGATCTCCGTTCCGTTTAAACCTTCATATTTTACTTTCACTTTGTCTAAATTTATTTTAATACCATCGGCTAATTCACCAATTGCTACACTCACACCGCCAGCTCCAAAGTCATTAGATTTTTTGATCATCTTAACAACATCAGGATTTCTAAACAATCTCTGCATTTTTCTTTCTTCAGGAGCATTTCCTTTTTGAACTTCTGATGAACAAACCTCAATTGATTTTTCTGTATGTTCTTTGGAAGAACCTGTTGCTCCTCCGATTCCGTCTCTTCCCGTTCTACCACCAAACATAATGATAAGATCTCCAGGTTTTGGACTTTCTCTTCTTATCATGTCAGCCTTAATAGCCCCTGCTACAGCCCCTATTTCCATCCTTTTGGCAACATATCCATCATGATATATTTCTTTAACATATGTAGTTGCTAAGCCTATTTGATTTCCATAAGATGAATAACCTGAAGCCGCTGTTGTAGAAATAATTCTTTGCGGTAATTTTCCTGGCAAAGTTTCCTCAATTGGCTTAGTAATATCACCAGCCCCTGTTACACGCATTGCTTGATAAACGTAACTTCTTCCACTTAATGGATCCCTTATCGCTCCACCAATACATGTTGAGGCACCACCAAACGGTTCTATTTCTGTTGGATGATTATGTGTTTCATTTTTAAACATGAATAACCATTTTTCAAATTTCCCATCTATATCTACATCAACATAAATGCTACACGCATTATTTTCTTCACTTTCTTCTTTATCCTCTAAGTTTCCATTCATTTTTTCATATCTAGCATTAATCGCAGCCATGTCCATTAAAGTTACAGGCTTGTCTTGTCTATTTAATTCAACCCTCATTCCAAGATACTCGGCAAAAGTATTGAGTATAAAATCATCACTAAACACTGGCTCTTTTAACTGTGTTTCAAAAGTTGTATGTCTGCAATGATCTGACCAATATGTATCAAGCATTCTAATTTCAGTAATGGTTGGATTTCTCTTTTCTTTTATGAAATATTCTTGTATAAAGAAGAAATCCTGAATTGACATAGCTAAACCAAGGTTATCAAGATATTTTTCTAATTCTTCTAAATTCATATTATTGAATCCTTCAATTTCATATTTCTCTTCTTGTTTCTTTGATTCTACTAAAGCAAGAATATCCATATTTTTTACTCTAGATTCAATTTCGTTAATTGTGAATTTTTTTAGTGCATCTAAATCAATATTTTTGCCTTCAATAATAATTAATTTTCCGCTTTTTACAACGGCTTGACTAGAAGAATCAATTAACCTCAAACATTGCATTGCACTGTCCGCTCTTTGATCAAATTGTCCAGGCAAATATTCAACAGCGAAATACTTCTTGTTTTTTAAATCAATATCTTCAAAAATATTGTCTGTAACCCTTTCACCAAAAATAGCAAATTTTGCTTTTTCTAATAATTCTCCATCGACATTAAAAATGTCATAAATATTAATCAACCTTAGAGAATCGATATCTGCTTTCAAGTTTGTTCTAAAGTTTTCTAAAAGGCTTAAAGCCTCAATTTGATACTCTTTTTTCTTTTCAACGAAAATGCGTTTGTTCATTTTATCCACTCCTATAATTTTGTGTTAAGTACTTTTTCTTTCATGTTTTTTTGATATTCTAATAGGCTTTGGTAAACCTTATCATTATTCATTCCAATCATTCTTGCGGCTAATAAAGCAGCATTTGCGGCACGATTAATACCAACTGTTGCTACAGGTATACCGTTTGGCATTTGAACAATGGATAATAAAGCATCTGTACCATTAAAATCTTTTGACCAAATTGGAACTCCAATTACAGGTACTTGTGTAATAGCAGCAACCATACCTGGAACATGGGCAGCCGCACCAGCTCCGGCAATAATAACATCGTACCCATCTCCTTTGGCACTGTTGGCAAACTCAAACATTAATTCTGGTGTTCTGTGGGCACTAATCACTTTTAATTCATAAGGAATATTTAATTCTTCAAATACGTCACATGCTTTTTGCATTACTTCGCGGTCACTTGTTGACCCCATAATAATTCCAACCTTCATTTTTTCCTCCTAAAATAAGCCTATTGCTTTTCCATCACTATTTACATCAATATCTAGGGCAGCAGGATGCTCTGGTAAGCCTGGCATTGTCATTATATCTCCGGTTAAGCAAATTAAGAAACCTGCTCCAATTGATGGTTTCATATCCCTAATTGTGATGCTAAAGTCCCTTGGTCTTCCAAGTTTTTTTGGATCATCTGATAATGAATATTGGGTTTTTGCCATACATATTGGTAATTTATCCCAACCGTTTCTTTCAAATGTTTTAATTTTATTCTTTGCAG
>JAQUCU010000287.1 GCA_028686055.1 Desulfuromonadaceae bacterium
GTGAACGGTGCATCAGGTAGGCGTAGGTGGAAGGGACTCCTGAAAAACCGGTCACCTCCTCCCGCGCCATCTGCTGCAGGACGTCAGCCGGAAAGGCAAAGCGGTTATTGATAACCACACTTCCTCCGACCGCCATGTGGGTGTTCAGAAGTGACTTGCCCATAACATAGTGAAAAGGCAACACCACCATCTGGCGATCAGCGGCAGAGAGCCCCAGATACTGGCAGATGGAGGATGTATTGGCGACGATGTTGGCGTGCGAAAGCATAACCCCCTTAGGCTGTCCCGTCGAACCGGACGTGAAGATAATGCTGGCCAGGTTCCTCTCCTCCTGTGGAACAACCGGATTGGTGGTCGTGCCGCCTGAAATTGCTTCATCCCAGGAATATGTAACAAAAGTTGCATCGTTCCATGAACGTGTGGGACCCACTACCAGTAACCTATGTATACCTGGAGCGCTGCATCCGGCCGCCTCAACCAATCGCTCAAATCGAGCTGAGGTTATCAGCGCCGTTGCCTGAAGTTTCTGCATGAGGATTCGCAGACGATCCGGTTTCAGATCGCTGCCAAGTGGTGCGGCCACGCCCCCCGCCTTGAGGATGCCGTAATAACTGACGACATACTCAACACTGTTGTTCAGGAGTAAGGCGACCCGGTCTCCGCTTTTAAGGCCCTGATCCAGCAGCCAACCGGCAAGGTTGTTGGCCATGGCATTCAACTCGGCATAGGTACAGCGGACATCGTCACAGACAACCGCGACCTTGTCTGGGGAAATTACCGCATTCTTTTCAATAAAATGATGAATCAGCATGGTTGATGGATACTCCCCGCCGAATAATTATGCGCCCATCCGTAAAACAAACATTCCCATCTTTTCAACTGATTCAAGATTTTCAGGCAATAAATCTTCATCGCTTATCTTGATAGAGAATTTTTCTTCCAGAAACGTAACCATTTCAAGAATCCCAGTGGAATCTATTATGCCGTTTTCCAGGAACGACATTGAATCATCCAGCCCGCGATCATCCCCAAACATAAAATTATCGATGATATACGCCCTGATTGCTTTCTTGATGGCATCCATTCAGTCACCCCCCATTAGCTGAAATCAACACTGCACTGCAGGCTGTCAATCTCGATCTGATACTGACTAAACTGCAATCTCCGTAACTTTTTCAATCAGGAGCGGCGGCAGATGGAGATAGCGGGTGGTTGAACGCTTGACGTCAATGTCGCTATACACATTGGCTACCTGCTCTTCAGTCAGCCCGGCTGCGATCGCAACTTCACCTGCGGCCACGGCATGATTTTTCCCATACAGACAGAGATCCATCAATTGATACGGCAGAGAGAAATAGAATTCGTCCTGTCCCTGTGGCAACGAGTAGGTGTCAGTGGTTGGGGGGCGATTCCTTATGTCCGCAGGGAGCCTCAGATACTCGGCAATTTGATAGACCTGACTCTTGTACAGATGCGCGATCGGCTTCACGTCAGCGGCACCATCGCCAAGTTTGACAAAAAAACCCTGATCGTACTCCAGGCGATTGGGTGTGCCGGCCACGGCATAATGAAGACGATCAGCATGATAATACTCCAGCATCTTGCGGGTACGTTGCTTGAAGTTGGTTGCGGCCACAATTTCGAGATAGGTGACGGCAGACAGTCTCTTCTTCAGTTCAATTCCGTCCGGTCCTTGAACCACAAGATAAAACAGGGAAAAGCCCCTGCCATCCATGGCACTGGAAATAACGATCTTGGAGCGCCAGTCATTACCATATTCCGGGATGAGCGGCCGGATGGCCTCCTGATAGCGCCGATAACAGCCAACAGCTTCGAGAATATCGCTGATATCTTCTTGAATTGTCTCAATTCCCAGGTGCCGGGCCACTGTTCCGCTCAGATGAAGGGTATCTTCGGCCGAATGGCGTTCCGGCATGAGCAAGCCGAGCACGCGTTCAGGCCCAAGGGCCCGCACAGCCAGGGCTGCAGTGACGCTGCTGTCGATCCCTCCGGAAAGCCCCACCACCAGGCCCCGGCGTTTCAGCTGGTGTGCCAGCAGTTCGCGCAGGCCGCCACAGATCTTTTCCACCTCCCGTGCCGGATCAAGATTCAGAGCCTGTTTTGAAAATGATTGTTTATTCTGCATGGCGACTCCTTTCAATCACTCCTTTTATCTATCACCCGATCAGGGCTGGCTGGTGCCGAACGCTGAAAATCTTCAATAAATTGTTGATGCAGCAGTTGGGTGGACAGGATTCCCACCAAGGCCATGCTCTGCGATTCGCTCGGCATGATCTGATCATTGCTCTTGAATCTTGCTACCAGATGAGCAACACGGTCAGCATCAAAATAACCACTCTGTCGCAGCTTTCGCCCGGAAAGCAGGGTGTCCACATACCCGCCACTGTTGTTACTGAAGAATACGTTGCTGATCGGTGCCCGGTAGGGTTGTTTGGGCCTGGTTCTGATCCGCTCCGGCACGAGACTGCGAAAGGCGCGCTTGAGCAGATATTTTTCATTCAATCCCCTGATCTTCCAGTGTGGCGGCAACCGGGCGGCAAAGTCCATCACCCGGAAATCCAGATACGGGTGGCGCTGTTCCAGGGAATTTGTCATGGCAACCCGGTCCCCCTGGGAGGAGAGCAGGTAGCTGGACAGGAAGACTGCAATCTCGAGAAACTGTGCTCGTGCAAGTACGTCGCGCGATCGAAATCCCTCCGGGAGCAGGGCAGTGACCTCGTCCAGGGGATGATAGCCAGCCAGCTGTTCCTGCATGGATTCCGAGAAGAAAAGAGTGTTTTTCTGACCATTCTGCCAGCGAATCCGGTGCGAGAATAAGGGGTCCGCCAGATCT
>JAQUCU010000088.1:0-5007 GCA_028686055.1 Desulfuromonadaceae bacterium
CGATAATGGAGTTAACTCTGCTGAGGATCAATTTTGTCAATAATCTTTTTACTGCATTGTTTTCGTGTTCAAAAACATTAATGCAGAGAAAAACAACCTTGATTCCTTTCTTCTTCAATGATGAAAGAAGATAGGCATACATCGGGACCCAGTAGGTAACCCACCAGGGCAGGATTACCAGATCAGGATCAAACGCGGCGATTTTTTTAGAGGTTACACGCCAGGACAGTATGTTTGCGGAGTCGATATCGTAGGAGAGCTGTTTGAATCCAGTTGCGATATCTTCCCTGCGGATATTCGGGTCAATCTGGCTTTTTTTGCCGTACAGTAACTCGGGATATAGCCTTTCGTAGCTCAAGAGCAGCAGGTCATGCCGCTTCTCAAGCTCCTGTGCCAACGCGTAACAATATTTGGCGATGCCGCCGCGAAAAGGGGGAACAGGGGCTATCAGGCAGATCTTCATGGTTTTCTCGATAGATTGTCGTTGTTGTGGCTGGTCATGATTTCCAACCTGCTCTTGAGCAGCTTACGGAAGTTAGTCCCGGTCAGCAGGTTCAGATCATTGCAGTTAAAACCTCTATTCAGATACAGGGAACGGAAGAGCGAACAGAACATCGCTGCAGCTGCCACGGTAAATCTATTCCGGGCGAGCACGCCCGGCAGGTTGGCCTTGCACAGGATGCTGCACGAGGTATAGACTCTGGTTAGCGGTGCCCAGCCGAAATGGCGTATGGTGATATCCAGAGACTCTTCGCTGTTCTTGTAAAGCGTGCCACTGCTGATGGTCTTGGATGTTTCATGCAGTCGGTAGGTTGCGAGTGGGCGAGGAACGCGGCGGCAGGGAAAGCTCCTGCCGATTCTGATCCAGAGGTCGTAATCCATGGCAAAGTGAAGCGTCCCGTCCAGGCCACCAACCGTCTCGAACGAGTCTCTCCGGAAAAAGGCAGCAGGCTGGCAGATGATGTTGGCTGAGGCCAAACGCGTGAGATCGAACTCTTCAGTGTGATAGCTACTGATTCCGGCGCCTGATGAATCAACGTAATGGGCATCGCCATACATCAGCCCCGTGTCCGGATGTGCATGAAGAAATGCGAATGCGGCCTGCAATGCCCCCGGCAGATATGTGTCGTCGGAATTAAGCCAGGCGTAAATGTCTCCGCTTGCCATGCGGAACCCCTTCATCATCGCATCGGTTTGCCCGCTGTCCCGTTCACTCACCCACCGATAGGTAATTCCCTGGCACTTGACCGGCCATTCTCCATTGTGCAGGCGGGCATCATAATTCTTTATAATATCAACGGAGTTGTCACTCGATCCGCCATCTACGATAATATAATCAATTGCAAAGTCGCCCTCCTGGGCGATAACGCTCTCGATGGTTTCGGCCAGGAATGCACCCTGGTTGTAGGAGGGGGTGATGATAGAGATGACGGGAAATTCCGGCCCGGGGTTATTCATGTCTTAAAATCCCCCGGTAGAGCGTCATGTGCCTTTCAGCAATTTTTTCGAGTGCAAACGACTCGATAATTTTATTTCGGGCACAGTCCGCAAGTTTATTCCAGCGCACTTTATCCTCAAGAACCCAGACAATTCCATGAGCCAGATCAGCCGGTTGATACGGATTGGCCAGATAGCCGTTTTGTTGATGGTCGATCAAATCAGGCACCCCTCCCTGATTGAAGGCAACGCAGGGGGTACCGCACGCCATAGCTTCCATTGCCGTGTATCCAAGACTTTCGTGGAGTGATGGCAGGACAAACACGTCGGCTGCGGTATAGAGAGCGGCAAGCTTTGTATCGTCGTTCTGCCATCCGAGGTAGTGTGTCTTGAAACCCAGATTCGGTGGTGAGGCTGGTTCAGTTGAGCCGAAGATGAGCAGCTCCATTGAATCGCGAGATTTTATGTCGGCGGCCAGTGCCTGCAGCGCCTCTACCAACAGGTGAAACCCCTTGTTCCGGTCGCTCATACCACCCTTTGCGCCGAACAGAATCAATTTTCGATTCTGCGGGAGCGACAGGATGTCACGCGCTGAATGCTGATCAAGCGGTTTGAAGCGTTTTACGTCAAGTCCATTGGGGATGACTTCAATGCGTGAATTGCGGAACAGCGAACTTGTCCGGGCGCACGCGGCCATCCAGTGACTCGGGGCTATAATCGTCAGATTCAGGTGGTGCCAGGCTTTCTGCTTTCTCATCCAGATACGCCGCGACAGGTCATTCTCCTGCTCAGAGCCAAGGGCCGGGCATGACCCGCACGACTCCCGGTAGCGGGTGCAATCACCGGGCAAGTAGCAACCACCGGTAAAGGCCCAGGAATCGTGCATGGTCCAGACGATCGGCATGGTAAAGCGGCACAGTGTTTCCAGGCGCATCATGCGAGCCACCCAGTGGAGATGGACGATGTCGGGCGCCATCGCGGCAATCTGTGCTGGGAGTCTGTCAGGTAGAAAGGCAGCACAAAAAGGGCCGTTTATTTTTCCTGGGTTGATACCGCAGATAAGCTGTTCGATAGTCGGGCGGACACGCCCGAACACCTTCCCGAGCCGTGAGCGGGGGCCGTCGACCAGTGGGTCGTCACCGTATTTTCTCTGCACGTAGAGCCGGGCGTCGCCCCCCTGCGCATGGACGCCCTGCAAAAGGCGGGTTGCGGCTCTGGCTGCCCCACCCTCAATATCGGCACCGTTCAGATAGAGGAGCTTCATCGTGCCCAGAACCCCCGCAGCTTTTTGGCAAATTCCTCGGTCGGCCAGTTACGGACCAGGTGACGGGGGATTTGACAGGGATCTGTCCAACGGTGAGCCTGACCGGGAAAGTTGGCAGCGGCCTTGGTGAACCCGAGCTCTTTGCATAGAGCGACACTTTCCTTCGTGTAATGGCAGTGCCGTCCGTATGGATAGGAGAAGACGTTTATTTCCATGCCAAGCCAGGTTTCCAGCTCCTGTTTGGATGTTTCCATCTCCGTTCTTTGAGCGTCCGTAGTGAGGGAAGAGAGCCGGGTATGGGTCACGGTATGGGCGCCGATGGTAGCCCATCGGCTTGATGCCAGGAGACGGAGTTCCCCCATCGACATGCTGCGGTGAGTGTTGCCGGCAGGCTCCGCATTGATCCCTGCCGTGGCGCGAATCTGGTTGAGCAGGTCGTTGCGGTTCAGTGTGTCGGCGTTCGTCATCAGCTGCACTGCTTCGCGGTAAAACTCCTGTCGCTGGCTGACGCTGCCGGTTGCCCATGTTCTCCTGAAACTCCCGACTTTCAGGGTGATACTGGGGGGGAGGTTCTTGTTATCGAGGACCAGGCGTTCCAGTTCGTGCCACCAGAACTCCTCTGCCGTGCCGATTGTCCCGGTGCTGACGAAGAAGGTTGCCGGTACTCCAACTTCTTCAAGGATCGGCGACGCCTCGCGTACATTGTCGGCATACCCGTCATCAAAGGTAACGCAGACGGACGGCTTCGGTATCTTCGCCCAATCCTCTTCGAACCTGACGATAGGAAAGGTGTCTTTCAAATACCGCATCTGTGCACGGAAATTGTCCGGTGAAACAGCCAGTATCTCCGGGTCCGATCGAAGAGTCGTGACGCGATGGTACAGGAGAACGATCACCGGCGGATCGATGCGGTTGATCAGACGGTTAATCGGCGTTCGTACCAGCTTGCGCGCCGATCCGAGTATCTTCCCGGCAAGTTCTGTCATGAGGTCCTGTTTGAATAAATATAATACCTGAGCTCGTGGTGGTTGAATTCATTCGTTTTGACAAACGGTGAATCTGTTACTACGGCATCGTGATATTCCGGATTGAAATAGATGATGGTCGCTTTCCTGGGGCTGTTTGTCAATGAAGAGCAGACATTCCTAATGACAGCACTCATAACAGCGGCTGGAAAAGGGCTGAAAAAATAGAAATAATTGTACTCGTCAAGGTTGGTGAAATCGGCAGCATCACTGATTGTCATGGTAATAGTGCCGATATTCAGCTTCTTGAAATTTTCCTCTGCGATGGCAACCAGTTCGGGTGACAGTTCAACGCCGGATATCTTTGAAAAAGGATATCTGGAAAAGGTTATGAGTGCTCCGCCCTTGCCTGAACCGAAATCTACGATGGCATCCAGTGGATTAATCTTCAGGTCACGTAGAACTTTATCGAGATGAGGCCCACCTGAATTGGCGTAATAATGACATCTTTCTTCCGGAAGATTCAGTTCGTCGAGATAGGTGTTTTTCAGGTCTATATTTAGAGTATGAACGCGTAGCCGAAAGATGAATTCGTGCCACTCGCCATGAAACAGCAAAGACAGTGCGTTTATAATATCAGTTGCTAATGACATGCGGGTATCTCCGGTTGATTAACCAGCAGAGCTGGAAAAACGCTCAGACCATTTTCTGTCGATGAAGTTACGCGCACGGGATAAAAGGGTCCTGTTTCTATCGAAAGTGACTATTATCTGTCTGTCTTCGCCAAATACCGACCGGGCGAATTTCATCACCAACGATCTTGCTTCATCAGTCGATTGGAGCAGGCGTTCTTTTTGAGGACAGTCAGATCTGTTGTGAAAAACTATTCTGATATTATTTGTTCTCTCAAATACATGGCTCACCACATAGGGGAACAAACGGCAGTCCATTGGTCTGCTCTGATAGATTTTACAACCATCGATACCCAGATGAGGACATGCAAAGCCATCCCTTGATGAAATTACTACGAAATTTCTGGAAGATCTGAGCAGCAGTTTATCTGTGTGTCCTTTAAAGTGCGTATCGAATTCTTCTTTTGTCAGCATTAGGCCGCATGCTCCCTTGAGAGTGCAGCAGCCATGGTTGGTGGAACAAGCAAAACACGGATTTTCATTTATATTGGTCATCCACCACCCCTGGTGCCGATGTGCGTCATGAAACTCTGTTTGCCAGGTACTCCACGCAGGTTCCAGGCACATTGTCTGGTAAAATCATTACTAATATTTATACTATATTAGCGTCCCTGTTGACAGTTCATTTTCACAATTGCCGCCTTTCACA
>JAQUCU010000088.1:5107-9386 GCA_028686055.1 Desulfuromonadaceae bacterium
GTGCTGGTTGATTGAAAGGCTTACGAACGGCCTGCACATTGAATTTATTCTCCAAGCCGGCAATAAATTCCTCAAACAGATTCTGGTCAGGATGACAATATCCGGGGGAACGGGCTACAAAAATACTCTCCGGCTCAAAGTCATGCTCCAGAACTTCCGCCATAAGACGGCGGATACGATCTTTGTCATAATCGACAAATGCGATACCGTCCCAGTCGATGTCGAGGTGCTCGCCAGGCAGGGGGCCACCCCAATCGGAGAACGTCTGCTCTGTAAAGGATATGGGCACACAATTGTTCATACCAAGCAGTCGATGCGGCAGAGCTGTCAGGTCTGTCTCATATTTTACACAATGCATGTAGTCATACTGACGCCCCCCGAAGTCATCATGCACCCAGCGTAATTTTGTCACTATGCCGTTCATCACTGCATGTGACAGATAACTGCCTGAGTCGAGTTGATGGATGTAAGGGACGTGCTGCCCTACAAAAGACGCTTGTCCGGAGCGCCGGTCAATGAACAGGCCGCGCAAGTCGCAGTGAAAGTCCACATGGCAGACAGTAAGGTTTCGAACACCGCGTTCTAGCCACAGTTCATAGAGCTGGCTATGTTCTTCTGCAATGATGAGTTCAGTCATGGCATCGTCCGGCCCGGATGTGCCCCGGGCAATTGGCAGTCGTTCTGATCATGGGGAATTATGAAATGTACTTGTCTCTCTCCCGATCCATGGCTCGAAGAAAATCACACAAGTCAGAAAGCAGACAGATACATCCACGCGATGAGGGAAGTTGGGTTTGATAAACTCCCTTTAACGCACTGTAAAGAAAATGGTAAAAAATGTGAATGCGAGGTAATCCGAATTTTTTGCAGGGTAAGAGTGGGGGTGTGTAGGAATATTCCTACAGTTTGATGTTTTCGGTAATGAAGTATTTTATGATGTCGGCGTTGGTCCTGAGATGCAGCTTTCCCAGAACACGGGTGCGGAAGGAACTTATGGTCTTGACGCTCAGGGAGAGCTCGTGAGCTATTTCCGTAATGGTTTTGCCGGAGGTTAGCATACAGGCAAACTGGAATTCGCGATCCGACAGGTTCCTGTAAAGGTTGACATAGTCTTGATCTTCACTAATGGCATCAGCGAGGAGGGTCGCCTGGAGAGGGTTTACGTATTTTTCACCCCGTAGTATCTTGTCGATTGCTTCTTTCAATTCTTCTGCGGCACTACCCTTGGTTACATAGCCCGATGCTCCCGCCCGTAATGCGCGCACCGCGTATTGCGCGTCAGGGTACATGCTCAATACGAGCACAGGGAGCTTCGGTTTCATCTGGCGGAGTTGTTTAAGCACGTCCAGCCCGTCTCTGCCAGGAAGGGAGATGTCCAGGAGCACCAGACAATAATCACCGTTCGATACCTTGTCTATCGCCTGCTGGCCCGTAGATGCCTCATCGAAATTCAGCTGAGGTTCTAAAAGTTCCCGGAGGAGCCTCATTAAGCCTTGTCTGACGATAGTGTGATCGTCAACGATCAGGAAAGGCTTCATGTGTTTTCCTTTATGACGCCCATTGGGATCTTCAATCGTACTATGGTGCCTTCCTCAGGGGAACCATAGATGGACAGTTCTCCGTGACAGATCCTGGCACGTTCATGCATGCCCATTATTCCATAGGCAGCCGGGCCGTTTATTTCTCTCATGGCAATGCCACGGCCGTTATCCGCTATTTCCAAAATAATTGCATCCTCGTTTTTGCAGAGAGATATGCTGGCCTCTGTTGCTTCTGCATGGAGGATAATATTCGTCAGAGCCTCCTGAAGAATCCGCATTATTGTCGCAGAAGAATGCTTGTCGGGTACTTCAATGGCTTCGTTCAGCAAAAGGTGGCATTCAATACTGCTACGGCGCTTGAACTCTTTCATCTGCCATTCAATCGCTGCGGCCAGTCCCAGGTTGTCGAGAAGTGGTGGCCTGAGTTCGGATGTTATCCGCTGAGTTTTTGCAATAAGCTGATCCAGAATTGTCTGCATCTCGGTTAATTGTCCGGACAGCTCGTCGGTGTCTCTATCAAGCCTGCGTGCGATCCATGATAGGTCCAGCTTAAGGACGACAAGTGTCTGTCCTATCTCGTCGTGGATCTCCCGCGAAATGGCAAGTCGCTCCGTTTCGCGTACCGATTCCAGATGATTGCTTAAGTTACGAAGATTTTCTTCCGCCAACACGCGTTTTTCAATTTCTCCGCAGAGGGCCTGGTTTACATTTTCCAATTCCTCAGTCCGGGCCTTTACGAGGTTGTCCAGATGGTCCCGATTCTCTTTCAGTTCCTCCAGAGCCTTGCTACGCTGGGCAATATCCCTCCTGAAAAGCAGGAAGACCGTGGTAAATAGGACAAATATGATAATGCTTTTTGCGAGTAGTAACGTATGCATATTCCTGAAATCTGCTACTTCCCGGGAGGACATCTCCTGCAGGTCACGAAAGGTTTCTTCCTGGGTAGCAGCGATGCGATGGCGAATCTCAGCCATGATCGCCTTGCCCTTGCCCCTGATTTCCTCGCTTTTGGCGTCGTAAGGGAGCTCTTGCGACTGAAGTCCCATGGCCTCCTTTATTTTAACCAGCCTTTCCTTGATCAGCAGGTCGATTTCAGCCAGCCGTTTCTGCTGCCGAGGATGGCTGTGCGTCAGCTGGTTTAAAGTGTATAATTGCTCATCTACGTTGCTAAGGGCTTCGTAGTACGACCTCAGGTATTGAGCTTCGCCTGTATTGATATAGTTGCGCTGCAGAGTCCTAACATTCTTCAGATCTAAGAGAAGTCTGTCCAGCTTGAGTGTTAGAGTAAAGGTGTAGCTTTCCCGGCTGTTGATACGGTCTAGTTCGTCCATATACCAATGGGAAAGGAGCGCAGTTGATCCCAGAATAATCAGAGATATTATGAATCCGGCATTGATGATCAGGTTTTTTTTCAAAATAGACTCTCAACAATCACGTTAAAGGTGTTTTTACTGAGGTAGATCAACCAAACGCGCGCCGGAAATTACTGTTTCAGATTTTCGGCCGTATCGCTGAAAAATGCATGTTCAATCTGGGGTGCCGGCTTTGCGAGGGCTTTTACGCTTTCCGGTCATAGTATACCGTAGTCGCCGCCACACATCGATGAAATGCTGGGGGGTCCTGACCTTGACCCATTTAACAGCCTGTTTTTTCCCGTACTCAGCTAGGGTGCACATGCCACACATGGCGTGATTCAGTCGGCCTGGAATGTGTTCTGGCCAGAGTAAAACATCATGGCAAGCAGTGGGGGTGGCCCGCCAGTGTGCTTTGTACGGCTGGTCGCCACGCGAGAGGTCAAATGTTTCACAGCCATGAGTAATTGCAGCCTGAATCGAGGCCATTATTGAAAGATTGCCCGGTGGGAATTCGGTAACCGAAGGGTCCATTCCCGCCAGATATGAATAAACAGCTCTTTTGTCAATGAATTGGTACTCCACTGCGATCGGTTTACCATCGTATTCCAGCCACACAAGCAGTAACTGGTTGCGCTTCAGCAACTCCAGAGCGACCGTTTCATGAAACTCACGGAACATTTGGTTACTAAAGCAACCAAGTAGTTTAGTCGAATCACCCCAGCGGGCGCTATGGAGTTGCAATAGTATTTCAAAGCCCTGATGGAAATCTGCTGTGCTTGTTACAGTATGTATCCTTACCCGACCCGACTCGAAGTATCGCTGATGCAGACTGCGGCACTGTTTGCGATGTGAACGGGAAAGCATCATCAGGTACTCTTCCCAGGTTGATGGGAGCACTGTTTTCCAGCAGTTATGGCGCGGTATCTTGCGCACCAGACAGCCATTTTCTGCCATGTGTGTCACGGTAGCACTAACAGCCATGTTATCAGCATCGATCGAGTCGAGTTGTACACAGTTCCAGCCAGATTTCAAGCCGAGAAGGAATTGAGCTACCGCTTTGCTTACCCGTTGTTCCCACCCGGCCGCAGTCAGCCAGGTTGTGTGGTTGGTTGAGGCATCGCCAGAGCCGAGAAGGCAAACAATCCTGCGTTTTCCCTCGATCCTGATATAGAGTGGTGCCAAGCCGACAAGTGCCCCTTCCGGTTCGTGGAAAAGCAGCACGCTCAGCTCATCATCCGGCTTAGCATAAAACTGCCACCAGACAAGCAACCATTCTGGAGAGTGCATCGGAGTGCCATTCGCCAAAACCCGCCACGCATCCAGATAGTCTTCCAAATCGGGCAGAATGCGGACTTGAGTCGTTTTAAGAGGCGTAATATCCTC
>JAQUCU010000088.1:9486-11901 GCA_028686055.1 Desulfuromonadaceae bacterium
CCGGCGGTATCCCGTTCCGCGAAATCTGATCAGATCCTCTTTGGTGATGGTTACGAGGTGGAGGTTTTGCAAGGTGTCGAGTAGGCGATTAATGCGGAGCAGTTCCCGCTTTATGAAGTCATTAATAAAGTTCATTTTCCCGATCCCAGCCCCAGAAAGGCTCTTTTGTACAGGCTGAAAAGGTCCCGCCTGAACAGGCAGGGAAAAAGCATAACCGATGCACCCTGGGCGAGCAGGTATGAGTAGACAGCACCCATGATCCCGAATTTCCTGATCAGGAAAAGGTTGGCAATAATGCTCACCAGCGCTGCCAGGAAGGTGGCGACCAGATTTGCGATCCGTACGTTATTGTTGACCACCCATAATGTCTGGGCCATTCCCTGGAATACGAAGACAATCACAAAGACGAGAACACTCAGTACAACTGCCGATGACCGGAATTCGGACCCGTACAGAAGCTCCACGATCCAGGGTGATACCACTGCGGTCAGTCCTGCCCCGACGAATGCCACTATAGCAAAAAAACGGAATAGTATCACCAGTGCATCCTGATACTCCGCTTCGCCGCGGCTTTTTTTCCGGGCGACGAACGGCGCCAGGCTGGCAACCAGGGTTCCCGGAATGATGTTCCATGCCTGGACCAGGGCGAGTGCCGCCGCATAAATGCCGAGCTCCTTTTCGCCGAGCATCTCCTTGAGCATGATCTGGTCGATTCTCATGTATGCGGTTATCATGACTCCGGTGGCGACAAACGGCCAGCAGAGGTGCAGGAGCTTTTTCGCCTGAGCTATGTCGGCCTGCCAACGGCCATCGGTCGGAAAACGCCGGTAGGCTACGAACAGGGCGACCGCCAGGGCGGCCGATTCCAGGCAGATAACCCCGGCAAAGGCAATCAGCGGAGCCTTGATGAGCAGCAGACAAACCCGTATGCCATTGGAGAAGAGATATGAGACGAGCTTCGCGAGGACTGTCCGTTTGCTCTGGCTCTGACTCTCAAACCAGAGGTCGACCGTGTCGGAGGCCTGAAAGACCAACATGGCGCCGACAATGACGGCCAGCAGGCAGAGTTGCCTGTCGTCCGAATGGAACAGGTACATCAGGGCTATGGCGGCCAGCCAGCAGATGATGCCGCTGATAATCCGGAGCCTGAGTGACGTGCCGAGAATGACTGCAGTATCTCCATGGTTTCTGGCAATGTCCCGCACGATGAAGCCATCCGCTTCAAGACCGGCGATGACCTGAAAAAAAGCGATGAAGGCGATGATGTAGGCAAGTTCCCCGAAAAGGGTCGGGCCGAGATAACGGGCGACCCAGGCGCCGACGGTCACCCCGATCACCATCCGGAGGACCCGGTCGAACAGCAGCCACCCGGTGTTGCCAATTGCTTTTTGGAGTTGGGGTCTTCCCTCCAGCCATTCCCTGATGATGCCGGGCAGGTATTTGGTCCAGAGTGCATTCATCGGAGCGTGATCATCCTCCCAGTATCTCCAAATATCTGTTCCTGAACTGCTCGACCTGGTATTCCGCTCGTAAAGCTTCGGCTCTTTTGGGCTCATTCAGTTCGGCAACGATGGCATCGGCCAGAGCGGAGCAATCACCATAGGGGACCAGCCTGCCATAATCCCCGTTCCGCAGAATTTCCCTGATTCCATCCGTGTCGGTCCCGACTACCCGTGTCCCGGCCGCCAGGGCTTCGATAACAGTGATGCCGAACCCCTCGAATACAGAGGGGACGATAACGCACTGGGCCTGATTGTACAACGTATTCAGCTGATCATCCGGGACGAAGCCGAGGAACGTGATATTCCGCTCCAGGTCCAGTTGTCTGACAAGATGCTTCATTTTTTCCAGATAACTCCCTTTTCCGCCAATGAGGAGTTGAACATCCGGGATTGTCCGTACAACCAAGGGCATACTGCGAATAAGAAAGTCGATGCCCTTCCGCTTGGCGATGCGACCTACATAGAGTGCACAGTCAGACTTCTTCGGCAGGTTTTCGAAGTGGAATTTTCCGGTATCCACTGCACAATGAATGACGGTTATTTTTCCTGATGGGACATTATACTGCTCGATCAGTACCCGTTTTGTATCTTCACAGTCACAAATGATCTTATCGGCGAGACGGTATGTCCTCTGTTCAAACGGCAGGAATATGCGCTTCCAGAACTGAGATTTGATGTGGGTATATTGCTGCCAGTAGGTGTGATGACAGGTGACAAACACCGGAATAGGAAGTTTCCGGATGAGAAGCACCCCGCCTGGGCCGGCATGGATGTTCAGCTTGTCCAGGTGATATTCGGAGATAATTCGCTTGCCATTTAGAAACAACCAGATCGATACACCTACCTGTTTGAAAAGGCGAATCATCCAGCTCTTAATACGTATGTGGCCCGGCAACGAATTATCAGCAGGGGA